>CAIYXP010000025.1 GCA_903930145.1 uncultured Methylococcaceae bacterium
CGGCAAATACTGGCGGCGGACAACCCGGCGGAGCAATTCGAGGAGCTCGCCAAGACAGTGAAGACCCTGTTTCCTTTGGCCCCCTCGTCCAAACACATGAGCGGGAGGGACTTGGGGCGGCTGGAGCCGACGCCGTCATTGAGGTATCGGGCGGCTTAGGGCATGAACCACTAACACAAAGGTTGTGAAAGTCAATCCCCTTTGCCCCTAGTAAAAACTTGAAGATCGAGTGTCATATACTGCCAACGCGGGCGGGTAGTTGCTGGTCATGCCTTTCAACGCAACCGGGTTGTCCCACGTTTGCCCGCCGTCGGATGAGGCGCAGACGGTGATCTCCTGATAAGCGCCGATGTAGGCCATCACCAATTGGTCGTTCAATTGCACTTGGCAGATGCCGCCCGAGGCATTAGCGGGAATGCAGAACGGATAGCTGACGTTAACCGTCGTGAAGCTGATTTGCGCCGTGCCGCCAGTGGTGTTGACATAGGCCGTAACCAGTGACCCATCAATAGCCGCCAACGCAGGCAAGGCACCGGCGATCACGTCGGAGCAAATATCATAAGCCCCGTTCCAAGTGACTACTTGGTTGCCGTTGGACCATGTGGCGTAAAGATTGCCGAATAAAGCCACCATGCTCAAGCTTCCTGTGATTGTGCCGCTGGTCACTGTGGTGGGTGTGGCGGCAAAACTGCCTAACGTCGTGCCATTGAACGTGGCACTGCCATACTCCAAGCCATTGCTGCCAGCGAAGGCCAGATACAGATTGCCATTCGCCACCGACAAGGCCGGGGAAATAGTGGCTGAAGCACTGACATAACCACTGGGCAAAGTCGATGCCGAAGCAAACGTCGTGCCGTTACTCAACGAGTACAGTGCAATGGAATTATTGGTGGAGGTGTAGGCCAGATAGAGCATCCCGCCCGCCATCGCCAAAGCCGGCCCGGCATTGCTGCTAATGCCGGTGATTTGAACCGGCCGGGTGAAGCTTACCCCGTCGCTAGACGAACAAACATAAAGCTTATTGCTCAAGCCGGTGTAAGCCAAGTACAACACCCCGTTCAACACCGCCAAAGCCGGCGGGTAGTTGCTGAACACCCGATCCAGCACGGTCGCCCCGCCACAAGTCTGACCGCCATCGGCGGATTGGCAGACGTTGATTAGGGTATATGCGCCAATGAAGGCCATCACTTCCACCCCCTTGAAGCTCGTCAACGCAATGCCGCCGGTGTCATTAATCAAGCTCTCGGTGACGGTAGGCATGGTCAACGTCTGCAAACTGATTTGTGCATGGCTGCCCGTCGCGGTGGGAGGCACATAGGCCAGCATCAGCGCATTGCCGCTTGCCGCTAAAGACGGCAAACCGCCCACCACCACAGTGCTGCAATTGTTGGTGGCCTGATTCCATAGCACGATTTCGCCACTGTTAATCCATGCGGCATACAGGATGCTTGGCAAGTCCACATTGCCGTATAACTGCAATTCCGCGCCGACCATACTCGAGCAACCGCCGACCGCGCCGCTGGTTGCCACATAGGAGACCGTGCCGAAGCTGCCTACGCCGTTGCGAGCGCTTGCAAATGCGGCACTGCCATAGCCCAAACAATTACCCGCAGTGGGTGAATTGGCGGAAAATGCCAGATACAGGCAGTTGCCTGACACGGCAAGGGTTGGGTTGATGCTGTTGGAGGTGCTGGCATAGCCGGTGGGCAAACCACTGACCGCCGTAAACGATGTGCCATTGCTGGACGAGGCTAGGCAAATGCTTTTGTTAATTGCGGTGTAAGCCAAATAAAGCCTATTGTTCGCCACTGCCAAAGCAGGCCCGGCCAAGCTGTAAGCCGTCGTGCCGTATTCCGCGGGGGCGGAGAAACTTAAATTGGCACCCGCCACACAGGTGTAAAGCCCGTTATTCAAGCCCGTGTAGGCCAAGCAAACTTGGTTGTCGAACACCGCCAGCGCGGGAGGATAGTTGCTACACGCATCTGAAATAATGGTCGGGTAGCTCCAATTCTGCCCATTGTCGGGTGAGGTGCAAACGGTGATTTGCTGATATTCGCCAATGAAGGCCATCACCAACAGGCCATTGAATTCGACTTGACTGAAGCCGCCGGAGGCTGCGTCAGTCAGGAACATTTCCGTTTGCCAGTTATTGCTGACATTGAGCCAGTTGGTCAATCCGTTGATGTCGCTGGTGAGTTGGGCGTAGTTGTTGTTGAGCGCACTATCGCCACTATAGTTGTAAGTTTTGTAGGCTTGTTGTATCCATTCATAGCTGGTTTGGATGCTCTGCAACGTAATCAGATTCGGCAATACGCTACCTGCGTACAAATCGCGGTTGGCCGCAATGTTTTGGAAGCCGGGGCAGACGCCTGAGCCGAAGAGGGTTTCATAACCTTGAACCTCGCAGGCAATGGCGACGGGTTGGGTGACCGAGGCTGCCGAGAAGTTCAGCGCAAAATTGATGATGGATTGGATGAAACTTTGCAAATTGCAGGCGGCGGATTGGGCTGAACTATCGTCAAATGAGGGAAGTGTGCTAGTCGAACCCACCAGTGACTGGTAGATGCTGCATTGTACGTTTGAAGTGGTCAGTGTCTTGGTGAGGTATCCTGACTTGCATGGACACTCCCGATTGGCACACTAACCCAACGAGGAGGACACAATGGAAAATCCACAAAGCTACACACATGAATTTAAGGCGGAGGCAGTCAAGCCGGTATTGAACTAGGGGCTTTCGGAACGGGAGGCGGCGAAGCGGCTGTCGATGCCCAAGGGAACGCTGTCGAACTGAGTGCGGGATGCCAAGGGCGGCAGGTCGATTGCGGCCCCGGGGCGCGCTCGGCGCCGGAACTGGAGGCCGAGGTGGCGAAGTCGCGCAAGAGCCTGGCCGAGGCTAGGATGGAGCGCGACATATTAACAAAAGCGACGGCATACTTTGCAAGGGAAGAGCGAAGGGTTCCGCTGCAAGGTACGCCTCCTTAGAAGGAGTGGCGACTCGAATTTCCGGTGAGGGTTATGGCGGCGGGTGCTGGGCGTTTCGCGCGGCGGATTTTACGCCTGGCTCGGCCGCCCGCCTTCCCGCCGGGCCTTGGGTAACGAACGGCTGAAGGTGGCGATTGCCGCCCCCCACGCGAAGACCCTTGAATCTGCACGTAGCGCATTGGCGGTTCTCCGAATCAACGGCGGATGTCGTCGGGAAGGGTCAAAACCGCAACGGGATGGCACATGGCGAAAACCCCTTCGACCGTTGGCTGGCGCTGTCCAAGCCCTACCGAGCTTCATTGACGGATTAAGAGGTTTTGCTGGGCGTGGCCACTCATGTGCCAAGCATGTTTATTTGCCTTGGGTTGGGTTGGCTTAATTTATGGGATTAAGCCCAGTGAGTGAGGCAAATCACTTACATTGAGATAGCTGTGTTTTATCCAGCATCAAATGCGGCATTTAACTCATGATGAAAATCACTAATACCGCCTTCCATATACGTCACAATAACCTATAAATCCATGATTTTATGAACAATATAATGCCAATTATGAAATTGGCATACCTGTTGCAAATATGTTATGAGTTGAACGGTGTTCAATGAACCGACAATCCACTCTTAAAAGGGGAGTGATGGTTACGTTTTGCCCTCAGTTTAAAACTAGAGCAAGGCGTAGCTTTGTCCGAAATATAACTATTGATAAATCTCTGGAGTTTGTATGAAGAATACTTCGTTTCGTGTGCTGTGCATTGTTGCATTAAGCTTTATTACTAGCCTTGGTTATGCGGGTGGAAGGTATGCAAATCCTCCCAAAGGCATCATTGAGGTTGCGGATGCTTGCGGCAAAGGGCTAGATGCAGCCCAAAAGAAAGACACGGCGGCAGCACTGGAACAGGCTAAAATCGGGCGTAAAATTGCTTTGGAATCTTATAAGGAACTGAGCACCATGCCGATGGAAATAGGTTCTTCTACGATGAAACAAGCGATTGCAGCTTTGGAAGCTGGCAAAGTAGATGAAGCCACCCCTCTTTTTGAGCATTGCAAAAAGAAATTGGAGGAAGAAATCGTATATTATCAAGGTGAAGGCAAAATATCCAAAGACCGCAAGATCAATTAATTCGAAGTCAACAGGGTAAACACAAGGCAAGTGAAAAGCCCTTCTTACGACTGATGGGGAAAGGAGTCCCCGTCAGGGTTTATCTGCACTGTTCTTGCTTCGGCAAATGTCAATTTAAAATTTGTCAAAGCCCCAAAACACCAAGCAAGTCTACTTCATTTGTCAATATTATTATCCTGAATCAGGCGGGAGGATTTATGCCATCTAAATTTTTTGCAATTATCATTTTAACATTGACTTTCTTATTGGCGGGGTGTGGCAATGAAGGCCCGTTTGGCAATACACCCGGGCCGAAAAAACCCAGTTGGCGCTTTGAGTATGGTAAATTGCAAGAATAGCTTGCGACAGGATTGAATTATTATTGGCAATCAACAATAATTCGGATATACAAAAATTATCTTAATCGACGGGAATTTAGCTTAGCCATGTTAATTTATAGAAATAGCATCAGTTTTGGATTCGGCGTATTGATCAGCTTGAATTGCCTGCTCGCACATTCCCACCCTCAGCCCAAATCTGCAACCAAGGAAGAAGAGCCTGCCACGCTGGAAACGGTGGAAGTGGAAGGTCGGGCCACTGATTTGATTGGTTCGACCGCATCTGCCTCGCAAGGCGTAGTCGGTCAGCCCGAATTCAAGTTCCGCCCGCTAGCTCGCGTCGGCGAACTATTGGAGGTCGTTCCTGGCATGCTCGCCACCCAGCACAGCGGCTCAGGCAAGGCCAACCAGTATTTCCTGCGTGGCTTCAACTTGGACCATGGTACGGACTTCGCCGTGTTTTTGGACGGGGTGCCGATGAACAATCCCACCCATGCCCACGGTCAGGGCTACCTGGATCTAAACAGCATCATTCCCGAGTTGATGGATAAGATTGAATATGGCAAGGGGCCGTATTACGCCGACGTGGGCAATTTCGCCTCTGCCGGTTATGCGCGCATGCACACGATGCACAAGCTGGACAAGGGTTTCGTCAAGTTTACTGGTGGCAGTTACGATTATTACCGGCTGGTTGCGGCCCATTCCAACCGGATCGGCGATGGCGTATTGCTTTATGGCGGCGAGGCGACATTTTACGACGGGAGATGGCAGCAGCCGGAAGACACCAAGAAATTCAACGGCATGTTGCGCTACACCATCGACAATGACCAATGGGGCTTGTCCATCAATGGCAAGGCTTACCATAACACGTGGAATGCCACCAACCAGATACCCTTGCTTGCGGTGAATTCGGGCGAGTTCAACACTTACGGCACGGGTGATCCCAGCGACGGCGGACTTTCCAACCGTTACAGTCTGTCGGGTAATTTTTGGAGCCGGGGGGACGGCTGGAAAAACGAATTCAATGCTTACGGCGTGTATTCCGACTTGGACCTGTATTCCAACTTCACCGGTTATCTGGACTACCCCGAACTGGGCGACCAGCTTAACCAAAGGGAGCAGCGCTGGGTCGGCGGGGTCACGGGCGAACAGACTTGGTTCAACCACTGGTTCGGATTCGACTTGGACAATAGCCTCGGCTTCCTAGTCCGTTACGACGGCATCGGCGGGCTGGCGTTGAACCGAAGCGTCAACCGGCAAACGTTCAACCCGGTGACACGTTACAATGTCGATGAAACCCAGGGCGCTGTTTACGCCCGCAGCCAAATCCACTGGCTGGAAAAATTCCGCACCATCGCCGGTTTGCGCGGGGACTTTTTCAATTACAACGTGGACAGTGTCTTACAACCGTGGAATTCGGGCAACCGCTATTCCGGGATTTTCAGCCCCAAACTCAGTTTGATTGCGGGTCCGTGGGCCGACACTGAGTTTTTTCTGAATTTGGGCTATGGCTATCACTCCAACGATGCCCGTGGCGCGACCCTGAGGTTTGACCCGTTGACGGGCGACCCGGTTTCGTCGGTGACCCCCTTGGTCCGCTCGCGTGGGGCCGAAATCGGGATGCGCAGCCAATATGTGCAGGGTTTGAATACGACGCTGGCCGTGTGGTGGCTGCAAATGGATTCCGAACTGGTGTTCGTCGGCGACGCGGGGACCACCGAGCCGACCGGGAAGAGTGAGCGCTATGGCGTGGAATGGACCAACTACTACAAGCCACTCAACTGGCTGACCTTGGATGCCGACTTTGCCTTCTCCGCCGCCAATTACACCGGCGTGCCGTATTATGAAAACCGGGTGCCCAACTCGGTGCGCCGGGTCATCACCGCCGGCGCGGTGGCCGACTTGACCAACGGTTTCTTCGGCACGGCCAGGGTGCGCCATTTCGGCGATGTGCCTCTCAACGAATCCAACACCTACAACGCGGGCGACACCACCTTGGTCAGCATGGGGACAGGCTGGCAAAACGAGGCTTTCAAGTTGGAACTGGAAGCGTTCAACTTACTCGGCTCGCAACGTTACGACATCGCCTACAATTACAACTATCGCACCAAAAGCGACGTTTACCAGGGCATCAACCCTGAAGGGGTCAACGGTGTCATCATGCATCCGGTCGAGCCGCTGATGTTTCGAATGACCGCGATGGTGAAATTCTAGGTAAAAAATATTCCCGGTTTATGGCATGAAACCCGGGCAACGGCTATTCCCCGTTGCCCGAATCAGACCGGTTTATGGGACTGGCGTAAACCGGATGGCATCGGCTGAACTCCATAACCCCGAACCGCCGGGATGCGTCAAGGTGACGCTGGCCGGACCGGCAGCAAAGCCATACGTGCCGAGCAGATTCCATTTCCCCCCATTGGCTTGTTGATTGACGGAAACGGTCATTGTGCCACCTGAGGTAGTGATTGCGTAGGGCGCGTTGGCCACCCGATTGCTGGATGCCGCCCACCACGCATAGACCTGGTAATTACCGGCCGTCGTGAGATTGACTGTCCAAGTCGCAGAATTGCCTACTGTCCCGTTCACCAATGAACTTGCCAAATATTCACCACTGGCACTGGATTCTGTCCATGTTCCAAGCTTGCTAAATCCGGCATTCAAATTGTCGACAATCACTTCCACGCCTGCCGGGGGCGGAGGTGGATTGCCCCCTCCACCATTGCTGCCACCACCACCAACGGGCGCGGCACTGCTGGTGTCTTGCGCTTGAAACAGCGTAATCAAATCTTGGTTGAGATAGTCTGGGTCAGGGTATCCGTACAGATTGCTGTAAACTCCGAACGCAGTGCCATGCCAGTTCCAATTTTGCCCGGATGCCCCGTATTGGGCCATCAGACTCAAAGTGTCCGCCATCCAAGCCAAGCCGCCCCTATCCAAGGTGTAATTACGGGGGCTTTGACCAAATTCTCCGAGATTGATCGGCACATTATTGCCCAAAGAAAATTGGATGCCATACTGAAGCAGGCTTTGCTCCAGATAAGCCTTGGTATAACTATTCTGCTGGACATAGGACCGGTTGTTTTGCAATTGCAGCCCCATTGCCCCCGTCCCGCCCGTCGCGCTGGTCCCCTTGACCCAACCCGAAATCTGGTAACTGTAGCCCTGTCTGCCGGAAAACTTCAGGTTTGGCATCTTCACCAGATATTTGCCGTTGGCGTTGGAAATGGACACCGAAGCCGTTCCACGGTGACCAGTGGACTCGATGACTTTACTGCCGGTCGTGCCGGAGACTCGTTGGGTGGTGGTGAGGCTGGCATAGGACAGGAAGGGATCATAGCTGTCCAGCAAGTACCAAGTGGCCGGCTTCTTCTCCAAATCAATATTTTGGATTATCCGAACGAGGTTGCCTGAAGTGTCGTATTCTTTGATTTGAAAATCATCAAATGTGACTTTGCCCGTGTTGGTGTTGCTGACAAACACCGGCACGAGGG
The DNA here is from genome assembly GCA_903930145.1 of uncultured Methylococcaceae bacterium. Classification (GTDB taxonomy): domain Bacteria; phylum Pseudomonadota; class Gammaproteobacteria; order Methylococcales; family Methylococcaceae; genus Methylumidiphilus. The sequence goes on from CAIYXP010000025.1 coordinate 7,909, forward strand.
CGATTACATTGGGATCGTTCAACGTGAATACAGAACCTTCGTACCAAGCCCAACCCGTCGTGCCGGCCGGAATGGGCGAGTTCTCCCAAACGGTCCCCGCCGTAGTGTCCGAGTCGTAGGGCAGCACCAACGAACTGGCGTCGCCGTAGCGCATATTGCTGTCGCCATAGTCGCCGCCATAGCTCAACTGGCTAGATGCCCGCCATGCATCGTAATGATGAAAGTCATACAAAACATTGGCATCATTGACTAACGGCGGCTCTTGGCAATCATTGGCAAAGCAGGCTTGCACTTGCACCAGATGGCGCGTGTCCACCGTCCGAATGGCGTTGATCAGTTGCTGGATATAGGCAACATATTGGGCTTGATTGGCCGGCAGGGCTTCATTCATCAAATCGAAGCTGGCAATC
>CAIYXP010000026.1 GCA_903930145.1 uncultured Methylococcaceae bacterium
ATGTAAAAAACGGCATCTTCATGTTGGCTGGCAAAAAAGATAAGAAATATCTTGAGTTTAAGCTTGTTCTTCAAAATAATACACAAGATAATGTCTTACCAAACATAGATGTTTTATTTTTTAATAGCATGGGTAATCAAATAGGATCAACTCAAGTTGGTTATCAAAAGGAAGAAGCTGCACCGACCCGCGAGTTATTAGAGAAAGGGGAGGTTCGATCCTATGATGGAACATTTGAAATCAATGCTAGTGAAGGTCAACCGGAATTTATCATGATAAAAGTTAAAAATGTTAAATAGTTTTCGTGATTATTGTCATCGCATTTGGAAATTTCTATTTTACTCGCCTAAACCATTAAATGGTGTAAGATAAAGTTTCTACGTTATAAAGAATCTTAATTATTTATGATAGGTATTTATGCAATTTCCCACTCAATTTGACGTGATAGTGGTTGGTGGTGGTCACGCCGGAACAGAAGCCGCTTTAGCTGCTTCCCGCATGGGAGTGAAAACACTTTTGTTGACTCAAAATATCGAGACAATAGGGCAAATGAGTTGTAATCCGGCCATAGGTGGAATTGGCAAAGGGCATTTAGTCAAGGAAATAGACGCACTTGGCGGTTTAATGGCAAGAGCCATTGATTTGGCGGGTATCCATTTCCGTATCTTGAATGCAAGCAAAGGCCCAGCGGTACGCGCAACTAGAGCACAAGCGGATCGTCAACTTTACAAGCAAACGGTACGCCATGCTCTTGAAACGCAGCCCAATTTGTGGCTTTTTCAGCAACCGGTAGCTGATTTGATCATAAAAAATGGAGTTGTGGCGGGTGTGGTCACTCAGATGGGCTTGAGTTTCCCCTCTAGTTGTGTAGTGCTGACTGTTGGAACTTTCCTTGCCGGGCGAATTCACATTGGTATGAATAATTATGAGGGAGGTCGAGCCGGCGACCCGCCTTCCAACCGTTTGTCTGCCCGATTGCGTGAGCTTCCGTTCAGGGTAAGCCGTTTGAAGACTGGAACTCCGCCTCGTATCGATAGTAGGACGGTGGATTTTTCAGTCATGGAGGTGCAACAAGGCGATACCCCCACCCCCACTTTTTCCTTTTTGGGAAGAGCGGAGGATCATCCTCGACAGGTTTGTTGCCATATCACCCGAACAAATGCTAGAACTCACGACATTATACGTTCAGGACTTGATCGTTCGCCCTTGTTTGCAGGGGTGATCGAAGGGGTTGGTCCGCGTTATTGCCCATCCATCGAAGACAAAGTAGTCCGTTTTGCGGAAAAGGATTCCCATCAGATATTTATTGAACCCGAGGGTTTGAACAGTCTCGAACTCTATCCAAATGGCATTTCCACTAGCTTGCCTTTTGACGTGCAATTAGAGCTTGTCCGATCTATACGGGGTATGGAACATGCCCATATTACCCGTCCAGGGTATGCCATTGAATACGATTATTTTGATCCCCGCGATCTAAAGTCGACACTTGAAACTAAACATATGGGGAATCTCTTTTTTGCAGGGCAAATTAACGGAACCACCGGGTACGAAGAAGCTGCCGCTCAAGGTCTAATTGCCGGACTCAATGCAGCATGCAAGGCAAGGGATAGGGATACTTGGTCGCCGAAGCGTGACGAAGCTTATATGGGGGTAATGATAGACGACCTCATCACTCAAGGCACTTCTGAACCTTACCGCATGTTCACTAGTCGGGCAGAGTATCGCTTATTATTGCGAGAGGATAATGCCGATCTTCGTTTGACAGAAATTGGTCATGGCATAGGGATTGTAAATGACCATCGTTGGCAAGTTTGCGAAAGAAAGCTGGAGGGAATCACAAAGCTCCAAGCAGAAATGAGTTCCACCTGGGTAAAGCCTAATTCCATGGAAGCTTCGAAGCTAGAGACTATTTTATCGAGTCCTTTGCAGCATGAAACCAGTCTTGCGGAATTGCTTCGTCGTCCCGAGCTGAATATTAGGGCATTTTCTACGATTTCACAATTAGTTGCCGGTATTGATGATGACCAAGTTCTAGATCAAGTGGATATACAAGCTAAATATTCTGGTTATATTGAACGTCAGAAGCTTGAGATTGACCGTGCCAGACGTTACGATGATTGGTTAATGCCTGATGCTTTTGATTATGGTAACGTGATCGGTTTGTCCAACGAA
>CAIYXP010000027.1 GCA_903930145.1 uncultured Methylococcaceae bacterium
CCGCCTTCTGGCTGTCGTTGATCTCGCCCAGGTACAGCACATGCCGCTGCACCACACGGCCCGAGGCGGTGCGCCGGTTTTCCACAATGCTCCAGTAGCGGTGCTTTTTGCCGTCCTTGAAACGGGACTTTGCGCGTAGAAACATGCGGGTAGTGTTGGCAAAAAATCAGCCGGGCGCAAGGGGCAAGGTCGGCACTACACGCGGTTTTCAGCGATTTTGACAGTATCAGGCTAGGTATTTCAGTGGGTTGGAAAGCTGGAATGGGCCAAAATTGGCAAAATCAGGGTTGAGTTGCGGAAGTCGGGCTAGGCGCAATTCGCCACCTATCGCCCGCACAATAGCCCCGCAACGTCGAAAGCAACAAGTCGCTGCGCTTTTCCATGCGCACTTTCCTGCCCCACGCCGAAAACATGAGCCAGGTGGTTCTGGGTGATCGCCGGCGCCTGACGCAAGTCGCACAGGGACTTTTCCTCGGCAATCAGGGCCACCACCGTCATCAGATGCCTCGCCTGAGGTCGCCAATCATTGCCCAGCGCCGGACGATTCTGACACAGCTTGAATTGACTATTGATTGCTGCCCGCCCTGCCCTGCCCTCCTTATTTCCCATCGGGCTGCGGATCGTGCGCGGTATAAGAGATTAAACCCATCCGCTTACCGACCTGCCAGCGGCGCACGGTTTCATGAGCGTAACCAAAATTGGCCTCTAACCACTCATTTTCATTGTTAGCCTCCAAAATCGGGCTGTTCAGAGTTTTGCCACCCTGCTCACTGATGTCCACATCCTCCCTGCAAAGGTAAAGCACCAGAGACACCAATGGCTCCAAGTTGTCTGCCATGGATGCATTCGCATTTCCCGGGGATGTGCTGGAAAATCGCCCACCGCCCATGGACTGCATTCGGGCCGCCTTTGTCGCTCGCGACACAGCCACGTCCAGCGTATCGGCATCCAGGCGGACAGGGTATGGATACAACCCCTCTTCGCAGTCAAGCAAAAGCCGCAATGTCGCCCTCCCCTCTTCGGTGTCCCATTCCATATGGGCGAAAAATCCGTGCAGGGACATGCCTCCCCATTCCCGCTCCGGCATCTCGATGTAAACACACCACTCCGGCAGGCGGAAGAACACTTCGCTGGAAAGCCCGCTAGAAATTTTGGCCGACATCACCGCGTCGCTCACATCCGGGTAGAAGCGGTAGATGCCCCGTGTGTAGCGCCAAGTGCCGATAGCTGCCAATCGGGTCACATCGGGCAAAAGATGCGGCGGCAAACGGGTGACACCGGCCTCCTTGCTGACGATGGCATAAAAGGCTGCCATCGGCAAAAAGCACCAGTCCGGCCAATCGGGCAAACTGTTCTTACCCTTGGATGCGCGGAATTTGTCGATTTGTCTCCAAGCTTCGGGATAGAGCCATCCGACCGCCGCCATATGCTCCAAGGGGCGGAAGACTTGCTCGAATCGGTTTATGTGGTAGGTGTCCATGGTCGAATAAAGTTGCAACTGTGAAACACAGGATAAGAAATTAGGATGCCGATTTCAAAAGTTCACCTACCAGCATCAACTGGTTGCCAGTCCGGGATACCTGGCTTTTGCAAATCTTTCACTATACTTAAACCACCTCTAGCCCGAACCATTGCAGTCAGCCATGCTTTCTATCTCGGTGTCTGGCCTTGAAGGCCAATTGAATATTGGGCCACAAGCGCGTTCGTGCCATATGCTCAAATGTGCATCATCACCATTCTTTTCCCTTTTTCCTGATTGCTTCGTAAACCGCCTCCATTGCCACGGGGAATGCTAGCGGCTGCTTCCAAAATGCCGGGAAATCCCCGCCCTTTTTCACCAGCAACGCAGGGACAGGCGAGGTGGCTTGGGAATACGCCATCTCTGGCAACCGCTTTGGGCTTCCCCAAAACGCTTTGGGTTCGCAAGGCACTGGCAAAGGCAGCGCCATCGGCCGGGTAAAATACGAATCCACCGATGCCAGCAGGTCTTCCCGTTCTGCTTCGCGGGTTTGCGCCAATGCCTTGCCCAGAGGGGTCTTCCGCAATTGCTCGAACAGCTCGGCTAACGGAAGCCCGCGCAATTCAAACAATAGGAAAGGGTCTTGATCCAGTTGCGCCGACAGGAAATAGCACAGGCCGGCAATATGCTTGCAGGGGTTTTCGTAATCCGGGCAGGAGCATTTGGTTTTGAAATCTTTGGCACTGTGCGGAAGCAAATGCAGGTCTAGCAGTTCAAACGGCTTTTCGATATTGTCTGGCATTTCGTTTAGCAATAAGCGCGACACAAAGGCGGCGCGGCTGCCCAGATGCCGGATCAGCAATTCCCAGTCGCCATCGCTAATGGGTTTGAGGGAAATCGCCGTGGTGTAGATCGGCTCTTTGTAGACTCCATAATAAGGGTTCACATTGCCACGAATCTTCGCCGACATTTCGCCTTGCTTCAGTTGCGACGACAGGATGCGGCTGCTGTTGGCATAACCGCGCCCACGGGCGAGGCGTGCGCTGTCGGTAAACTGCTCCAAGGCAGCGATGAATCGCTGCCCCCACCAAGTACGGATTGCTTGCATGGATTTTCTCTTCGGTTTTTTTAGTCGTCCAGAATCGTGGCGCGGTTCAAGGCGATCAGTTGTTTGAATGACTCGTTGTCGAGTTTCGCCAGCCAAGATTCGTCATTGCCAACAATGGCCCCCGCCACCTTCTTCTTGTCCTCGATCATCTGGTCGATGCGCTCTTCCAGCGTTCCTAGAGTCAAGAACTTGTGTACAAACACATTGCGGGTTTGGCCGATGCGAAACGCTCTGTCGGTGGCTTGGTCTTCCACCGCCGGGTTCCACCAGCGGTCAAAATGAAACACATGGTTGGCTCGTGTCAGGGTGATGCCGACGCCACCGGCTTTGAGCGACAGCACGAACACCGCCGGCGGCGATTCCGGGTCTTGGAAACGGGTTATCATCTCTTCGCGCTTCGGGCGGGAAGTGCCGCCGTGAAGGTAGTAGGTCTGGCAGCCAAGGTGGGTTTTGCAATGCCGCTCCAGCCGCGCCCCGATCTCGGTGAATTGGGTGAAGATCAGGGCGCTTTCCCCCTCGACCAGCACATCCGCCATCATGTCCGACAGGCGTTCCAGTTTGTGCGAACGGCTGGGGTCGAACGGGCTGTCGTCTTGCAGAAACTGTGCAGGATGGTTGCAGATTTGCTTGAGCTTCATCAGCGTGGACAGCATCAAGCCTTGCCGTTGGATGCCTTCGGCTTCTTCCAATTGTTTCGCCACATCGCGCACTACGGCTTCGTAAAGAGAAGCCTGCTCGCGGCTGAGGTTGCAGTATTGCTTGTTTTCCACCTTGTCCGGCAAGTCCTTGATGATGGTGGGATCGGTCTTCACCCGACGCAAGATGAAAGGCTCGACCAAGCGCTTGAGTTGCGCCGACTTGGCCGGGTTGCGGTCGCGTTGGATGGGCGTTTCAAAATGTTTGCGGAACCCAGCCTGTTTGCCCAAATAGCCGGGATTGAGGAAATTGAAAATCGACCACAAGTCCAGCAAGCGGTTTTCCACCGGGGTACCGGTCAGTGCCAGCCTTGAGCGGGCATCCAGTTTGAGGATGGCCTTGGTTTGCTTGGCCTCGGGGTTTTTGATGTTTTGCGCCTCGTCGAGTACCACGCGATGCCAGCGCACTGATGATAAAAGGGCTGTGTCGCGCAACACCAAGTTGTAGGAAATGATAACCACATCCTTTTCCAGCACGGCCTCGGCGAATTCTTTGGCATCCTTGCAGCGGTCTGTGCCATGATGGATTAGGGTTTGCAGTTGCGGGGCGAAGCGTTCTATTTCCTTGCGCCAGTTGCCCAACACCGAGGTTGGGGCGATGAGTAGCGTAGGCGGTTGGCGGTCATCTTGTGCCTGCTCTTGCAGCAATCGGGCGATGATCTGGATGGTTTTGCCCAAGCCCATGTCATCGGCTAGGCAACCACACAGCCCCAGCGATTCTAAAAACGCCAGCCACGCCACGCCGCGCTTCTGATACTCGCGCAATTCGGCTTGCAGCCCCGGCGGGTTGTCCACGGGTTCCAAATGGCGTTGGTCGCGCAGCTTGGCGAGCATCCCGGCAAGCGCGTCGGCTGGGTCGACCTCGAAATCGCCATCGTCTTCGGCAGTGCGTTGCAGCAATTCTTGTATGCCCAATGTTTCGCCGGACTGACCTTGTTTCTTCCAGAACTCCAACATCTCTGCCATGCGGTCTTTGTCCAACACCACCCACTGGCCACGAAACTGCACTAACGGTGTCTTGGCCTCGACCAGTTGCGCCCATTCGTCCGGTGCCACCGGCTCTCCGCCCAGCGTCAAGTCATAACGGTATTCCAGTAACTCCTCCAAGCTCAGTCCCTTGCGCTTGGCGGCGGCGCTGGCTTTTTTTCCACTAGGTGAAGATCGCATCCGCAGCTTGGCGCGTCGGCGACCTTGGGGTGTCCACCACGAGGGTACAATCACCCTGAAACCGGCATCTTCCATGACCCAAGACGTTTCGGCCAGGAAGGCAAAGGCTGCCCCCAGTTCCAAACTCATTCCGGTGGGTTCCGCCGTGTCAAGCGCCTCCCACAACGGCGAATAAATGGCGGCGGTCTGGCCCAAGTCAGCCAGCAGCATCGCCTCGAAATCCTGCCCGAATTCTTTTAGCAGATATTCACGTTCCGAATGCAGCAAAGGCCAGTACTCCGACAGCGGGGTTTGCAAGGAAGGGTCGCGCCGGGACCAGACCAAGAATTCCAGCCGCCATTGCCCCGCATTTTTCTCCGGGTCCGGCTCGTGCAGTTGCAGGGCCAGTTGAAACTTGCGCTCGCCTCCCGTGCCAACCACACGCCGTCGCCATTTGACCCATTGCTGTCCAAGTTCTGTCCGGGTTGTGGTGTACCAAGGTTTGCCGGTCGGCGGGCTACAGGCAATGGGCAGAAAAGTGCCTTCGAGCTTTTTTTGGAATCCCAAGGTCAGTTTGGCTTGTCCGGCAGCTTGGCGCAGCAAAACCTCGGCGCAATGGCGTAGCGTAGAGGGCGCATCAAATCCGGGCGAGGCACTCGGCAGCATCCGTTCGGCAGCTTCTGCCAACAAGTCTTGATAGTTGTCGGACAGAAACTCCCAAGCCGGATGGAATTCGTAGCTGGCATTCCCCTTGACCTTGCGGCAGCGCAACGCGGGGATGTATTGGTCTTTTAATAGGAATTGCCTCAGCGATTGGGTGTAGTAAAACCAGAACAGGAAGTCTTGGCCGGGTCGGACTTCCCCGCCCTGGAATAACAAGCGGTAATGCAGTTCGTTGATGGCATGGATGGGTGCGTTGGCAATGCGGTAGCTGTCGATCACCCATGGACCCCACCCGGCTTGGTCGGGCAAGTCTTCACCCATTTCAGAAAGTAATTCAGGACAGGAAAGAGGTTGGCCGTTTGCCGTGGGCAGAATCAATTCTAATGGCTCGAATTGTGGCGGAAGTATCGTCTGGTCCAAGGCTTCCTGCAGCCAGACACCCAAATCCTTTGCATTCAATTGGCTCGAATTGTGGCGGAAGTATCGTCTGGTCCAAGGCTTCCTGCAGCCAGACACCCAAATCCTTTGCATTCAATTGGCGCGGGTGTTGGTTTTTATTCTTGGTCTTGGCAGCTTGGGGCGTTTCCATCCATAGGTGGAAACTGCCCAGTTGCATGAAATTTGGGTTTGGATCAGGCCACCACAACAGGTGGAGGATGTTGGGCATGGGCTTCAATTGAGTGAAAGTGGATTTTGTCGGTCTGCTTCAACATTTATCGGAAAACCATCAATTCCTAGATGTACTCGAAGGTTAAATTTTGGCGATTGGACGATCTCGGCTACTCATTTTTTTGTTGCATCTGATAGGCAAAGCACCCCATATCTGTCCGACTTCAACCTAGACTCTTTTCTCCAGTCACGCGCTGATCATTTCGCCTTTTCTCCAAGTTTTTTGCAATATGCAACATGAACCCCCGGATTACCTGAGGATGTTTGAATCCGTGCTTATGATAATACGCACGAGCCGGATGAGTCTGCACAACATTGAGTTCTGCTATAAACAAATCCTTTATTCTTTCCTGCCTTTCAAAGGGTAGTTTTTCATACCATTGGCGAGCCATCTCAATTTTAGCTTCTTCATCGATGATCTCACTTCCAGCATCTTGACTGCCGCCTTTCTCGACAACATCAAACACTTTCTTTCCAGACCCACCTCGGTAATCAGTTTTTAAAGCCCCTATAGTATAGGCCGCCACATTTCTAACCGTACCTTTGTTAACTATACTCTCGACCACATCCAAATTTTCCGAGACATAATCCAAACTGTATTCTGAAAGAACCTTCGTAGCAATTATCGGCTTTAGCCCGAAAGACTGAGTCAATCGTTTGAATAAACTCTCTCGGTCCTCGCGCTTTCTAGAACCTTGCGATTTGCATTCAATTTTGACTTCTTGGTTTGAGTTTTCAAGCTGTTCTACACTTTGTCTTTCACTTGCACCAAGCTCCATAGAAAGCCGCGTAACCCCAAACAATAACGCATTGACTGCTCTCCCCTTACGCTTGATATCAAGAGTAACGGATATCTTTGAATGAGCATTTATTTCATTGATCGCTGGCTTAATGACACGCTTGCTCAGGTCACAAAATTCTGTGTATTCTCTGGATTCAAGGCTCATCAACTTTCTGAAGTCAGCAATCGCCAGAAGGATTTCTGCTTCCGCTCTTTTTGAACCAAGAACATCGGTAAGGTATTCCCACAGTGCTATGGAGTGCTTGCTACTAAATTTGTTTTGTACCGTCAAATCAAGCTTCGCATAAACATTAGGTGACATTAATAGTTCGCGGATGTCAGGCGGATACCAATATAGTACCTTGTTGTCTTTGATTTTGACTTGGGACAAAAGTGCAAATACACCCCATTCGTTTCCTCGATCCTTGTCGAAAATATTATATTCGACCACGGTTCCAGCCAAGGATTTAATTGCACTTTTCAAATGTTCAATGTTTTTTGAGTTGTATTCAATTTCACGACGCAAGTCGATAATCTGAATTTCATAAGCGACTGTCTCCGCTGGCATCCTTCGCGCATACGCCAACAAAACATTCGATATCCTCCGAGCCAGAAACGAGATTCGGTTGGTAATCTGGATTGATGCACTATGTTTGATGAGCGTTCTAACTTCACGTCCATCAATAACACTCTTTCCGATTGAAAAAGACTCACTTTGTTCTGTCACAGAACACTCCTTATATATTAAAATAAGCCTATGATATTTATAAAAATATTAAGAAAATACTTTCATTAAAAAGTCATCTCATCTAACTTCGACTGTCATGTCAAGATACCCCCAAATCCGTCCGGCCTACGACCCAAATCTGTCGGGGTAAACCCAAATCCGTCCGGCCTACGACCCAAATCTGTCGGAGTTAAGCCCAAATCCGTCCGGCCTACGACCCAAATCTGTCTGGGTAAAACCCCAAATCCGTCCGTCTAACCTTAAAAAATTTGTTTTTTTTCATACACATAAAAAGCTAAAAACAAAGAACAAACAAACAAATCGTTAAGAAAACATCAAACCCCATTTTTGATAACTCACTTTAAAATTCTATATCTAAGTCTATAAGACGAAACATACGGGAACGATAGGAACGAACTGAACTTTTTAGATACAATATTGTATTGCCTTAAAAAATACTTTACTGTATGGCATCATACGAAATAATCTATACATGAGTCAATATATGAAAATCTTAGCTACCGTACAAAATAAGGGAGGAGTCGGTAAAACAACAATTTGTCGATTAATGTCAGAATATTTATGTAGGAAAAACAAACGTGTGCTAGGAATAGATCTTGACCCTCAATGTAACTTTTCACGTCGATTTTTGACTATGGAAATAGATGGTACTGATTTAGACGGTGTTTTGCCACCCATCCATCCTGATTTTGACAAAAATGAAGACTATGACTGGGATGGACGTTCCTCTAGCGCAGACATCTTCTACAGTGGACAGGTGATTCCATACCAGACGCGAATACAAGGTCTAGAAATTATACCTGGCAATGGTACCCTCTTACGAGCAGTAGAATTAGTCCGGTCAAATGATGTAAAAGAAAAAGTTCATGATCGTCTTCACTCCTTTCTTTCCAACGAAGATGTTAATTCACTTTACGATTTTGTGATTATTGACACCAGCCCTTCGAAGGGTCCTTTGACAATAAGTGCGATGCGGGCCGCATCGCACATTATCATTCCAACAACCATGGAGCCGCAGACGATAGAAGGATTGCATGGGATGCTACAGCTTTGGCGTAGAGAAACCAAAAGGCGTATTAGAGGTGAGGAACTAAAAATAATCGGAATACTTCCAAACATGTTTAGAAAAGGGGTTGCCTTGCACGAAGGTCTATACAACACATTAGCAAACGATCAAGGTATTGTCGATTTATTAATGCCCATTAAATTAGGTCTACGCATCGCTTTTGCTGAGTCTGACCATCCCATGTCAGAACCAAAAAGTGTCTTCGATCTACAAGAAAAGGATCCAGCGCGGATTGAAGCAGAATTGATCTGCAACTATATGTTTGAGAAGATAACATCATGAGTGGAAAGCAAAAACGGTTCCTCGGTTCACCTCTAAGTGCTGAGATAGCTAGAACAATACGAGAAGGTCAAGAACAAGGTGGGGAAATCAATGTCGAATTGATTCCTTTAGCACGTATTGATGTAGATGAGGAAAATTCTAGACGTACAGGATTTTCTCCAAAAGACATTGAAAATCCCGATGACGTAATCGGCGATAATGCTAATCTTAGACTGATTTGGGAAGGCTTACAAAATTTAGCGAACTCAATCAAATCGGTAGGGGTGCAACAACCCATAAAAGTTTACCGCCATGGTGAGCGATTTCGCATTGCTTTTGGCGAACGTCGCTTTTTGGCATCATTAATAGCAGGAAAGACAACTATACCTGCATGGATTTTGCAGGAAAAACCTAGATTCCTGCGAAACATCCAGTACATTGAAAATATGCAAAGGGAAGATTTGACCGCTTGGGAAAGAATTTTGAATGTTCAAGCAATCATCAATGAATATGAATCAATTGGTACGGAAGATATGACTGTTGCTTTGTTGACCGATATTTCTGGAATGTCAAAATCTAGGGCAAGTCATTACCTAAGCATCGTCAATGGCCCTGATGAAGTCAAATATCTCATTCGTTTAGGAATTATTAACAATATTGAAAAAGGTGGTTATCTAAGCAGAATCAAAGATGATGCGATTCGAAGCAAGGCCATTAGAATGCTCAAAGATGGTAAAGACATTAAGACCATCGACAAAATTTTGCACAAAAATACAACACAGCAAGTCGATCATTTTGCAAGTCGGACAAAATTGGGGAGGCCCAGAACCAAAATCAGCCTTGGATACACCACAAATACCAATTTACTACGAAAAATTATCACAAGCATCTATGTCAAGGATCTTTCTCTGCCTAGCAGTGATAGCTTGGAATGGGATAACCTTGAAACAGTTACAACTCTTTGGAGAAATTTCCTTCTAGCCTTAGAAAATGAAGAAAAAAAGTGAAAGTTGGGAAATTAACATGGAATTTTCTAAAAAAACTACATATCGTCTGCCTTCATACTTACGACAAAGAATGCTGGAATCTGTCGCAAAAGAATACGGAAAAAAAGGGAAAAGTAGGTGGATCAAGGAAGCAATAACAGATTTAATCAATAAAGACACAGGTCTTTCATCCGTTGGGCTTGGCGAGGACTATGAAACCCATGACGCATCCGATGTAATCATAATGGACAGTGTAACCTTTGAAAAGCTTCAAACCGCCATGATAACAATTAGAAGGCAGGATCCTTTATATGAAGGTGTTCAATCAGCAGTGATACGTGCTGCTATTAGGATGCGTCTAATGGATGGGTCAATATAACGAAAAAACAACCTGTTCTGTTACAGAACATCTTAGTATTCTTCTTCTATGTTATTATTTTATAAGATAAAAATCATGTTTTATTTTAATATTAAAATATCTCAATAAACGTGTGGTCTGTGATGTTTTATAAACAAACCAAAAAAACAAAGAATTACTTTAAGAGTCAAAACACTGATTTGAATTCGAATTTTAAATCCGCAGATTGAAATATGGGGAAAATCTCCCGAAAACCGATGACAAATCCTTAAGCAAAAACCCCGACAACACCCTTTTCGACAAATCAGACCCAACATCATTTTGGTGAATGTTCTCACTGCTTGCCGTTTTCACATGTTGCTTACGCTTGATGAACAACTTCTGCACAGTGTCCCAACGCCCTCCACCGCATTACAAAGGCGGGCGGTCGAAAAGCCCGCTCGAGTACTTGGCGGACATCAAGGCCATGCTGCGAAGCAAAGGCCCGCCGCCTTGAGCCTCCGCCCCGGCTAACCCAGTCACCATCAACCCATCTAACGTGCCACCGGCAAGCCGCTTAAACAAACGGCACGGCACGCTATTGCCTGCCGCCCGGAAGTCACACAAAATCAGCCCCTCCATGGTTCCGATCCAACCCGCCACCCGCCATCCCCCTCTTGGTTTTTGAGCCCATTCGCCCAATATCCGCCACAACCGCCGCTGTTGGCAA
>CAIYXP010000028.1 GCA_903930145.1 uncultured Methylococcaceae bacterium
AAACGGTCAACTTTGATAACTATTGCCAGTGGTAGGCAATGTGCTGTGTCTTGCAACGGAGTGGGAGACAGTCAATTTCAAATACAATTTTCCAATCAAGCTAATCCAAAATATATTATGTTCGGTAATGGAAGGGGAGAGCAAAATCCTGTTATCATAAAGGGCTTGAGCTTGGCTGAGTTTAAGTCAGTGAAAATGATTACTACCTCTATAGAGATAAATAATTTATGAACGCAATTCTTTATGAAACTGATTTTTACGCTTGGACACGCCAACAAGTTCAATTGCTTAAGGCTGGGCAGTTAAATTATTTGGATGTCTCAAACCTAATAGATGAGGTTGATGACATGGGGGGAGTATCCGTAACCAACTTGAAAGTCGATTGGAGTTTTTGCTGATGCATTTATTGAAATGGCAGTATCAGCCGACTTATCGTGGGCACAATTGGCAATTGACTATTAAAGAGCAAAGCCGTAAGTTGGAAAGGTTAATTCGCAATAACCCAAGTTTACAGCATATTTTAGATCGTAAAATAACGGATGCTTATAGTGATGCCATCATTGCTGCCGCTAAGGAAACCGGCATGGCTGAAAATATATTCCTGGAGCAATGCCCTTATTCCATTCAGAAAATCATTTATTCTGAGTATCTTCCTGATTAACTTAACTAATTAACATTATATGACCCTCACCAACCTCTCCCCTGTCGATGGCCGCTATGCCGACAAAGTTGATTCCCTCCGCCCCATACTCAGCGAATATGGCTTGATCCGCTTCCGCGTAATGGTAGAAGTTCGCTGGCTACAGGCATTGTCGTTGGAACCCTTGATTGCCGAAGTGCCTGCTTTCAGCGATTCGGCCCATGAATATCTCGAAAACCTCTTGACCAACTTCTCGCTAAGCGATGCTGAACGGGTAAAAGAAATTGAGAAAACCACTAACCATGACGTCAAGGCCATTGAATATTTCCTAAAAGAACGCATTGCCGACGTACCGGAATTGAATAAAGTCAGCGAGTTTATTCATTTTGCCTGTACCTCCGAGGATATTAATAACCTGTCTTATGCGTTGATGCTGAAACAGGCCAAAGAAGAGGTTTTACTACCGGCGATGGACGGTCTTATCAAGCGCTTGTGGGCATTGGCAAGTGATTTTTCGGCGCAACCCATGTTATCGCGGACTCATGGTCAACCAGCCACGCCCACTACTATGGGCAAGGAATTTGCGAATGTCGCGGCACGATTGCAGCGGCAGTTTGAGCAACTGGCCAAAGTGGAATTATTAGGCAAAATCAACGGCGCAGTGGGCAATTATAATGCCCATGTAGTCGCTTTTCCCGAATTGGATTGGCCTGGGTTTGCCAGGCATTTTGTCGAATCACTGGGACTCACGTTCAATCCCTATACTATTCAAATTGAACCGCATGATTATCTTGCCGAGTTTTTCCAATGCCTTTCCCGGTTTAACACTATTTTAATCGATTTTAACCGTGATGTTTGGGGTTATATCAGCCTAGGGTATTTTATTCAGAAGACAGTCAAAGGCGAGGTAGGTTCTTCCACGATGCCGCATAAAGTAAACCCCATCGACTTCGAAAATTCCGAAGGCAACTTAGGGCTTGCCAATGCTTTGTTTTCCCACCTGGCCGAGAAATTGCCAATTTCCCGTTGGCAACGGGATTTGACCGATTCCACGGTTTTGCGTAATATAGGTGTGGGAATCGCGCATACCCTGATTTCATTACAATCCAGCACGAAGGGTTTGTCCAAATTGGAATTGAACCCGACTGCTTTGGAAGCCGATTTGGATGCCAATTGGGAAGTGCTGGCCGAACCTATCCAAACCGTGATGCGACGTTACGGGGTCGAGCAACCCTATGAAAAGCTAAAGGAGTTGACAAGGGGTAGGCGCATTGACCGCGAAGACATGCGGCGTTTCATTAATTCCTTGGAAATTCCGCAAGCTGCCAAAGATAGGTTGTTGTTGCTGACACCTAGGGATTATTGCGGGGTTGCCGAATCCTTGGCAAAGAAATCTTGATTTCTTTGGGATTGGC
>CAIYXP010000029.1 GCA_903930145.1 uncultured Methylococcaceae bacterium
GATGATCGCTTCTGCCACTGTGCTGGAACGCCCGACTCAACTGTTAGGTCAACCCCCAAAGGCAGAACAAGGCAAAGCGGGCTGGTTTATCCGTACCGAACAAACCGGGGATGAGTATCGGGCGAAGAAACTGGTTGCCCAATTGAATCATCTAGGGCCCAGAATTCCCGCCTACACCGTCGGGCAAAAAAATCAGTATCAAGTCGTCGGCGGGCCTTTCACGCAAGAGCAAGCCGCCCGCAGAGCCCAGAATGCGCTGCTGGAAGATTTCAGCACCAAAAGCGAAATCATCCAACCCGACAAGGACTATGCCCCCCCCAAACCAGCCGTCACCACGGTGGCAAAAAACGCCGACAAACCCTTACCCGCCAAGCCGGCTAAACCCGTTTCGGCTCAACCCACCACTGCCGAACAGGCAAAAACCACAAAGCCTGAAACCAATAAACCTGAGGTCATAAAACCCGTCAAAGCCGAACCTGCGCCATTGGATTGGATCGAGCAAGAAAAAGCCAAGAATCCAGCCAAGCCAGTGGAAAAGAAACCCAAGACGTTTATCTTGAAATTGCCGAGTCCGTTTTAGGCATTAATTATAACGCCGCCATTGCGTCATAAAGTACTTAAGCCATTTCTATGGCTAATAAGGGATTTTCTGGAGAGTGAGCCTAATCAAAAGCTCGTTTCGCGCGGGTCTCGATGAGATATCTAGGCTTAGGTTCAAAGCCATTAAGTTAAGGATTTCCCGTTTGCCAGAGTTGGAGTGCAAGATTTATCCTGCACTTATTTTCAAGAGTTTGCGCCCTTTGCAAGATAAATCTTGCACTCCAGTTTTGGCTTAACTTAATGGTAGTGAGGCTTAGGTTTCGATCCCCGTCGTCATATCCGACATTGAAGTTTTGGGCAATGCTATCACCTGCCTTATAATCAATGAACAAAATGAAGCCCATGGATTTTTACTCAGACAAAATAGATGATTACCCGAATTTTTCGAGTCCGAGTCCCAACCCCGTTACATTGTGAATTTGAGTTAAAGTTCGCTTCGATTTCTGTGGATGCGGTTAAATCGCAGCCTGGTTTGATTTCAGTGTCGATTGGGCGACCTACCCAATGGACCCCCGAAGAATACGCTATGATGACGACTTGGGAAAACGAGCAGAGCCTTTGTGAGTTTGCAGGAGACCATTGGAATCAGGCTGTCATTCCATTAGGCATGGAAAAATTTGTGTCCGAATGTTGGATTCATCATTATGAAAACTATGACATTGGCGAGAAAAACTGATCATGTTGGAAACCTTAACTGCCTGATTATTCGACTTAGCTCATGACGACTACAACCAAAGCCCCTCTTGTTTTGCTCTCCGCTGGTGAAGCCTCTGGCGACCAACATGCTGCCAGCCTTTATCTCGAATTGAAAAAGCTGATGCCGGATGTAAAGGCCATTGGCATGGGCGGGGCAAAAATGCGTGAGGTTGGTGTGGACATTCGCTACGACTCCACATCCATTGCCGTTATTGGTGTGGTGGAGGTCATCAAGCATTATGGTGAAATTCGCCGAGCCTTGAACTTGATGAAAACCATCGTCAAACAGGAAAAGCCAGATTTGTTGATCTGCGTGGATTATAAGGAATTCAATTTCCAACTGGCACGTGCTGCCAAAGTGGCCGGTGTCAAGGTGCTGTTCTATGTCAGTCCTCAGGTGTGGGCTTGGCGACCGGGGCGGGTGAAAAAATATGGCGAGGCGGTGGATCATATGGCTGTCATCTTCCCTTTTGAGGTTTCCTTCTACGAGGCTCATCATATTCCTGTCACCTATGTCGGCCATCCTTTGGCTGGCAAAGTTGTCCCCTCCATTTCCAAAGCGGAAGCCTTGCACGAATTCGGTTTAGAGGGGGACGGGCCCGTCATCGGCCTATTGCCCGGTAGCCGAGCCAATGAAATTAAACGACTCCTGCCAGTTATATTGGAAACGGTTGAACGTTTGGCAAGCCGTTTCCCGAATGCCCGCTTTGTCCTTAATCAAGCGAGCTCGGTCACTGACGCAGTACTGGAACCCTACAGAGCCAATTGCAAAGTGGCGATTAAAGCCATAAAAGGGAGAAATTATGATGTGTTACAGTGTTGCGATGCGGTGATTACCGTTTCGGGGACGGCGACACTGGAAGTGGCGCTGGCGGGGATGCCGATGGCGATTATTTACAAACTAACCCCCATCACTTATTGGTTGGGGCGCTTGCTCATCAACATCAAATTCATCGGACTACCCAATATTTTGGCTGGCAAAGGCATTGTTCGGGAATACATTCAACACGAAGCCAATGCCGATAATATTGCAGCGGAAATTGCCAAAATCATAGAAGACAAAGACTATGCCAGCCAAATCCGTGAAGAGTTGCAGACCGTCAAAGCCTTGCTTGGGGAAGGTGGTGGGTCTGTCAAATTGGCGCTCTTGGCAAAACAAATGCTAAGCGATTGCATAACTTGACCGGGCATTATTGAGCGACGATTTCAAGCTTACAGAAAGTTATCCACTGTCAACCCCTTGACATGGAAAAAGCTTCAGGCAACATTAAAAAACTGTGACAAGACAGTGACTTATAGTTTAGCAAATAAATATATGCTTAAATTTCAATATCATATAAAATAGATGCGTTAATAACATAGGTATGGGTGATAATTTGCCAACCCCGCAAACCGGTAGCCAGAATGCTGGTTCTGAGACTAAATCCACATAGTTATCCACAGCTTTTTCCACTAACTCTGTGGATGAATGGCAAGTTGGAATTTACCAGAACGGCATAAAAGGACTAGAATTGACATGAAAAAAATAGAATGGAAATTCAGCATGAATTTGAACTTGAAGCTTGCATTAATTGTGGTTGGACTATTGTCACTTTGGGGTTGCTCCACGACAAAACCGGTAGACCAAAAGCCAGATTTTGGGAAGGGCAACAAAATTTTCAACGGCTATTGTGCGGAATGTCATTTGAACGCTGACAATGAAGCGCCGCAATTGGACGAGTCCGACGATTGGGACGTGCGGAAGCCGCAGTGGGGAGGGGTTTGGAAAGATCATGTCAAGAGCGGTTTCTTGTCAATGCCAGCCAAAGGGGGGCATTCCGAATTGACCGAGCAGGATATAAACGATGCCTTATATTTTATGGAAGTGAAAATCCGCTCTTTGCCTTGATGGGGGAAAGGCGGCAATGTCCCCTTTCACCGCGCCTTAGGTTACGCATTGCAGATGGATGCTTTGGGTTATGAGCTTTGTCTAGCAATGCAAAGCCTGACAGTGCTAAAATGCCCTTACGATATAGAAGCTTCATGCGTTGAACATTATTGCCCCGGTAGCTCAGTAGGATAGAGCATCCCCCTCCTAAGGGGAAGGTCACACGTTCGAATCGTGTTCGGGGCACCACATATCAAAGCCTTACGGTATTTTAACTGTAAGGCTTTTTAATTGGCGCTACGCTGGTACTACATTACCAAATCATGGATAGCGGCCCGCACACGAATAAACCGCATCAACCAACAACTGGCTAAAGCTGGCTGGCCGGTTTCTTCGCGCCAAGTCACATGGTCTTCTCTCTCTGTTAATGAGAAGCCATTTTGCAATTTTTTTGGCGGAGGGAATGCTTGAAAAGATGGGCTAGGATTGAATCATTCCGGGGCTACCGGGTGAACCAGAATAATCGGCGGCTGGGCGAAGTCTGCCTTGCGTTACGAAAGCATTTTCTAAAACAACGATTCCAGCCGATAGGTGGGCATTATCCCGCCTGCCAGCGTCGTTCCCGACACGCCGCCAACCACCAAGGCCGAATCCAACCCCGCCCCTGCCGAGCCACGGATGTCCGTTTCCACCTGATCCCCAATCATCACCACATTATGAGTACCCAAGCGGCGGACTGCCTCAACAAAGAGTCCCGGTTCTGGCTTCCCAAGGCGCACGAAGGCCACATCCTCGCGCTCAGGAAAGCGTTGCCTGAGCGCGGTTTCGATCATCAGGGCCACCATGCCGGAGGTGATGCCGAAACCCGAGGATTTTGGGTAAATCAGGTCTGGGTTGGGCAGGATCAGGGGGACGGTTTCGCCCCTGTCCAGCTTCGCAATCAGTCGGCTCAGCACCGCGTCCACCCCGTCTAGGAAAGGGAAGCCCACTTGGTCGCCAATCAGTACTAAGTCAAAATCCTCAAAGGGGGATGCTGGTCGCGCCCCGGCATCTTTAACATAATGGAAGCTGTCTTCCGGCCCCATTACGGCACAGCGCAGCCCTTGGTAACCCTTGGCTTCAAAATAGGGTTTGATTAGCAACCCAGCGGTGAGGATGCGTTCATGGACAAGGTCGAGTCCAAATGCCCTGTAACGGGCAGCGGCATTTTCTGGCAGATGCCCCGCCGTGTTGGACACCAGATAATAGGGCTTGCCCAACCGGTTTAGCTTGGAAATGAGTTCCTTCGCCCCGGGCAATGCGCCTTCCTTGTTCACCAGAACACCATAGGCATCCAGCAGCAGTGCGTCGTAGCGGGCAATGAGTTCGTCGGTGGTAACGGCAGGGATTGTATTCATGGATTGGCGCATTATACACGTTAGGCAAGCCCAGTTAAATTTGCAAGGCCGATTGACAGCAATTCTCATAATGAGAATTGCTGGCCGTTTGAAATGTTTTCCCTGATTGGCCCCGACTTAAGGGCATAGGTATCTACACAACTCACAAAGCATTGTTTTTGCTCCCCTCTCCCGCTTGCGGGAGAGGGGTCGGGGGAGAGGGCGATAAAATGGCAACCCTATGCTTTATCGAGCTTTCTGACAATTCGCCCCCTCTCCCTAAATCCCTCCCCCCTTGGGGGGAGGGACTTGTGTAGATACCTATGCTTAAGGGCAAGGTTTCGGCCTTGTGCTGCACTTTAAGTAGCCCAGATGGAACGAAGTAGAATCCGGGGTTTCGAGTTTTCGTTCCCCGGATTCAGTTACGCTTCATGCGGGCTACGCTTGCTAAGCGTTTTGCGTTTTACGGCGGCGACTGCTTAACAACAAGGCAACCAAACCTATACCCATCAATGCTGTGGAATCGGGTTCTGGCAATGGCAGCGAAGCAAAAGTGAATGAATAGGCATAGTTATTAGGGCCATTTTCTTGTGCAGTGAAGTGAATAGAGGCTATGCCCGGTGCATAATAACCATTAACGTCAGAAAAATTACCCTTTCCGAATAAATCCGTGGCACCCGAAGAAGATGGGTTGCGAACCAATTCGGTAAGGTCAAAGTGGAAACGATCACTGGACCACGTCAGGAAGTCAGTGACTGGTGCAAAACTTGAAATGTTCAGCGTCATCGGAACAGTGCCGCTATCTCCTACCTTAAAGTCATTGTTTGTAGAAAATAGGTTAGGTTCGCCCAAGTAATTTGGCGGGATGGGAGTGGTTATAGCCCATGGGTCTTGGAAGGTGATTGAACTGGCATTGTTCAGATCCGTACCGGTGAAACTCGCCAGACCCCCCGCAGCCGAAAAAGTACCTCTTAGAGGCATTGGAGCCGCATGTGCGCTCATTGAAAGCAAGGTGATTGTAACTAAAAGAAGTTTAAGAAAGTTTTTCATTAGGTATTATCTCCAAGGATAGTCAGCAATATTTATTGGTGTAAGCAAGTGAAACCATTAGGTATATTATGTAAATTATTCCGCTAACTCCCAAGCTCCAGCTTGGGAGCCTTTGCTTTTCAATCTCTAGCTTACCGTGATAGGGAAGCAGAGCTTCAAAGACCGCGTTCCCAAGCTGGAGCTTGGGAACGAGCACAAAGTATTGTTATAAGCATGTGGGAATCACAGTGTAGAGTAGGCCCACTTCCTTGGGCGGGACGGGTGGATCGTCTCGCACGAACAATGTATAAGTCGCGGAAGGCACTGTGCACTGCGGCTTATTGGAAGTTTTAAAACTAGCACCGACACCACCCGTAAAACAATCTTGTTTTGTGTCAGAGCCGCATCCACACTTCCATTTGGCAAACCACACCCATTCCTGAGGGTATCCAAGCGGGGCAAGCTCTGAGATGAACGGATCGTTATGGTTATTGGGTTCGCCCACATTATTGAATTTCCCCAATGGTGTCAGATTAGCAGTCCTTTCAATACCGCCACCGCAATCATCGTCACAGAATCTACGGCTTTCACATTCCCCGCCATTAATGTATTGATGATGTTTGCCAGCCGAGGCATAGATGATAGGGGAGGGTCGTTGCTCCATCTTATTCCAATAGGTGCTGCGCGGTTTAGTCCAATTAATTGTCAATGATTTGGCATTCTCCCGACCAGAATTCCACAGTTCTAACCAGTCCAGATACCAATTAACACCATCTTGACTGATTAGTTCATAGGTGCCGCCTTGCGTATCACCGTAATGGTAGTCTGTGCAAAAATTTGAGGCACGAAACCCCCCATCTAGCCGCCACAAGAAACCCCATTTGATCTGTATGCGCCGCGGCCAAGCTGACCCGCCGATCGGGCGAACTTGGAAGATAACGACAGGCTCAAAGGGTTGCAAGCTGATATCGTTAATGTTGCTGCGGGAGTTTTCCTTTTCATCGAAGATGAAATGGGGCCGCCAAGCATCGGCTAACCGATTTTCGTAATCATCTTTTAGTCCATCCTTATCACGGTCAAGAGAGTCCTGATCTGAAAGGGTAGTATAGATGGAATCGGGCAGGGCTATTCTGCGATCCTTCTCAGAAATCTCTGCCTGTGCGGCTCCACACATAAAATATGTGCAAAATGCCATTAAGGCAAGCATTGCCGAATTCAATGATAACACCCGTTTGTATTGTGAATACATCACCATTTGCCTCGCTTTAGGTTATCTTAATAAATTCCAATTTGCGAACTCCAGAGATTGATATTCTGCGCAGTAGCGGAATTGCAGTTGGGCACATTGTCGATTTGAATATTTTTACCTGCTAAAAAAGCAGCCAACACAGCGCTAAAGGCATTGTGGGTATTGACGCTATTGTGCGCGAATGCGCCTTCCATGCGACCCGATTTGACTAAAATCCAGCGATCCTTTGGCGTTTTGTCATTACCACAGATCGATTGTGAAACTCTCATGCGAAATTGGGCATGATAGCCTTCGTTGGGTGCGGTGTATTCTTGGAGGGTACCAATATATGATACTTTACCTTCTACTGTTTCTCCTGCCCAAGCAGACTGGGAAACGAAAAAGGTTAATCCAAGCATCATTAACAGCAGCATTGTTTTATTCATAACATTCACCATCTTAAGTTGATTTAAATAATATCCACAGCAATTTGGGTGTTGGCATCAAACCCATTATGTAGCCGCCCATTCCTGCCTAACGCCCGCGTTCAGCGCCCCGCGCCAACCCACGAAGCTGAAGCTGCTCGGCAGGATGTCAGGGTTCTGTTCGGCGATAGCTAGGGCTTTGACGAC
Source organism: uncultured Methylococcaceae bacterium (assembly GCA_903930145.1). Taxonomy (GTDB): domain Bacteria; phylum Pseudomonadota; class Gammaproteobacteria; order Methylococcales; family Methylococcaceae; genus Methylumidiphilus. The sequence goes on from CAIYXP010000029.1 coordinate 7,429, forward strand.
GAGGATGCATTGCTTCTCGCCGAACTTCGCCATGGCTAGTCGTTCTTTCGGCTTGAGGTCGATCAGGAAGGGGAGGTTTTGAACAATGACACTAATCGCATCCCACACCGCTTGCAGTTGGGCGGGGTTTGAGGTGACATTCACACGGTGGGCGGTCATGGCTAATCCTATCAGCAAAATAGAGCAACATTAAAAAGCTCAATTACCGCGACTTACCTTAAACAATCCAACCATGCGGTAATGTGTTGGCAATCACTTTGAACTTTCTGGAGAGTGTTGTCAAGCAGTGCAGAAAGCTTTTATTTCTGCCAATTTGTTTCTAAATCAGCAACAATTATCCATGGCGGTTAGCGCGTTTTGTTGATAAATTAGGGAGTTTTATCCATGCTGTGATTAAGTGTGAAGTAGGCGTGCAAGGCTTTCCTTGCGAGGGCGGTCCCAAGCAAGGCAAGCCTTGC
>CAIYXP010000030.1 GCA_903930145.1 uncultured Methylococcaceae bacterium
TCCCTCAAGGTGGCACGACCTTTCCCTCAAGGTGGCACGACCTTTCCCTCAAGGTGGCACGACCTTTCCCTCAAGATGGCACGACCTTTCCCTCAAGATGGCACGACCTTTCCCTCAAGGTGGCACGACCTTTCCCTCAAGGTAGCACGACCTTTCCCTCAAGGTGGCATGACCTTTCCCTTAAGGTTTGCTGACCTTGCCAACAATTTGGCAGGACTTTACAGCCAGTTTCTATTGTGGCGACGGACGCACCGCCGGCACCATCACCGCAGACGAAGTGCGCCAAACTCAAAACTTTGCAGTATGAATCAGGATATTCTTTCAATAGATTACGAAAAATAATTATTCCACTTTTGCAGACTTTTCGAAAAATCCTAATCAATAATATTACCCATAACTTTGGAGTCACAACAACCCTAAAAACCGATTTTTCCGATGCCATTCAAAATGCTTAGGGTGTGGTCGTATTTTGGCATCATCCGGTATTGAAAGCGGTTTTTCATGATAGTCTAATAGTGTGCGATTGTAAGGCGATGATTCATTGAAATGATCTTTCGCGATAAGTATGATAAGTTTACCATCGCGAGGTTCCGCCGTCCAAAGGCCACGGTCAAACATCCAGTGAGCATCAGGGGTCAAGGCTAAACCGTTTCGTGGGTCGTCATTTCCACTAATGGAATGTTGATGGATATGAGCCGCTACCACTATATTTTCCTTGGTTGTATTTAACGAGTAGCCTGTCAATACACAAGTAAACTTGTAGTTAAGCAGGACAATACTTCTGAAACGAGCATCGCGACCTTTTACCAGTCTGATTTTGTAGGTTTCCGCGTTCTCTTTAATAGCGGCAATTTCTGCGGTAGATGGCTCTGGTAATTTTAGCTTTTCACAGAGTGAAATTTGTTCCGCAGGTGTGAAATAAGTTGTTATGAGGCGGAGCCTAGCTTCTTGACGAAAACTTGCATCTTTTAGGCAAATCCATAGTGATTCATCAATGCAACACAGACGTGTTGTTTCCCTAGAACGAGATGGCGTACCATCGTCCATATATCGTGTCCAAACCTGATCGCGTTCACCACCTAAGGCATGAAATGGCAAACGCATATCGGGTTTATTCTGTTGTCGCTCATATACAGTTTCCCAATAAGATTGGAACCTAAAAAATAGCACAGGAGAATAGCGAATCCAAGGCGTGATAATCTCTCCTTCTTCCACCATATCTATAATACAAAGCAACAGCAAAGGTTTATGTGGAGAACGCCCACGATTTTCGGATTTTGCGACATTAAGATTACACAAACGGTTTAGCCAGCTATTGCATTCATTCATCATTTCAGACCTATTTTCTTCCTGATTTAGTTAATTCAATCTCGTAAGTTTCTTCATCCTGTTTCAAAGGTAAGCCACAAGCTAACTTCATTAAGTTGCAAGTTAGTAATTCTGCTTTCTTTCCCGAGATTAAAACTCCATTTTTGATAGCCCGACCCTCCCAAACTGATGAAGGGCTTTTGGACCAATCGAGCGTTGCTAAATTACCAACGGCTTGCTGCCATGAATCAGGGGTTACCTCAAAAATATAAGCGCCAAGATTCCCTAATGCACTGACAACAGCTACACTAGAAAGGATAGTGGAGTTTCTTACTTCAGATGCACTTGCCCGTTTATTAAGATATTCATTCCAAGGTTTTAAAATTTGGCTTAATAACTCCCAATAAGCTGCCACTAATAAAGTTGCGTTGTCATTTTGGTAATTGCTTAGTACGTTGTAAATTGGAGTTGAACCTTTTGCCAAACCTGAAAGTGTAAGAAGTTTGCAGGAACGAGGAGAAAGTGAACTGACTTCGACAGCTACAGCCCGACTAAGAAATCGAGAATGTTTTAATGCATCTTTGGTCATTTCTTGAAATGTTTTTTTAACAAGTATTTTTGACTTTTTTGATACAAGTTTTTCCTGATGATAATTTTGAAAGTAATTATCTGACTGTTGTATTTTCTTTTCGTCTACATTGGAGTAAAGCAAAACAGGAATCTCATACATATCAAGGTGAGATCGTGGTAAGTTTGCTTGGTTCAAGGCTGATATACGATGCAATCCATCCAGAATATGAAATGTTGAAGTTATCGGAACCCTGATTTTTCCATAATTTGGAATAGATTCACTTTCGATAAAATCAACAAGGCTTTTAACGCCGACAACGATTGGGGAATAACTCAAACAGAAATCCGGGTTTGATAGGTCTGCGATGAGTTGATCTACAAATCGCTGGTCAAATCCGCTTTCTGAATGATTCATCGCGTTTGTTGAAAGCGGACCAAGTAAGCGCAATACCATAGACAAAGACCAGACTGTGGCAAACTGCAAGCGAGTGCCTTGAATGCCTTTAATCCCAGAAAACTCTATGTAAGGCGCGTCTTTCATATTTTCGACAAATTGGAATGCGGTTGAAACGTTCCAGCATTATATCTCTTACTGTCCACAACATGATTTGTAAAATATCCTAGTTGCATCTGAGTTTGTCCTGAGACCCCATCATAAGCGAGTAGATAAGCCCGACTAATAAATGGTTTTAACCCCTTATAATATTCCCCCACAATCTCCTCGTCGGTGGACAGCAGCAGCACTTGATGGGAAGCGTTGGGGAAATAGCGTTCGATCAGATGGCGGCGGTGGGAGGAATCCAAGCGTCCTAGGGGCGTGTCTATGATGGTGGGTACGGGGCGACCGGATGCCCGCGCCAAACCCCATAATAGGGAAGTTGCCAGCAGTTGCCGTTCGCCGGCAGAGAGCCTGTCGAAGGGGAGGGGGGTTCCATCCCTGCCTGTCAAGCTGGGTTCAAAGGTTTCCGGGTCAATGCTTAATCCGGTGGCGAGTTCAGTTTTCCGCAACAGCTTTTGAAACGATTCCAGCATCAGCACCTCCATATTGGCGGTGTGGCGGCGAACCACTTTGGCCCGAAATTGACCCAAGGTTTCCCGCACCCGTTGGGAATGTTTGAGCATGCGCTTGCGGTCGTCTTCGGCGATTCGGGCATCCGTCTCATGTTCGCCAAACCTTTCCAGCCGTGCTTGCGCAGTCTCGCGTTGTTTTTGCAACGCCTGTTTGCGCAGCTTGACGGCTTCCAGTTCGGCGAGTTTGGTTTCGTGGGCCTTGCGGGCAGCATACAGTTCATTTTGGATCAGTGCGATGCGCTGCTCTGAGGGGATGCGCCCGATTTCAATTTCCAAACGGGCTATCCTTTCATTCAAGCTTGCCAGCTTGGCCTTATATTCACGCGCTTGTTCCCCGGCATTTGGCAGCACCACGGTGCGCAGATGGGCCACGGACTCGGCAAAATCATCGTCCGCATCAAACATTAGGGGTTCTTGGGCCAAACCGATACGGCTGCGGCGGTCTTGCTCCAAAATATCCGCAATCATGCCGAGGGGGGCTGCATCGATTTGCGCCGTTTGCAGCACCGCCAGTAATTCACTGTCGCGGGTTTCCAGCGCATTGTGCAGCAGGCGGGCGCGTTTCACCTCGGCTTCATGGCGAGCCTGTTGCTCGACTTCTTTTAATAGGCTTTCCACCATCAATAGAGGGAGCGGCCCGGCCACCAGTTCACGGCATTTTGCCTCTACGCCAGCTTTTTCAGCTTGGAGACGGTTTAACTCGGCTTCCAACTCTTTGCGGCGCAAATACAGTTCACCCCTTTCATGGCGAAACCGTTCTTCTTGGGCGCGAAGCTCTTTGCCCAACCGGCCAGCCTCGTTGACGAGAGCGCCTTCCTCTGTCGCAGCTTTTTCTTGCTCCGTATCGATATGATGCAGTTCAGCTTCGGCTTGTTTTAACTGGGCTAGGGCTGCCGGGTCCAGCCCCTCTGCCTTTTTTCGACGCTCGAACACTTTAAGGTCGGATTCCAAGCGGTCCACCATATCCAAACCCAACAAGGAATGTATCGCCGTGCCTAGAATCTCGGCAGCATGGCCTCCCTCTGCCAACTCCTTGATTTGCTCACCATCGAAGAAGAACAAATGGGCAATGCCGTTGGGCAGATAAGCCTCCATGGTTTCGTCCCAATGCTCCGTGAGGATATCGTCCAGTTGACCGTCCAGAAGGACTCTCAAGGTTTCCTCAATGCCTTTCACACCCTCGCGCCAATAACGCTGAAGTTCGTAACTTCTTGATTCCCCATCAATCATGCGGCGGAAGCGTAGGGTGATGCCAGCGCCTTCGCCGGGGTCGCTGCCTCGATGAATGGATTCCCGCAAATAATCCTTATATTTCAACTTCCCCCGATTGGATAGCCGGGCTTTCGCGCCGTAAAAGGCAAGTTGCAAAGCATCCAGCAAGGTGGTTTTGCCGCCGCCATTCATGCCTCCAAACAGAATAATGGGCTTGTCTTGTTCCGGGGTTAGTATCGCTTCTTGTCTGCCCCCATAAGCGCCGAAGTTTTCTAGGATGATGGCGTCTAAGATCATACTTTAACGCCGTCACCCTGCCCCTCTTCCGAAGGGGGAGGGAATTGGTTTGGATAGGGTAGCCCATTGGGATAAGGGATTAACTCAGCACTATCGTCTTCTTGGTTGAAACTTAGATATAAATTTTCTCGCTCTTTTTTACTGCGGTCTCGTTCTACCTTGATGTTTTGTGCCCTAGCCAAGGCATCGTCGCGGTCATCGTAAAAATGGCGGGTAAAGGCTTTTTCCAATTGTCCATGCAAGCCTGCCCGACGTGCGGAGGTTCGCTGTTGCTGAGTCAAACTTAATAATTCGCGGTTCAGCTCGTAATGCAAGCGGTCGCCTGTGCAGATTTCCTCCAACTCTTGCATGTCCTTTTCGCCTAGCACTAAATTATCGTCCAGCGGACGGCCCGGATAGGTTTCCCCGGTCGATTCCTGATAAATGCGAGGAAGGGAATCCTCCAATTCATGTTTATCCATGACCCATATACGGCGGATTTCTTGCAGTTCCTCCAAGCCAATCAATTGGAGTTTTCTGACATCGGCTGGCCCATTGCGCCGGATATAAGTTTGCGCGGCGAGTAATTTGGCAAGCCAGTTTGCGCGGGCTTGTTGGGTATAGGGACCAGGTATGTTACGACCATTCGCCATTAATTGAACTTCGCCCGACATGCGTCGGAAATCCCGAAGATGCCGATCAGAACCTTCGTTGTCTTCGCTTATGGGTTTTCCACTGCGAAAATCCAGTGCATTGCGAAGCTCTAATAGAGGCAGCATCCATTCTTTTTCCTCATCGTTCTGGATCATTGCGGTCATGGACTTATCTTGCTCCACGAGAGTGCATACCCAACAGCCGAACCGTGAGTCCCCACAACTTGGGGTTGAATTATCCACGACTAATGGGCATTCGCCATCGGCGGACGCTCCGGCATACATTCCTAGCAAATCGCGGTTATTGTATCCCCATGGATTTTTTCCCTGCATCAAAAAGAACCAAACATCGTCATTGGTCCAGTCTTCAATGGGGGTATAAACCAACGAACCGGGAAGGCTGGAATTAGGGCTAAGCCTGTCACGCACACGCCCTTTCTCGTGCTTTGCCATGTTGGAGGCGCGGCGAATACTTTCCGCTTTTCTTGTCCCCAAGACGAGAATGGCTTCGCCGCTGGAAGATACGATTCCATTGATAAAGGTATTGGAAGGCCGAATCTTTAGTCGCTCGGTACACCAACGAAACTTATTGCGGGGTGCGGGATAACCTCGCCCAATTAGATTCACCCAAAAAGTATCCATAATTCTCGGCATCAACCGTCTAGGGTGAATGGGCATGGCCTGCTCCACAGCGGCTTGCTTCATGACATCCAAAGAGTTGGCAACCCAAGCCGCTACGATGGGATTTTCAACCAAGGTATCTGTCGAAATGACGTAAATCGTCTTTTGACGTTGTTCCGGGGGAAGCTCTGCAACCGCCCCCCAAATCAGTTGGAGGGTGGCGGTGGAATCCTTGCCACCCGAATAGCCAATAATCCAAGGCACAAGATCCGCGACATACAAGGCGCGGATTTCCTCATGCAGCGCGGCGATGGTGGCTTGAAAGCCAAATTCGGTGAATGCCGAAGTGTGCGAAGTCCCTCTACGTGCTGGTTTGCTCGCCACTTTGCCACTGACTATTTCAAGCTTATCGCCATCCTCAAGCGGAAGCTCAAGTTGCCCAGTGTGCACTTCTTCTTGTTGCGTGGCTTGCTTGTTTAAGGTTTTCATCAGTATTGAATTTTTAGCTAGGGGCATCAATTTGATTTGCGACTATGGGCAGCTTCCACTCGCTGCTCCTCCTCATCCAATGGCAGCACAAGGGCTGTTTTAATCACATTGGTGGTCAGAGTTACGTTGGTCGTGACTTTAGACACCTTACCCCCGATCAGTGCGCGACCTTCCCAAACTTTGGCGTTATTGCGTGACCAGTCGATTTCACCCAGTTCGACTAGGCGCTCCCGCCAATCCTCGGCATTGTTTTTGAGCAAGGCATTGCCCGCCTTGCCTAGCGCTTGGAGGGCGATGCCGTGGGAATGAATGTAACCTTCGCGCACCTCGCTGGCGGGTAGTCGGCCTTCTTGCACTTGCTTCCATGCGGGGAACTGCTCGGCAACCGCTTCCCAGTAAGTCCGAGCCAGATCGGCATCATCCACCAAGTTGCCGGTTGCCATGCCGTTCACGAGATCAGCACAGGCGTTATGAAAAGCGGAAAGCGTGAACAGTTTGCGGGAACGCCGGGCCAAGGAAGATTTCTCCATTTCCACGATGTCACGGAAAAACAGGGATTTCATCACCACCAACTTAGCTAGCTTGGCTTTGTCGTCGCGATGGTCGTAAAGCAAGCCTAATGAACGGCTAGGACGGATGGCATAGCGGTTGAGGTCGGCGAACATTTGCTGGCAGCGCTCCAAGCCAATGTCGAGGAAGAACACCACGGCGATAGTTTCATGTTCAAGTTCAGGCCGTTGTTTCAGGGCTTCAATAATGGCAGCGCGGCGGTGCTGGCCGTCGTTGATGATGAAACGGGCTTCCATCGGAACCTTCAGTATGCCAAGTTTATTCTGACCGGGCAGAGGTTCGAACGACACCTCGGAATCGATGGAAACGGTAAGGGCTGAGAATACATAATCATCGGGGTTATCGAGAATATAATTGGAAATTTCGGGGATGCGAGCCTTGTTAAGAACTCGTTGCGCACGAAGTTCTGGCGGCAGTTCGTCCTCATTGAAGATTGAAATCTGGCGTAAGGTCCGCAATGTCCACATGGCAACATAGTATTCACGTCTAGCCTGTAGGCCGCGTATTACCGGAAATGCCAGAGTTGATTGAACCTCCACGTCAGCCCCGCTCGCCAAAAAATCTCTCGCCTAGACGGAGACTTAAATCGCCCAGCCACTCTTCCCGTTGTTGGCAACGGGTCAACTGTGCTTCGGCTTTGGCAATGGCTTCGGGTTTGCCCTGTGTGCGTGTTTTGGCAAGCCGCTCATTGGCCCCCATTCGTTTGTAGACTGCCTTTAACAAAGCGGTCCATGTGTCGAAATATTGAGGGGCCAGCTTATATAGCTCATACGCTTCTCGGGCTCCCTGCTCCAATTCCTCGCGAGTTTGCCAATCAAGGGTGCTGTGGAAAATATCCTCACACATCAACCGCTCGATGGTTGGTGCAAGCCTAGGGGAAGCCCCTGTTGTTTGACAGAACATTTCATGAAGGAAGTTGAGTGGTTTGTTTGTCTTCATGGCTGAGAGAGTCATTTCTTTCGTATAATTGACATACATTTTGGCTTATCCAATTAATGTATGTCAATTCATATTTTGAAATAAACATACAACCGAAGAGCAAACACCTATGCCCCCAATCTATCTCGATTGCAATGCCACTACACCGTTAGAACCGGAAGTCCGAGAGGTGCTATTCCATTTTCTGACCGAGGAGTTCGGTAATGAAGGTAGCCGTACCCACGAGTACGGGATGAGGGCCAAGCAAGCGGTGCAAAATGCGAGGGAGCAAGTCGCCACCGTAGTTGCTGCGAAACGGGATGAAGTGATCTTCACCAGCGGAGCGACAGAGAGCAATAACCTAGCGATTTTGGGGCTACGCGAGTTCGGGCGGGAGTCCGGCAAACGGCATGTCATCACCACGGGTATTGAACACAAAGCTGTGCTTGAACCTATGCAAGCTTTGGGGCGCGAGGGTTTTGAAATGACCTGCTTGCCGGTGACGCCGGGTGGATTCGTGACACCCGAATCGGTGGCGGCGGCATTGCGCCCAGAAACCTTGCTCGTCTCGGTGATGCAGATGAACAATGAAACAGGAATACGCCAACCCATTGCGGCCATTGCCAAGGTTCTGGATGGGCATCCAGCGTATTTTCATACTGATGCGGCGCAAGGTTTTGGCAAGGATTTGGATAGCCTTCAAAACCCACGCTTGGACCTCATCAGTGTCAGTGGGCATAAAATTTATGCGCCAAAAGGCATCGGGGCGTTGATAACCCGTCGCCGTGGTTATGAGCGGATACCTTTGCGGTCTTTGGTTTTTGGGGGAGGTCAAGAACGCGGACTGCGCCCAGGCACGTTGCCAGTCGCATTGATTGTGGCTTTAGGCGCTGCCGCTGAAATTGCCAAGCGCGATCACCAAAATAGAATCGCCACGTGTGGGCGAATTCGGGCTGAAGCTTTAGCTGCACTTACTCCATTGTGTCCTAGGCTAACGGGAGACCAGTCGCTGGTCATGCTGCATGTGCTCAACCTCGCCTTTCCTGGCTTAGACTCGGAGGCGCTGATGGTGGCACTTAAGGATTTAATTGCGATCTCAAACGGCTCGGCCTGTACGTCGAGCAGCTACACGCCTAGCCATGTGCTGCGGGCGATGGGTATGACGGATGATGAAGCCAACGCCTGTGTCCGAATCAGTTGGAGCCATCTGACGCCAACTGTGGATTGGCAAGCGGTAGCGCAGAGAATTCGTTCTATGATGTAACATGTCTTTACTTTCACATGCTTTCATTTCTGCCATGAATGGATGACTAGGCTAAATTTCTATGTTGATGACTGGCTCAATGCCCCTAAAATCTGTCCAGTCCAAAATGTCCATTGAAGCCCATTACAAGCCTGCCATGGCGATGCAATATTACAAGTTTCAGTTCTTCTCGACAGAGCCTGCCAGCAGTTCCCGAACGATGTCGTTTGGAAATCGCCGAGTCGGGGTAATGGCATAGAATCGTTCGCGAATGTCGGAGATTTGATAACGTTCCACTAGGATGCCCTGGCGCAGTTCATCCTGTACCACCACTGGCGGAACCAAGGTTAGATGTCCCGAGTTTTTGGCCAGCAGTCTCAACATTGCCATATCATCCACTTCGGCAATTACCAAAGGTCTTATGCCGTGTTGTTCGAGTAGAAAATCGAATGCGGTCCTGATCTCGCTCTCTATGCTAGGTAACAGCAGGGGAGTATCTTGTAAATCCTCGGGAAAGCGCAATGCCGCCCCATCTTCGCCCGGCTTGCCGATCAGACTCACCGGTTGTTCGTCCATGAGGTGGCAATGCCAATTGGACTCAGCGTCGGGGGGTGGCATCCGGTTGGATAACACTAGGTCTAAGGTGTGTGCGCTCAGTTTCCCGAGTAATTCCCTCAGACTGCCCGAGTGCAGCACCAGTTCGATGTCGGTGCGGTTCAGCAAAGGCCGGATCAGTTCCATTTGGAAGTTGCGTGACAGGGTGGACACCGCGCCTACCCGCACGAGTTGCCGGTTGCCGGCGGGACGGTTGTGCATCAGGCTGATGAGTTCGTCCCCAGTCTTGAAAATCGCATTCGCATAATCCAGCGCAATGCACCCCGCTTCGGTCAACACCAATCGCCTGCCTTCGCGCTCGAAAAGCTTTTGGCCGAAAGAATCTTCCAGTTGTCGCAACTGTATGCTCAACGCCGATTGCGATACATGCAAGCGTTCGGCTGCCCGGGTGAGATTGTTTTCGTTGGCAATCATCCAGAAATATCGAAGATGATGATAATTTAGCGTAGCCATAAAACCATATAGAAATAAGAACGTAAGCTTAGGATATATATATTGGATTAAATGATAACCGATTGTTAGCATGGAACCGTAAATAATTTTTGGGAGACCATGATGAAAACTTCAGTTCAAAAGCCAATCAAAGGACAGCCAGCCAGACCCGTGTCTGCTTGCCCTTTGCAAATGTCCCTCGTCCATTCTTTGACAACAAAGGAGCATAAATCATGCAAGCTTTGACCAATGCCTGTGTCATCCTGCCCCCTTTCCTTCTGCTGGTGGTGGGCTTGGTTCCCAACGATTGGGCCAAAGGCAATCCCCGCTTTATGGCCGTTCTCGCGGCAAATGTTTCCGCCGTCTCCCTCGCGTTCGCGCTGCTGGCGGGATTCGGCTACTTGGCAACCGGCTTTCACGGCCGGGGTATTGTCGGGCTGAGCGTGTATTTCGATTCCCTCTCGGCGGTGATGCTGGCGTTGGTTTCGTTTATCGGTGCGGTCGTCATCCGCTATTCAGGCAACTATCTGGACGGGGACCCCGGCCAGGGGCTTTTCATGAAATGGCTGGCGTTCACTCTGGGTTCAGTATTGACCTTGGTTGTCTCCGGCAATCTGATTTTATTCACCCTTGCCTGGATGTCCACTAGCCTGAGCCTACACCGCCTGTTGGTATTTTATCCCGATAGGGAATCGGCGGTAGTGGCTGCTCGCAAAAAATTCGTCATCAGCCGTCTGGGGGATGTCTGCCTCATTGCCTCCATGGCGTTGATCTATTTGGTGTTCGGTAGTCTCGAATTCGCGGATATCTTCGCGGCCGCCGAAAAATACAGCTTCGCGGGATCGGTGAATCTGCCGCCGAGACTGTCCCAGTTTCTTCCCTGGGCCAGTTTGTTACTGGCCTTGGGTGCCGTCTTGAAATCCGCCCAGTTTCCCTTTCATAGCTGGCTACCGGAAGTCATGGAAACCCCAACCCCGGTTTCAGCACTCATGCATGCTGGCATCATCAACGCGGGCGGATTTTTGATCATCAGGATGAGCCATGTCATGGTGCTAACGCCCTCGGTGCTGAGTGTGCTTGCTGTGGTTGGGGCCGTGACTGCATTGTTCGGGGCACTTGCCATGCTGACGCAAACTAGCGTGAAGAAATCCTTGGCTTTTTCCACAGTAGGGCAAATGGGTTTCATGATGCTTCAGTGCGGCCTAGGTGCCTTCTCATCAGCCGTCCTGCATATCGTGGCTCACGCTTGTTACAAGGCACATGCCTTCCTTTCAAGCGGCAGCATTGTTGACATCGCCCGTGCCTCGTGGGCACCTCCGGTGCGTGACGGACGCAGGCCGAAGGAGTTGCTGCTTGCCTTCGCCGTCTCATTGGTACTTACGCTTGCGACTGCCTTCGCGTTTGGCATTTCGCTTGCTCAGGAGCCGGGAGTAATGGCAATGGGTGCAATACTGCAACTCGCCATGACCTACCTATTGTGGAATGCTCTGGCTGGCCAGGCGTTGGCGGCGCAGGCTTTATGGGGGGTTGGCATAGCCCTGCTGATTAATATCGTATATTTCAGCCTGCAACGCCTCTTCATGCATTTGCTGCACGATGCCCTGCCGGTAGTCGTACCCATCAGAGGGCTTTTCAGTTGGACACTCATTGCGGCATTAGTCGGTTGTTTCATGCTGGTGCTGCTTCTCCAAGTTCGCTTTCCGGGTTCTGGGGCCAGTCGAATCTGGCAGGTCGCCTATGTCCATTTCTACAACGGTTTTTACGTCAGCACCATTGCTAATCGGCTGATATGCCGGTTCTGGCCGGTTAAGACGCAGTGCCGCCCCATCCGTTAACCAAAGAGGAACGCAGAAATGAACAACATTAAAGCAATGTACAGAGAAGCCCATCAGTGGCAAAGTGCGGAATCTACCGTTAGAGACATCGACAGGGGTGTTCCTACCAAACTGGCCGAAACGGTAAACCGGGCCTGTTCGCGTATCCCCCCGCTGTGGCCATTGAAAAATTTTGTCGCGGTCAACCCTTTTCTTGGCATGGTCGGTCAAGAGTTCGGTCAGGTTTGCGAGACCATGCATAAGGTGACGCACGGGGACATCCTGATGCCTGCTCAATTCTATCAGAGCCAATTGGAAAGCAATATCATCACCGACGACGATTTGGCTCAAGCGGCAAGTTTGTCGAAAAGGAAAGGGGATTTAGCCTGGTCTCCCGAAGGCTTGAAATCGGCGTTGCAGACACTGATCGATAAACAGGGACTTCCGCCTATGGATACCGTGAAAACTTGGGCAGACTTTCTGGCCGAGGCGCACGGCACGTCTTGGTCGAACTTCATCGCTGATGAAATCTCGAAATGGTGCGCGGCATATTTTGACGAAGGTCAATCGGCTTGGCGGATGCCTTGGCGTTCGCTCCCGCTTTACGATGCATGGAGGCAGGCCGCTGTCCACGACCGTACACCCGAAATCCAAGGGATAAAAGGTTTTCGAAAACTCGTACAGCAATTGCCTAGCCAGCCTTTGGCAGTGATTGAATGGGTGCTTGATGATTTCGGCATACCCGACAATAAAATCGAGGATTTTCTTCACCGTCAGTTGATGAGTGTGGCTGGCTGGAGCGCGTTCGTCCAACATCGTGTGCGGGAGGAACAGATGCAGGGCAAGCAAAGCGATACGCTGGTTCATCTGCTGGCGATTTGCCTAACTTACGACTATACCCTAGCATCCTCCTCCGGGCAAAAGGCGTATTCCACGGTATGGAAGAATGGTCTCGCCTCTAACCAAGCGGCGGTGATATGGGAAAGGCAGCGGCTCGAAGTGCTGAGGCTGTTCCAGCTTGCCTACGAAATAGCCGGGCAACGCAAGCTGCTCGGACAAATCAGCCACAGAGGCTCGGCTGCCTGCGCCGAGTCACAGCCAGTGCTGCGCAAATCGGTGCAGGCGGTGTTCTGCATCGACGTGCGGTCGGAGGTGTTTCGCCGTGCTTTGGAGACGGTTTCGCCTAGGGCGGAAACCTTTGGTTTTGCAGGATTCTTCGGTTTCCCAATCGAATATATCCCGCTGGGCCACGACCAAGGAACCGCCCAGTGCCCGGTCTTGCTCAAGCCGCAGTTCCGTATTCGCGAAACAGTCAGCGAAGCCACGGTTTCCGATATTCAAGAGATACTCGACAAGCGACTGTTTCGCAAGAGTTTGGGCAAACTCTGGAAATCTTTCAAGACCTCGGCTGTCTCTTGTTTCCCTTATGTCGAGGTGGCGGGGCTTTTGTTCGGCATTAAATTGCTCACCGACAGCTTGGGACTGACGCGAACTGTGATGAAACCCGGCGCGGCCGGTTTGGATCAGATGGTGATACGCCGGATTGGGCCGCTAATCACCAGACAACGCGGGCGTCTAGTGGCCAAGGGGCCAGTGGTGGAAACCGGCATCGCACTAGGGGAGCGGATCGAACTGGCTCGCAAAGCCCTCAAGGGCATGGGACTGACGGCGGACTTTGCTCGCATCGTCCTGCTTTGCGGCCACGGCAGCAGCACAGTGAACAATCCTTATGGGTCGAGTTTGGACTGTGGCGCCTGTGGTGGGCACACTGGGGAGGCCAATGCCCGCGTGGCCGCAAAAGTGCTAAATGACTGGGAGGTTCGGGCGGGTCTGATAGCTCAGGGCATAGCCATTCCCGGCGACACTTGGTTCCTAGCTGCCCAGCACGACACGACGACCGATGAAGTGCGTTTGTTTGACACCGGGCAAATACCGGATACCCACGCCGGAGACTTGATGCAGTTGCAATACTGGCTAAAGTGCGCCGCACAGTTGGCTCGCCAAGAGAGGGCGTTGAAACTGGGCTTGGGCAGTCTGCCGCCAGCCGCAGTGGAAAAGGCAGTGAAGGATCGCAGCCAAGATTGGTCTCAAGTCCGCCCGGAATGGGGGCTGGCAGGGAATGCGGCTTTCATTGCCGCCCCGCGTGAACTGACACGCGGAGTGCGCTTGGATGGAAGGGTGTTTCTGCACAATTACGAACACAAAAAGGATGCAGACGGATCGATCTTGGAGTTGATTATGACAGCACCCATGGTGGTGGCGAGCTGGATCAACCTGCAGTACTACGCTTCCACCGTCAACAACCGGGTTTTCGGCAGCGGCAACAAGGTGATTCACAATGTGGTCGGCACCTTCGGGGTACTTCAGGGCAATGGCGGCGATTTGCAGGTTGGTCTGCCCCAGCAGTCTTTGCACGACGGCAAACAGTGGCTACACGAACCCCTACGCCTGAGCGTCTTCATCCAAGCCCCCTTGCAAGCGATTGAAAGCGTAATGGCAAAGCATGAGTCGGTCAGGCAACTGGTGGAAAACCAATGGTTGCATTTGTTTGCCATCGGCGATGAGGGCAAGACTTGCCACCGCTACCTGAGAAATGGGCAGTGGCTTGCTGAAGATAAACTGTTTGAAGGGGTTTGAGATGTAATCACAGCTTGCCATCGATAGCTGGATGACAGGGTTGATTATAAATAGCTTGTCGTCTCATCAACCATCCCAAGACCATCTCCCCCGGCCCCTCCCCCTGCGAGGGGGAGGGGAGTAGAAACAATAGTTTGCAAGTTGTGTAGATACCTATGCTCTGAGACTGCGGCGAACAATCGCCGCAGCCTCAAACAACATGCCTAAAACAAATGCTTCACCATATCCCTTTCCATCAACAATTCACTCTCCGTGAGTCGCATCCGTTCTAGGCTGAACGCATCGATGGGCAAGCCCTGCACAATTTCATAATCGCCGTTTTTAATGGTCACGGGGAACGAATAAATCAGCCCCTCGGCGATACCGTAACTGCCGTCGCTGTAAACGGCCATGCTGACCCAATCGTCTTCCGGCGTGCCTAACATCCAACTGCGCATGTGTTCCAATGCGGCATTGGCAGCGGAGGCGGCACTGGATTTGCCGCGCATGGCAATCACTTCTGCGCCACGCTTTTGGATGCAAGAGATGAAATGCTCACGGAACCAGACTTCCTCAACCCCATCCAACGCGGGTTTCCCTTTCACCAGCGCATGATGCAAGTCGGGGTATTGTGTGGAAGAATGATTGCCCCAGATGATGATATGACGAATATCGCCTATATCGCATTCGCTATGCCGGGCCAATTTGCTGACCGCCCGATTATGATCCAAGCGCGTCATCGCCGTAAAATTCCTCGGGGAAAGCTTGGGGGCGTTTTTCAGGGCAATCAAGGCATTGGTGTTTGCCGGATTGCCGACTACCAGCACCTTGACATTTTGGCTAGCCACTTCGTTTAAGGCTTTGCCCTGAGTGGAGAAAATTTCAGCATTGACGTGCAACAGGTCTTGACGTTCCGTGCCGGGTCCACGAGGACGTGCGCCGACAAGAAAGGCGACATCGGCATTTTCAAAGGCGACTTTGGGGTCGTCAGTGATGACCACCCCGGCCAACAAGGGCGCGGCGCAATCTTGCATTTCCATCTCTATGCCTTCCAAATCCTTCATGACTCCCGGCAAGTCCAACATATGCAGTATCACCGGCTGGTCAGTTCCAGCCAAGTCACCCTGGATGATACGAAACATCAGGGCGTAACTAATTTGTCCCGCCGCCCCAGTCACGGTAATGTGTATCGGTGTTTTCATGCTACCCCCTTTTATGGTTATGAGTTTGTTTGGCTATTGGCAAAATACCGGGCAAGCCTAAAAAAAATAGGTTGCCCGGTAAGCCTCGCCGTTAACCGACTTGAAAGCCCTTGGCTGAAATAGCCTTGCTGATGGCAACCAAATCAGCCTTGCCTTCCTCGTATTCGATTTCGACGGTATTTTCTTTAAAATTTGGCTTCACATCCGTCACACCCGTACAGGCTTTCACCGTCTCCCGCACCGTTGTTTCGCATCCGCCGCATTTCATGCCCTTCACATTCAACACTGTTTTCATCAATTTGCCTCCAAACAAAAAACCATCGAAACTGCGGATGTTATGGGATTCAAAAGCATCCACAGCATTTGTCAAACATTATACAATTTTTGATCTTCCCTAGCCCGTTGCTAAGCGGTATGCTGGCAACCATAAACCACTTCTCAATATAGATGAACCATGAATTTAAAAGCATCTGATATTTTACAACGCTTTAAAGAGCAGGGTCTGATTTTGGGCCATCAAGGCCCGGATAATGCCATCACTCGCTTCGCTCCCATTGACGACTGTTCCAATAGTGATTTGGTGTTTGTCGATAATGCCAAATATCTGCCCTTGCTGCTAGAGCGCAAACCCGCTGCCGTCATCACCAGCACTGCGATAGCCGCTGAATTGGGCGATGATACAGGGATTGCCATCCTGCTGGCTCAAAATATCAGGCTGGCAACGGCACTAGTCAAGCAGGCTTATGATGACCGAGACTTTTATCGCACGGAATGGCCACGCATCCATCCCTCTGCCGTGGTGCATGACAGCGTTCATATCCCCGACAGCGCGGTGATAGGGCCGGGAGTCGTGGTGGGTGCGAACGTGGCGCTGGGTTACGGTGTGGTGTTGATGGCGAATGCCGTGGTTGAACACGATGCCAGCATTGGCGAAGGCTCGGTGTTGCATCCAGGTTGCGTAGTCAGCCATGGCTGCGAAATTGGCGCCCACGTCATGCTCAAAGCCGGCTGTGTGATTGGTTCGGAAGGTTTCGGCTTCGCCCAAGACGAAAAACGCCGCAATTACCGCATCCCGCATACTGGCAAGGTGATTATCGAAGACCGGGTTGTCATCGGCGCCAACACCACGATAGATCGTGCCACCTACGGGGCGACTATCATCCGTTCTGGTGTCATCATCGATGCCTTGTGTCACATTGGCCATAATGTCGAAATTGGCTCGGACTGCATACTCTGCGCCCATACCGGCATTTCCGGCTCCAGTAAATTTGGGCAACGGGTGATTGCCTCAGGGCAGACTGGCGTGTTGGATCACATCACGGTTGCCAGCGATTCAGTATTGCTGCACCGGGCCGGGGTCAATCGCAGCATCAAGGAACCCGGCATGTACGCAGGTGGTCCAACTCAGCCTTTACAGAATTATCTGAAAAACATCGCCATCATGCCGAAATTGGCGGAAATGTGGTCACGATTGAAAAAACTGGAAAAGAAGGTTGCCGAATTGGCCGGGGATTAAGTAAAACCGACTCGGCTTTTTTTTTAAACCGAGTCGGACTTTTTCCCTCTTAGCGTTCAACCTCGATAACAATCAGCCCTATGAGCAAATTCCCTTTACCCTCAGAAGAAAACCATTACCTGCACCATCATGTGGCTCTATTGCGCTACAGCTTCCAGCATTGGACAGGCCGTCCATTGGTGGCGACTAAGATGAATGACGAAGATGCCGCCCGCTATTTGTTCAACGCTACGTTTGCCGTGCTGTCCCATGACACCGCAAAAGACCCCATTTTCAACTATGCCAACCGTACCGCGTTGAGCTTGTTTGGAATGGATTGGGATAGCATGACCGCTTTGCCTTCGCGCAAGTCAGCCGAGCCGGTGGCGCAAGAAGATCGCCAGCGCATCCTTGAGCAAGTCGAAAAGCATGGGTTTGTGGATAATTACAGCGGGATACGGATAGGCAGGCACGGCAGACGGTTTTTCATTGAAGGTGCGGTGGTGTGGAACGTCATAGAGCCTAGGACGGGTGCTTATAAAGGCCAGGCAGCGTTGTTGAAGAACTGGAATTTTCTGTGATGGGAAGACTGGCACCGCCCGATAATTCCATTGCGGAAATTAAATCGGTGATGCTCATTAGGGTAATCTCTTAAGTGATAAGTGATTTTGGAGCGAAGTTAAACTAAAGTACCACATTCGGCGCATTACGCGGAGTTCCGCTAATGCGCCTTACGGACTTAGGCCGCTTTCTCATTTACCTGGGGTTTACAACGGGAATAAACGAGTCGCTCGGAATGTAACTTTTCTTGATCCTGAAGGAATTTAATCAGCCGTTTTGGATCATGACCAAATTTCTCAGACATCTCATGTCGAATACGTCGAATTTCTGCGATTACAGGGTCGTCTTTCATTCTATTATCTCCAATAATTCCAATGGGGTGACCAGCGAAGGGCAATAGATGCCTAAAATGGCATTGACTCGTCGGATATGGGCAAATTTATTTGCATTGGCAATGTGCTTGCAATTCCAAGTCAACAAAAAATCGCAGCCATGATGCGATGTAATCGCCAAGTGAAGTGCGTCGCCTAGCGGGTCACTTGGCATAAGCCTATGTTTGATATAAGCCTCGACAATTTCCATGATGGGTTCTTCGATTGCCAGTAAGGGCAGTTGATTGACAAGTTCCAAGGCTTCATCTTGACCCGGAAAATCTCCGCCCATAAGCTCCAATAGCACCGCTTCGCTTGAAACCACCTCGTAGTTTTTACGACACTGGCTCCACCAAAGGCGCGTCCAATCACGCCTAGCCACCATGTCTGGCTCGGATCTGACTTCAAAATAAAAGCTTGGAATTGAAGTCTCTATGTAAACCTTTGGCTTCACACGATTTATTCCGTGTCCACGTCTTTCGGCATTTTTGCAATTGTCTGCATAACTTCTTGTTTGGGGGGTTGCATGTTGCCTACCTCAAATGATTGATCGTACTTTATTGTAATGCAAGTTCAGCCAGCGGCAATGCTTGAAGTATTTGGAAGCCGGGTGCTTCAAATCCGCCAAGATTTCCGATAAGCCGCACCAAAGAACCGGTCGGCTTCAACACCCGAGAGGCTTGGCTAATCCACCGAATAGACCACGCGATATAATGCTCTTGGCTCTCGAAACTGTCCCAATCGGCTTTCGTTGTAAGGCGGAGCGGCAAACACCAGATCAACACTAGCATCGTCCAGCGAAGCCAGCCAGTCTATCCTGTGCCTTGATACAGCTTGCCGTTCGGGTGTTCTTATTGGATTTGGAAACCTTTGGCAACCGACTCAAAGGTAAGTTCTTTGCCTTTGATGGGGCGGCGGATGTCGTTGAATTCCAGTAGGGAAAGCTGTTCCATGGGTTGGTGGTGTGGTGAAGTTAGGGGTATTATACCTGAGGAACAAGCATTACTCATGGCTGAGACAATATAGCGCCGGTTGCGAAGGCAAGAGCGGCGGCGGCGGTAAAGACATTCGCATGCGCAGTCACCTTTTCTGATTGCGCCTGAGAAAGCGCGTTTTCGGCATTGGCCACATCGGTATAAGTACCTACACCTTGGCGGTAGGTGTCCAGTGCCGCATCATAGGCCGTTTGGGACGCTTCGGTCAGCACTTTCGCTGCCGTGTATTCTGCAAAGCCGGTTTGGAGCGAGTCGTAGGCATCGGTCACCTGCTGGGCGGCGGCATCTTTGGCTTGATCCAATGCCATTTCGGCAGCGGCTATTTCCGAGCGGGCGATTGCAACCCGCGTGTCACGCGCACCGCCGTCGAACAAGGGCCATTCCAGTTTCAACAGGATATTGGCCCCTGGCCGGTGGACGTTATAGTAAGGACTCCCATTAGTGCTGAAACCCCCTAGGTTTTCATAGGCTTGTGCCATTAAGCTGACGGTCGGGTAATAGCTCGCATCGGCACTTTTCAAGGTTGCCTCGGCGGCTTTTATCTTTCCCAACGCGGCGATAATGTCGGGCCGGTTAGCCAAGGCATCTTGAAACAGTTGATCGATACTGCCCGAAGTCTCCGTCGGCAGGGCGAGGTTCGAACTGTCCGCCACTTCGAGGGCAGTTTTCGGGTGAATGCCCATGCTGGCAATCAGAGCGGCATAGGCGGCATGTTCGGCACCTTTGGCCCGTTCCAAGTTGAATTGTGCCTTGGCGGTTTGCTGGTTGGCCTGGGCAAGCTCGACGACCGTAGCCAGTCCATTGGCTCTTCGCATTTCGCTGGCATCCTGAACGATTTTGGCTGTTTTCAAGGCTTGTTCCGCCACTAGCAGGCGGGCGCGTGCCGCGCCTAGGGCAAAATATTCCCGGCAGACCGCATAGATGACTTTGTGGTGAACGCCGGTGAAAGAGACATTGGCAACGAAAGAATTAGCCCGCGCCGCCGCCTCGATCCCTTCCCGCCGCCCGAAATCGAAGAGTAGCCATTTCGCCACTAGCGATGGAATCAGCTCGCGGGTGTCGGTGGTGAAATAGCCGTTCGGGTTGAGGTACTTCGGAATCGCCAGCGGTGTTGTTTGAAAACCGCCGATGATTTCAGCCGAGATTTGGGGGAGATAGGTGCTTTCCACCAAGCCGACCCCGAGGGCGGCTTGCCTTGCCCGCTCCCATGCCTCGCGGGTTTCAGGGTTATTGCGTTGGGCGATGTCGATCAAAGCGGCAAGATCATAGTGACGGGCGCGATCAACGCCAACCGCATTGCCCTTATCCCAGTGAGCTTCGGGAAACTCAGCCATCCCATAATCTTCTGCTTTAGCCGAATGACTAGGCGCAGCAGGTTCGGCAATGCCTACTTTTGACAACGTCAAGGGGATGGGTGACGGCAGGGATGGTTTTGCCGACCGGTGAGGAATAACCCAAGGCTGTTCTGGCGCACTGGGGGCCAGCGCCAGCCTATCCTTGACGCAGCCTGCGAGAGCCATTGCGACCGACAATACGAGCGTTCGATAGCACTTCAAAATAGGGTCACGCCCTAACGGATAAGACATTTTCGATTTCCGAGTGCAGCAGAAGACGAGCTTCGTGGGCTATGCGATGGGATAAAGACAAATCGGCTGGATGCCTCTCTAAGGCAACGTCAAACCCTGGCAAAGGAGGTGATGGCAACCCTGCCGTCAGCCTTTCTGCATAGCCCACAAACCATGCTGAAGCCGTCTCATCCTGCGCCGTTATGGCCTCGTTCCAGCCATGCCCGGGTTGCACTTGACTGATCACCGTGAAAGTGATGCCGACTAGACGGTCTAAAGAATTGAGGGACACCCCTTCGGTTTGGCCATACCCTGCGTGAGCAGACAAGGTTCCCGATTCGAATGCGGCGATGCCGGTAAAGTGACGGGCCTCTCCTAAGGCACGGGCGATGGCCAAACGATCACCCTGACGCAGGTGTGCTTTATCTGCGAGAAGCTGTCCTAGCCCGCGCAGTACCGCCGCCACGGACAATCTAGCCCGGTCGTTGGCACTGACGGGCCAAACCACACTGAATATTAAGGACATCAGCAAATTTCCCAGCAGTATGCCGGCTACGCGATCCCGCAACACGGTGAGTTCTGCCGCATTCGGATAGTCGGCATAGGGGGTGTAGTCATGGAGCGCCCCCATGAAGAAGGCGAAGGCGATTTGCATCCCGGCATAAGAAAGGCGGGCGCTGCTAGTCGCCACCCAAGCGCAAGGGACGGCGACGGCAAAGACCAGTAGGCAAAGCTGGCCAATATCATCCATCAAGGGAAATACAAACACGATGCAAACCGCTGCGGCAAGCCCGCCAATCAGTGCGCCGGCTATGCGCAGCGTTAGTTTGTGCAGGGTCTCGCCAAGACTCCCGAGAGCGACGAAGAAACAGGTTGTGACTGAGGTTCTGATACCTTGCCAATCCATTGCGCTATAGAAGACATAAGCAGCCATGACGGCAAGGGTAGTCTTAAGGGCAAACCGAACATGGGCGGGATTGCTGAATGCATCCCCAACAAACAGCGATTTAGCCTCAAGTTCGCCCGGTGTGCTGGTGACGGTTCGCCGTTGGGAAATGCCTTCGCTCAAACGAGCCAAGGTATTTGCCATGGCGACGATGACGGGTCTGGTTTGGGGGGAAAGACCCTGCAAGATTTCGTCCGCAGGCATAGTGTCATCCCCCTGCTGATGCCCGTCGGATGCGAGCGCTACGGCGCATTGTTCGCAACCCTCGGCAAGGGGCGCAAGTGCGTCGATTGGCATGTCGGCAGGCAATAGCCGATACAGTGCCAACAATTCGATAAGCGTCTCGATGAGCCGGGAGTCCAACCCGGCCCGGTCGCGCAAATCCGAATTGAACAGGCCAGCCCGATGGCGCAATTCGACTAACTTGACCGCCTCTGCCTGTTGCTTGGACAGAGGCATAAGCGAACCCCCGCGCAACGCCTTGGCGAGGTCTGCGAGCAAACGAAGGGCCGTTCGCCGTGCCAGTTTGGCCGGATTATCGCCAATTAGTAGGTTCACTAGGGCCGTGACAGTGCTTGGAACCACGACGACCACCCAAAGCCAAAGGATCAGCCGGGTCAGCGCCTCAAGGCTGGGAATGCCGTCGATGAGCGTTTGCGACAGCACTAAGACGAAACTCGCCAGAAAGGCGAGGGGGCCCAACTTAGTGGTACGCATCAGGAAGATGCCGACAAAGGTGCTTAAAGCCATCAAGCTCAGGCGAAGCGCAGGCTCTGCGGCATCGAGCATATAGAATAGCAGCGACAACGCAATTGCCATGGTTGTCGCCAAAACCCCGACCAAGCCAGTCAATAGGGTGCTCGTGGACTCTTCCTGACTGCACACGAAAACGAGGTAGGCCATGTACGCTGGCAAGGGAATCTGGTACTTCATTGCGATCCAGACGACCACGGCACAGTTCCCTGCGATGCGCAACACAGCGGCAAGACGCCCTGGCCTGGGGGTCAACTCTTCGCGCAACAAAGCCATGAAGGAGGAAGGCATCGTCCCCGCCAGTCTATTTGGCATCACCGGGCCGCACCAAAATCGAAGCTGTCGCCCCGATCCGCATTGCTGACGCGGGTGGGTTGTCCAGCCGGATGCGCACCGGGAAGCGTTGAGCCACCACAACCCAACTTAACGTTCTTCCCACGGCTGGCAGTGAAGGTCCGCCGCCATCCATTGGCCGAACGCCCCAGCCTAGGCTATCTACATGACCGTTTATCGGACGATTATTGTCGGACATCAACCAGACAGTGGCCGGGGCGCCAACGGGAATCTGTGGCAATTCGGTTTCGCGGAAATTACCGACGGCATACCACTCATCGGTTTTAATCAAGGTGAACATGGGGCGGCCGATGGCCGCGTAAGCACCTTCGCTGCTGTCTTGGCCCACCACCAAGCCGTCGAAGGGCGCGCGGATTTTGGTGTTGCGCAGATCCCGCTCGGCCAAGGCGACGGCGGCCTGTGCGCCGTTCAGTTGCGCCGCCAGACTGTCCGTATCGCCTATCGCTTGACGGGCTTGCCGGGCCTGTTGGGTGGATGCGGTCAGCGCGGTTTCGGCGGTTCGTAGATTGGTTCTGGCTTCATCGACTTGTTGGGTTGTGACATATCCTTTTTCCAGCAGCGGCTCGAGTCTTGCGACCGTATCGCGGGCCAAGGCAAGCTGGGATCGGGCGCGGCCAACTTGGGTCGCGACCGCATCAGCACCGGTGGATTGTGCATCGACTTGACGGGTGGTTAGGGCAATCTGTGCCTGCAACGCTGCCACTTGGGCGCGGGCTTGGCGCACCCGCAACTCGAAAGGTTCAGGCTCGATCTCCACCAGGAGGTCGCCCTTGGCGACCCGCTGATTGTCCCGGACATGCAGCCGGGAGATATGGCCGCTGACATCCGGCGCGATGCCGACGGTATCGGCATATAGGAAGGCGTCGTGGGTTCTTGGCCGCTGGTCGATGCGCTGAACCGTATAGGCTCCGAGCCAGACCGCCGCTGCGATGACGGCTAGTGCGACCAATCGACCCATCCAAGACCGATAGTGCTGTTTCGCGCCATCGCTGAAAACGGCGGCGGCGAGCCGTGCTAACGAAGTGCGACGATTTTCTGGGGTTTGCTGGGACATGCTTAACCCAGCCAGAGAAGCCAAGCGGCGAAGGCAAAAGCGGCGGTCATGGCAAGATAAACCAAAAACGGCGCTGGCAAGCTTTTATCGATGCCCGTTGCCACCAATAGTTTGCGGACAATGATTGTTATTACCAGACCGGTAACGATACAGAAGATCCACGAGGGAAAATAAGAGCCGAGTATGTTTTGCGTTGGTGCCGGGTTGCATCCGGTCAAGATGCTTGGCACTAACAAGCTGGCAAAGCCATTCCGTTCAACGGATCGTTGCATTCTATTGCGCATAGTTTTGCGGAGATTCTTTAACTTTGCTCAAAACAAGTTTTCGTTGAAGATTAACCCCTTGCAGCATATCGAAGCGCATGTTTAGACGTTTCCTTTAAAGGGGCAAATTTTGTGGGTTTTTTCCAAGCTACAATTATATTATTTTCGACAGGTTGCTGCGACCTTCGATGCCAGTAATTTAGTTTTATTTAATCCATTTAGCAAGTCCGTCTTATGGTTACAAACTAGGCAATCCGCTTTCTGGCCAATGACAGAAACCTCGGGCTATAGTCACCGAGCCAGCATCAAATCCATCCAAGTCCGCCACCCTTAAATCAACTTCAGATTCCGTTTCCCCAGCATGAACACCCGCTTTCGAGTCGCCCTCATCGGCTGCTTGCTCACTGCCATTTTGCCTAAAAGGGTTGTGGCATGGCTGGGGCGCACGGTTTCTTTGCTTTGGTCATAGCCGGTGGATGCCAGCTTGGCGGGGTCTTGCTGCGCCACGAACTCCAAATAAGCGGTCAGGCGTTTGAGCAAGTCGGTCAAGTGATCGCGGGCATTTTTGCGCAATCCGATCTTTACCGTGTCCCCGGTCAGGCTGGCATGATAGTAATCCTTATAGACCGCAAAAGCCTCTTTGATCTGGGCTAACGAAGGAGCTATTTCCGGCTAGGGTTTCTGGAAAGTTGGGATTATGGGTGAGGGAAGCGATGATAAAGCCGACCTTGGCTTGAAAATCGGCTTCGCTAAGACGTTCAATTGATGTTTAAGCCGTTCATGCCCTTCGACTTCGCTCAGGAGAGCGTTCGACAGGCTCACCACGAACGGCTTAAGTTAATGGCTTTGACCCTTAGTGTGCGGGCCTAGACGGCCCGCACCCACCAGTCGGATAACAGAGAAGACAAGCACGAGCCTAAACCGTGACCGTGTAAGACGGTGACGGCTGGGCAGCAAAATCAACTAGATTGCAAAATGCCTAAGCCCTGTTACTTAGGTAATCACCGTCGGTTTGTTCATGCCACTGCGTTGCTTGATTTCGCCCAATTGATCGGCCAATTCGATTAACTCCTTCAATACTGTTTGCGTCTCTTGACCGTGATTGGCGGGGTCGCGCTCGTAACGTTCCACATAAATTCTCAATGTGGCCCCTTGCGTGCCTGTCCCGGAGAGCCTGAATATGATGCGCGAACCGTTGGTAAAGCCAATGCGAGTGCCTTGGTTTTCGCTGATGCTGCCATCAACCGGGTCTTCATAGCTGAAGTCATCGGCAAATTCGACCTTATATTCTCCAAACTGCTTGCCCGGCAAACTGGGCATTTGGCTTTTGATAAGGGCCATGATGCCTTCCGCCTTGGTACTGTCCACGTTTTCATAGTCATGCCGGGAATAATAATCCCGCCCGAATTTCTTCCAATGTTCGCGCACAATATCGGCGACAGGCTGTTTTTTCACCGCAACGAGATTTAACCAGAATAGCACGGCCCACAAGCCGTCCTTTTCCCGTACATGGTCGGAACCCGTACCGAAGCTCTCTTCGCCGCAGAGGGTGATTTTTTTCGCGTCCAGCAGATTGCCAAAGAATTTCCAACCAGTAGGGGTCTCGTAGCAGTCTATGCCCATGGCACGGGCGACCCGATCCAACGCTTGGCTGGTTGGCATGGAGCGAGCCACCCCACGTAAACCATCCTTATATCCGGGCACCAAATGGGCATTGGCCGCCAACACGGCCACACTGTCGCTAGGCGTGACAAAAAAACGCGCGCCCATGATCATGTTGCGGTCACCGTCGCCGTCGGAGGCAGCCCCTAGCATGGGCGCTCTGGACGACATCATCAATTCGGCCAATTCATGGGCATAAACCAGATTGGGGTCTGGGTGTCCGCCGCCAAAATCCTCCAACGGAATGCCGTTGATGACTGAACCGGGAGCAGCCCCAAGCTTGTCTTCGAGAATCCGCTTGGCATAAGGACCGGTAATGGCATGCATGGCATCGAAGCAAATGGTGATTGAACCGGCCTTCAATGCCTGCGAAATCAATTTGAAATCAAACAAGCTTTCCATCAATAGGGCGTAGTCTTCCACCGGGTCGATGATTTGCACGATGGTGGAACCGGCGCTCTGTTCTCCGATTAAGTCCAAATTGACATCGGGTAGATCGCTGATGCGATATTGCGAAATTTCCCGGCTGCGCGTGTAAACGGCATTGGTGAAGCTCTCCGGTGCCGGCCCGCCATTGGTGACATTGTATTTAATGCCGAAGTCTTCATCCGGGCCACCAGGATTGTGGCTGGCCGACAAGATAAATCCGCCATGAGCATGGTATTTGCGAATGACGCAAGAAGCCGCCGGTGTTGAAAGCAAGCCGCCTTGACCAATCAACAATCTGCCGACACCATTGGCGGCGGACATCTTGATGATCGTTTGCAAGGCATTTCTGTTAAAATAGCGTCCATCGCCCCCCAAAACGAGGACTTTTCCTTGTACATCGCCCAGCACGTCGAACACGGACTGGACAAAGTTTTCCAGATAGTTGGGTTGCATGAAAACTTTTACTTTTTTCCTGAGGCCCGAAGTGCCGGGTTTTTGGTCCTGAAAGGGAGTTGTTTTGCGGGTTTCTGCTTGCATCGAAAGATGATCCTAAGATGGTTGAACAAAGTGCGCTTATTCTAATGTATTCGGAGCTAGTCTAAGCAACTATATGGAGCTTTACGTATGAAATTGAGTCGATTTTTTTTCTTCTTTGCCCTATTGATGGTCGGCACGCCGACAATGGCCGAAAATCAAGATGTTTGGTTGCTGGTGGAGACCGAACCTAGGTTGCTAAAAGTCATGTTGGGCAATGAGGAATTGGAGATTTTCCCCCGGGTAGCCATCGGTCAACGCGGGGCTGACTTTGACAAGGCACATGGCGATAAAAAAACCCCCTTAGGGGAGTATCGGATTGGCTGGGTAAACGAAAATAGTAAATTTCATCGCTTCCTAGGATTAACCTACCCCAATATCGATAATGCCAAACGTGCTTTCCGTGATGGGCTTATCGGGGAAGAGACTGTCCGCACCATCATGCGTGCGGAGATGGAAGAGGGCGTACCCCCGCAGAATACGGCTCTTGGAGGCCAAATTGGCATCCATGGTTTGGGGGGCGCAGATCGTGAAATCCATGATGCTTTTGACTGGACGGCCGGTTGCATAGCATTGACGAATGAAGAAATCGACCGCCTTTCCAAGTGGATTAGAAAGGGCACTTTAGTGGTGATTCGTTGAAAATGGGAAAATAATAGTGGAAAACGCAACGATTTTACGGCAAGATAAGCATTGGGTTCCGTCTATCCCAATATTGGTTTAGATGATATTGTTTAATCTTTCATGATAGAAAGGAAAGAAACGTTATGATGAAAGCTACCAAGCTCGTAGTAATTCTCCTCGCAACCGCTGGCCTGACCGTTGGCTGCGCAAGCAAGAGTGATTTGGAAAAAGTCCAAGCAGATTTGCAGAAAGAAATCGCAAGCGTAAACAGCAAGGCCGAAACGGCTTTGGAAACAGCACAGCGCGCTGATGAAAATGCTTCAAAGGCTCTGTCTGTTGCCAATAGCACCGCTGCTACGGTCAACACGCAGTTGAATGCTGGCTTCAAAAAGCACATGCAGAAATAATTCCAGCGGGGCTGCTAAGCCCCATTGGAACTATTCGGAACCCCGGTCAGGCGCAAGCCTTTCCGGGGTTTTGCTTTTGATCCCTAGAGAATTTCCAATATGCCACTTCCCTCCCCATTAATTGGCAAATCCCATGATTTGCTTGGTGAAACACCCGTTTTCGCAGAAACGATAGTCCCCGTGGAAGTCCTGATGGACTACCTGAAGGCTGGGGAATCGCTAGATGCCTTTCTCGACGATTTTCCAAGCGTTTCCCGCGAACATGCGGTTGCCGTGTTGGAACTCGCGAAATCCTACCTACTTTCTTTAGCGGCTGATGCCTAGACAAAGAATGCCCTTACTAACTGATGACGCAGGGTCCTAGTGTTGATCGGGGTGCGATAAAAGTGATGCAGGAGTGCAAGGCTTGCCGTGCGGGGACATGTTAGGGCAAGGCAAGCCTTGCACTCCCGACGTAATTTCGAACATATCCAGTAGTCGCGTTCATCACTGTTAATCACACGCGTTGGAGCGTCAAAGCTTGCTTTGACTGGCGAAGCGAGCTTTGCTTTTCAATTGTCCTGTCAAAGCAAGCTTTGACGCTCCAGCGTGTTATATAATGTGTTCGCGGTCAGTGATGACATCTGGCCGGGGTATTGATAAACATGGCCTGACGGGTCTACAAGGTTGATTAACCCATTTTGTGGACTAGGAGAATGCGTTTTAGGAAGGAATCGACCAGTCGGACTTGTCGGGTTGACTAACCGAGAAAAACCATGAGAATTTTCAACCAACTAACCAACCAACCAACCAACTCATTCTTGCACTGCTGCTTCTTGCCTTCACCAGCATTAGCTTGGCAGCTCCGATAATACTCTCAACCCCGAGTGGTCTGAACCCGGGCGACAAGTTCCGCTTTATCTTCGAGACCTCTGGTACGAGGAATGCCACTTCTTCCGATATTGCCGATTACAATAGCTTCGTCAACACCCAAGCCAGCGGTGCAACTTACAATGGCCTGACGGTCAACTGGGCTGCCATAGGCTCAACGGCAACAGTCAATGCAAGGGATAATGTCGGCGGTTTCGGCACCTTGGTTCCGGTTTACCTCGTCACCGGAACCAAGGTGGCGAATGATCTGACCACCAACGCCGATGGGTTGTGGGGAACAACAACCACTCAATCTTTGTTGGCAGCAGTGAACATTGATATTTTGGGCAATTCACTGGTAGCACAGGGTGTGTTTACAGGTACAAATCCTGACGGCACGAGGAGTGGTTTTTCCTCTCTTGGAGACAACACTGTCTCTGTTGGCTTTAATTCGATGGCAAACTATCTTTGGATGAATTCTACTTATTTACGCCCATCTTCTTCTTCAGGTTTCTATGCCCTCTCATCCGAATTGACGGTTCCCGAACCCGACAGCCTAGCATTGTTAGCGATTGGCTTGGTTGGCATGGTGGCGGCGCGGAGGCGGGGCATTAGCAAAGCCAGTTAATCGTTAAGTTTGCGGGGCGGCAAGCCTTTGCCTCCCTTGACTCACTGCCATTAAGTTAAGCCGTCATACCGGCATGGATGCCGGTATCCAGGCCATGGACGGTAACTTGATGGTTTGGCATTTGCCCGATTTGACTGCTGCCCAAGCGGACAGATTGCCGTCCATGGACGCTGGATTTCGGCATCCTTGCCGAAATGACGGTCCTTCAGCATTTGTGTATAACGACGAGCGCCAGAGCGTGGGAACAATCAATTTTTAGCGTTTGCTTGGCTTTTGTGGTGGGGTAGCAGCGGGTTTAGTCACGGCTTTTTGCACCACGCTGTCAACTTGATTGTTGCGCAAATAGGTTCTAACTTTATCCGCGTCAGCCAGACTTTTGAACGGGCCTATTTTGACCCGGTTCCAAGCGGTATTTTCGATTTTGACATTTTCAATATGGGACTTGATCTTCAGCTCAGAAAGTCTACCCTTTAAATTGGCAGCGTCCAAGGGATTGGCGAACGAGCCGACTTGCAGCAGATATTGCCCCGCTTGAGGTTTCTTGCTCAAGCTCTCTTGGTTTTTCAAGTTTTTGATCTCGCTCTCAGGAATAATCGCTTCCTTTTCCGGCAAAATCTTATAAAACGTGAATCTAGGCTCCGGTGGCTTAACCGCAACGGGATTAGGTTCCTGACCCTGCTTCTTATTATCCGCAGCATTGGGTTTGCCGGTTTTTTTTACGCCCGGTTTGACCGGGGGCAAAGCCAGCGGATTGGCGTTGGCCTGGTCTGCGGTTGGGTTAGGCGGCAGGGGACTTTGAGTCTGTTCTTGGTGGCGGGAAATCACAACCCAGCCGACCGCAGCAGCGGCGACAGCCACGACCACGGCCAGCAAGAGCCATAGCCCTGTTCGGCTTTTCTTCTCTTCAAAGCGGTATCGATTATCTGGAAAACGGTGTTTATAGTCCATGGAATGCACTACATCGATTCGGGGGCACTGACATCCAGCAGGCGCAGGCCATTGAGCAGCACCTGCCGCACGGCGGCGATTAGGTTGAGGCGGGCATCACGTAACCCCGCGTCTTCAACCAAAAATTGGTGGGCATTGTAATAGGCGTGAAGTTCTGAAGCCAATTCTCGCAGATAGTGTACCAGATGATGAGGCGCATGTTGCATGGCAGAACTCTCCACAACCTCAGGGTAACGCGATAAAGTCGTCAAGAGGGTAGCCTCATGCGGGGCGGTAAGGCGTTCCAGATGGTTCATACCCAGCACCACATCGCGTGGCAGACCCTTTTCATCCAGTTGGCGGAACACGCTGCATATACGAGCATGGGCATACTGAACGTAATAAACCGGGTTC
The DNA here is from genome assembly GCA_903930145.1 of uncultured Methylococcaceae bacterium. Classification (GTDB taxonomy): domain Bacteria; phylum Pseudomonadota; class Gammaproteobacteria; order Methylococcales; family Methylococcaceae; genus Methylumidiphilus. Next base: position 30,442 of record CAIYXP010000030.1, read on the forward strand.
TCATTGGTGTTCGAGGTGGCAAGGCGAAGATCGAAGTCCATGTGCTGGTCGGATTTGCGCATGGCGTAAAAAAACCTCGCCGCATCTTTGCCCACCTCGTTGCGCAATTGACGCAAAGTCACAAATTCCCCGGAACGGGTGGACATTTGCACCTTCTCCTCGCCCCGATAAAGCACGGCAAACTGCACCAGCAAAACATCCAATTGCGACGGGTTGCCACCTAGGGCTTCGATGGCCGCTTTGACACGAGGAATATAACCATGATGGTCGGCTCCCCAGATATTGATCAAATAATCAAAGCCACGCTCCAATTTATCCATGTGATAAGCAATGTCCGAGGCGAAATAAGTCATCTGCCCGTTTTCACGGACGACGACGCGATCTTTCTCGTCTCCCAACTGGCTGGAGGCAAACCAAACAGCGCCCTCTTTTTCGTACAAATGCCCACTCGCACGAAGTTTGTCCAATGAACGCTCAACCGCCTTGGATTCGGCTAGGCTGCGCTCGGAAAACCATTCTTCATACTCCACGCCAAACTCGGCCAAATCCATGCGAATATCGTCGAGAATGCTGTTCAAGCCAGCATCAAACACACGTCGGTAGCCTTCAGGCCCTAGCAAGTCTTTGGCACGGGCCACGACGGCATCAATATAGGTTTCCTTGTCGCCGCCTTGAGGTTCGTCCGGCGGCAACCCGTCCAAGACTTTATTAGCCGGGTGCAAATAATCGGAACATGCGGTTTTTAGTAGTTCTTGCGCAATGTCACGGACATATTCACCCCGATAGCCATTGCTGGGAAAGGCCAAGACTTCACCGCACTCCTCCAAATAACGCAGCCACACGCTGGCGGCGAGAATATCCATTTGGCGACCCGCATCATTGACATAATATTCCCGATGGACTTTAAACCCTGCTGCTGACAAGAGGTTGGCAACGGCTGATCCATAGGCCGCCCCGCGCCCATGGCCGACATGCAAGGGTCCTGTCGGGTTGGCAGACACATACTCGACGAGTACGCTTTTACCCGCCCCGGCTTCGCTAAGGCCAAACTCGCGCCCTTCCTCTAGGATTTGCTGAACAATGGAGAACTGCGCCTTGGGGTCAATGAAAAAATTGATGAAGCCTGGACCCGCAATCTCCGATTTCAACACAGCGGGATGAAAGGGCAGGGCGGTGATGATTTTTTCTGCCAGTTGCCGGGGGTTGCTTTTGGTTGTTTTGGCGAGAGTCATTGCCAAATTGGTGGCATAATCGCCATGACGGGGGTCGCGGGCGCGTTCGACCATCACTGAAGCCTCCGCATCGGCGACTAATTCGCCTTGGGATTTCAGCATGTCGATAGCGGATTGAAGCAAGTGTTCCAGACGTTTTTTCATTATTTTAGGGGTAGTGCCGAAGAAGTTGGGCTGCAATCGGGTATTATCCTAAAATCCGGGGGTTGCTGGCAATTGAACAATATGTTTTCATCAATTCTCAATTCTGACCAACCTTATCAAGATGGGGATTTCATCGTCGAGCGGCGCTTTGGGCGCGGCGGACATCAAACGCTGGCTGAACCGCTACATTGCCCGCAATCAGTCGGATTTCTTCATCCACAAACGCTTGCGGGAGGCGCTGGCGGAAGACTTGGACATGTTCATCAAAACCGAGGTGTTGAACGCCAACCAATTATTGGTGGAGAGTTTAGTGTATTTATTAGGCTTGGACGTGCAACGGCTATACCGGGAAGTGGCGGGTGTGGTGTTGACCCGGCCCAACCGGCACGGACAATCGGTGTTAGTATTATTCCGCGACTGCGGGTTTGACAGTTCTGCCGACTGGTTGCAAGCCAAACTCAAAGAACACCCCGCCGACAGGCTATACACCAACGACCCGGCTTCGCTGACATTTGAAGGTTGCGAACGTTTTGAGTCCATAGAAGAAGTATTCGCGTTGCAATTTGGGAGAGATTGATATGCCAACCATTAGCATGTTTTACGGTATTATTGTTTATATGTATTTCTTCGATAACGAGCGCCATAAACTACCCCATATTCATGCAAAATATCAAGGGCAGACTGCCGCATTTTCGATTATTGATGGTGTTTTGCTTACAGGTGAGATTCCTATTTCAAAAGCAAAACTGGTGCAAGCTTGGATTGAAATACATCGTGAAGAATTATTGGCTGATTGGGAACTTGCCGTAATCGGCGAACCTACATTCCGTATTGATCCACTAAAATAGGATTTTAACTTTGGAAACTATTATTCGAGTGATACCACGTGAAGACTTCCACTTGGAATTGACATTCAACACGGGCGAAAGTAAGTTGTTCGATGCCCGACCCTACTTAGATCGTGGTGCTTTTCAGCGACTAAAAGATGTAACCGCTTTTCGGCAAGCATATGTAGCTTTTGATACGGTTTGCTGGCCGAATGGCTTGGATATTGCCCCAGAGACACTTTATGATCGTTCTACTTTGCTTGGAACTAACTTGCTACCAGAGAATTTGCAAACAAACGTTTAGAGGTTGCTGTTAAATGAAAACTGCTATTTCCATTCCCGATCCAGTTTTTAAGTCCGCAGAAGTTCTAGCTTCGCGTTTGGGCCTTTCTCGAAGTGAGTTATATGCCAGAGCATTGGAAAGCTATGTAAACTTCAATGATCCTCAATTGGTTACTGCACGTTTGAATGAACTTTATACAAGCGAAAAAGCGGAAGTTCCCTCTGATGTTATGACTGCTCAGATGAATTTAATTGATGACGAGGGTTGGTAGTGCGTCGAGGTGAGATATGGTGGGCTTCTTTAGCAGAACCTCAAGGCTCAGGGCCGGGTTTTCGCCGCCCCGTGGTCGTCATACAGGCGAATTCTTTCAACGAAAGTCGAATTCAGACAGTGGTGGTGGCTGTCATCACCTCCAATCTTGCACTCGCCATGACACCAGGGAATGTTCGTTTGCCCTCAAAGCAGACCAAGCTTTCTAAAGATTCTGTTGTGAACGTGTCGCAGCTTTTGACGGTGGATCGGTCGCTGCTGACTGAGTGCATCGGACGCATTCCTGAACCTCGCATGGCTGAGATTGAAGCAGGGTTACGCTTGGTTTTGGGAATTTGATATGCGTAGCAATAGCAAAATGCCAACCGATAAACGCTCCGGCCACCTTCGCCTTAAACAATCCCTAGTTTTGCGCGATGCGCTGGCGGCGGAATTGGGCTTGGATTTGCCCAAAGCCATGTCGCAGCTTTACAACGTCGAGGACGGCATCGGCGCGGCACGGGCTTTGGACGAAGGCCGCTATGTTCATGCCTTGGCTTCGATTTGCAAAGGCGACCCTGACCGGCTGGCCCGTTTGGATGAAGCGGTGCGTCAGGCTTGCGGGAAAGCCAAGTTTGCCCCGCGCTATGCCCAATATCTCGCCTTATTGAAGTTTGCCTATATTTGAAACCCGATGCCAAGGGCAAATTTGGTGCTAATGTGCAAAGCCAAGCTCGGTTGAAGCTGATGAACCATGCCAAAACGGGTTTTTTTGGGTTGGGCGAAGAAAAGGTTCACTATTTTCGGGATCATCCCACGCCATGCCAAGAACTTTGGACTAGGAAAAATAACCGTTAATCCAAAATCAGGATGCGTTAAGCCTAGTGACACCAATTAGTTTAAAATAAACAAGCTGTGTGGGTAGTCTAGCCTCCAATGCCGCTAACTATTCATGCTTAATTTTCTAGTTTTTGGGGCGCGAGGCTTGTCTTGCATTGATTTTTAAGGGTCTGCACCCTTATTTAAGGCAAGCCTAACACTCCAATTTGGCTTGACTTAATGGCAATGGCCTGACTAGCTATCGTATATTCAATGATAAAGGTAAGTGTTTATGGATGATTTTCAAGGCATCACTATTGCCGTAATTATTCCTTGTTTTAACGAGGAAGTGGCCATTCCTTCCGTGGTGGAGGATTTTCGCAAGGCTTTGCCAACCGCACAAATTTATGTTTATGACAATCAATCGTCTGATCGTACCGCCGAGGTCGCAACCCAAGCCGGTGCCATTGTCGATTTTGAGCCTTTTCCCGGCAAGGGCAACGTCATGCGGCGCATGTTTAGCGACATCGATGCCGATGTCTATGTGTTGGTGGATGGCGACGACACCTATGACAGCACGGCTGCCCCCGGCATGATTCGATTGTTGCTTGACCAAAAATTAGACATGGTCAATGGTGTCCGCGTCACCGAGCAAAAAGAGGCATATCGTTTCGGCCACCGTTTCGGCAATGTTATGCTCACTCAAATGGTCGCCATGATTTTCGGCAGGCAATTTACAGACATGTTGTCAGGCTATCGCATTTTTTCTCGCCGTTTCGTCAAATCTTTCCCGGCTTTGGCACAAGGCTTTGAGATAGAGACCGAATTGACCATCCACGCACTCGAACTTCGTATGAAGACTGCGGAAGTACCCACTCCCTATAAAGAGCGTCCTGAAGGTTCCGAGTCAAAACTAAACACCATCCGCGATGGCATTCGCATCTTGCGAACCATTACGGCCTTGATTAAAGAAGAGAGGCCCGTATTGTTCTTCGGGGTCTTGACCGCGCTACTGGCCTTGCTTTCCATAGCGCTGGCAGTGCCGGTGGTGTTGGAATACTGGCAAACCGGTTTGGTGCCGCGTTTCCCAACCGCCATCCTGTCAGCTTCCATCATGTTGCTGGCCTTCTTGTCATTATCCTGTGGATTGATTCTCGATAGCGTGTCACGCGGTCGGCGGGAGTTAAAGCGTCTGGCTTATCTTGCCATTCCAGCGCCAAGTTGGCCTAAGACTAGTGCATGAATGGAATGCAGGGGTTCAACTCTTGCCTTGCGAGTTCAGGTTCAGGCAAGGCAAGCCTTGCACTCCAAACCTTATACACTTGTCCGAGCCATTGTTAAAATTTATGCAAGCGGCTTATCCAGCCATTTTAGCAAAGTCGCATAAAGCAGTTCCGGATCCACAGGTTTGCTGATATGGTCGTCCATGCCTGCGGCAAGACAGCGATCACGGTCTTCAACAAAGGCATTGGCGGTCACCGCAAGGATGGGAGTTTGCGAATGACCCGGCAACACCCGAATGGCCCGCGTCGCATCCACTCCGTTCATTTTGGGCATTTGCATATCCATCAGGATCAAGGCATAGAGCCTACGGCGAGCGAGTTCAACCGCTGCCTCGCCATCCTCGGCCATGTCCACTACAAGGCCGACATCTTCGAGCAATCCAAGAGAAACCTCCCGATTGATAGGCTCGTCTTCTGCCAACAAAACGCGAGTGCCTGAGAATTGGGCTATAAGCCGCGCTTCGTAATTGTCTTGCGGAACTGGTGGGGCAATCATGCTGAAATTTTTGGCCTTCAAGCAGCAGATGGTCAGAGAAAATGTACTGCCCATTCCAAGTTGGCTGAACAGCGTAATATCCCCACCCATCATCTGTGCCAATCGGCGGCTGATGGCAAGCCCCAACCCAGTGCCGCCATACTTTCGAGTCATGGAACTGTCGGCCTGTTCGAAGGCGCTGAATAATTGCCTTTGGCTTTTCTCTGGAATGCCAATGCCAGTGTCATGCACTTCAAAGCAAAGCAGAATTTCGGTTGGAGTTTCCTTGAGCATTTTTATGCGTAAAGCGACGCAGCCCAGATCGGTGAATTTGATTGCATTGGACGTGAGATTGAGCAATATCTGGCCTAATCTTAATGGATCGCCCAAAAGCGCTATGTCCCTGACAAGCGGGGAAACTTCAAAATTCAATATTAGGCCCTTTTCCGTGGCTTTCGGACTCGTCAAGTTCCAAAGATCATCAAGGACTTTGCTGAGCTTGAAGTCGACTTGATCCAAATTCAGGCGTTCGGCTTCAATCTTGGAAAGATCAAGTATGTCATTGATGATGCCGAGCAAGTGTTTTGATGCCATGCTGATTTTATTGAGTTGCTCGATGAGTTTGGGATCTTGTGCCCTACGCAAAGCCAGCAGGGTCATGCCCATGATGGCGTTCATCGGTGTGCGCAACTCGTGACTCATATTGGCGAGGAAGGTGCTTTTGGCCTTGTTCGCGGTTTCAGCGGCTTCTTTGGCGATGGAAAGTGCCAAGGTGCGTTCGGTAAGGCTATCGTAAGCCGCTTTAAGGCGATGCTCGGCGAGGCTTTGTTGCGCCACCTGATTGGCCAGCCCAACCAGAAGATTGAGGATAGCGGGGACTTTCTCCTCTTCGACGATGGGCACCTCGGATAATGCTTGAAAATAAGCGTCATGATCGAATCCGAATTCGATGCTCTGACGCTCAAATTCATCCAGTTCAGGCGCTTGCAAAAAGAACTGGCCGATAAACAGATTGGCAATATGCCGGCCTTCGATGAGGATGGGGGAGCAGCAATCGGTCAATCCGTTGCGGCAACGATAAATCGCATAGCCTTTACCTTCTTGCATTTGTCGCGACAGGGATACATCACTTTCCACACAACGGGAAAGAGTCGCTTCATTGACACGGTGAAACTCCATGCAAAGGCGCTGCCATTTTGATGACGCCAGCACCCTGCCTTTCAAATCGATGATGGCAACCGGCAGGCCGACCACATCCAAATAGTTGGCGAATACCTCGTTCAGTTGGCTAAAGTCGATGAGATGCGCCAGATCGAGCATCCCATCAGCGTCTTTATCGGCTGCTTCATCTACCAAAGCCCGGTTCCAAGGCGCATCAAGGGGATCGCGCATTTGCAACAGCTTCGGCGAGCGGGCAAAGAGAATGGGTTTCAAACCGGTTGTTGAATTCTTAATCATGGCAAACGCAGGTTTTGGCGGGTTGAATTCGCTACGAAGCACATCATATCACCCCTCACCGGTGAGTTCGAGTCATCGGCAAACCTCGTTATAATATTCCATCCATCCTAATTTTTTCAAACCAACTGAATCCCATAACCATGAAAATCATCCGCTATATTGATTCACACGGGAATACCGGTCACGCTTCGCAACAGTCATCCGGGGCGGCATTGGCAATTGAAGGCGATTTATTTGGCGATTATCAAGTGACAGATCGCCCAGTCAATATCGCAAAATTACTCGCCCCGATCCAACCGACCGCCATTGTCTGCATAGGTTTGAACTATAAGCGCCACGCGGAAGAAACGAAGGCCGCCATCCCGCAATATCCGGTGGTGTTCATGAAATTGCCGAATGTCATCCAGCATCCCGGTGAACCTATTTTCCTGCCTACGCATTTGAAGAGCGACAAAGTGGATTACGAGTGTGAACTGGCCGTTGTCATCGGCAAAGCCGCAAAAAATGTGCAGCGGGGAAACGCACTCTCACATGTGTTGGGCTACACCTGCGCAAACGATGTCAGCGCCCGTGATTGGCAGAAACATGCTGGCGGAGGCCAGTGGTGCCGTGGCAAGACCTTCGACACCTTCTGCCCACTTGGCCCGGTTTTGGTCACCGCCGATGAAATCCCCAATCCTAACCATCTCAACATCAAAACCATTCTAAACGCTCAGATCATGCAAGACTGGAATACCGATGACATGATTTTCGATGTGCCAAGTTTGATTGAATTCTTGAGCGGCAGCACGACCTTGCTGCCGGGTACGGTCATTCTGACCGGCACCCCCCATGGTGTCGGCATGGCCCGTAATCCGCCGGTTTGGTTAAAGGACGGCGATACTGTGACGGTGGAGATTGAACAGATTGGCAAACTTACCAATCCGGTGAAGGACGAGGCTTGCTAATGACCGATAGACAGATTGAATGTGTAGACACCTTAATACCCGTTGGGGGAGGGACTCATTCAATAGTATTGGGTATTGACGGTCGGACGGCTTCGAGTTAATGGCTGGTTGATGCTTGAAATTGGCCGATTAATAATCTAAGGCATTAGTCGGCCACCCACAACAGACCCGGCGAGAAAGCAAAAGTCAGTCTGTTTTCTTCACCTGTAAATCCACAATCTGGTCAAACACGAGTTTGCCCCAGCCTTCGCCCCTTCCAGCCGTTTTACGACGCCCGACCCAAACGAATGTCTTGCCTCCTATCCAGCGTACTCGTTGCCAAGAGCGTTCCACATAAACCCCAGATCGCGGCACTTCTTCTTCCTCGACGAAGTAGGGTGAACGCGGTTCGGATAATATCCATCCACGGGGGGGTTCACCATTAACCATGCGCGCACGTTGTAGACGGATTTCACTTAGGTTGCCTTCAGCGTGAACGGGAATAAACGGTATCCAATTTTTCGGTACTGTCGCACCCAACGCATAGCGGATTTTTACGTTTTCATCCGTTGCAACCGGCGGCTCTTCGGTTTCGTTTGTCCGGGCGGCCTCGTAACCGCTCATGCCCTGTCCAGTTTGGGAAGGGATGATGCTTTCCACACCCCACACCATGTTGGCCATTTCGTCGCGCATGAAATTAACCCGTTCCAGTGGTTCACTCTCCAATCGTTTGCTGACGGCAGGCACGAGATAGAACCGACTGGTTGAAGGCCACTGGTTTCCTGTTTCAGTATGATGAAACATTGCCCATCGCTGCCATAGGGTTTCTGGGCCTTTCCCTGCGGGGCGAATAAATGTGTGCCGTCCAAAAGTGTCGTCCACTACTATTCCCCGGATTTCGCAAACGGTGTTGATGTCCATAGGATGAGGCAACATAAACCAATCGTTCGCATAAATCAGCCCAAACTCTGCCAACATGAGATGCAACAGTCCGGTTGCAGATGTTTCGATTTTTCCAAAGTCTGTCTGTGTCTCTTCCATTTCCCAAAACCGGGGCTGCGGTTGCCCCTTAAATCGAATCGGTGAAGGCAAAAATGATTCCACCTGTTCAGCGTCAATTTTGGTTACAGGCTCGGCGATATTGCCAAGCTGCCGCCCCTTCACTGCATCGAAACTATACCAGTCCAAATGCCCTTGATGGTATTGTTCCGCAAACAAAATGGGTTGTGATTCCTTTGAAACAGGCGTTCCCCCCACTGCAAATTGGTATTCCAGGCGGTTTTTCAGCCAAGCATTATTGTTCGTGTCCTCAGGTTGAATAAATAAACGTTCAAATTTCTTTGAACAATACTCGGCAAATTCTGCCGCGATGGATTTCAAGCTTGTTTTGTCTCCCACAGGTTGCACTTGTTGGGCATCTAACCAAGGATCGAGCGTTCCTCCCTCCGCAGCACGCCAAATGGCGACACCATCGGCGATGTGACCCGCTACGCAATTGAGGATTTGTTCGGCCTCCGGGTCTTGTATGATTCTTGGTTTTCCTGACGATGGTTGGAAGGGTAGCACCCTTAGCGGAAACTTATCCAGATAAAGAGCATAATGGCTTTCCA
>CAIYXP010000031.1 GCA_903930145.1 uncultured Methylococcaceae bacterium
ACAGTATTGCATCCTTGCTCTATACTTTTAGCGATTGCCCAAATTGCAATCTGAGTTTTACCCGTAGATGTCGGTGAAACCACCAAAGCACTTTGTCCATTACCAACACCTTTGGAAAGAGCATCGTATTGCGCATCGGTTAAAGAAGGGCTGTTACTGTTTTCTTGTTTGAAAACAAGATTTGAGATGATGGAATCTGAAAGGCCATGATTATCTGGAAGTTCATACTTCATTAATGATCCTTAATTACAATTTTAATAGCCTAGTAAATCGGGAAAATGCTCCAGTGTAACTCTGACAATCACTCTAACTATTTATACCCATTCTTACGCAGATTACGTTGGCGGTTACAATTAGGCTAAGCCGCCCTATCCCTTGGGAAAACCTCATGTTCGATGGTAGACGATATTTGGCCGGGTTTTGCGTAAGTCATAGGCGGTCTGCAAATCCATCCAACTCAGGGCTTGAACCAAAATATCGGGCAAAACGTAATACAGGGTCGGGTAAGATTGGACCTTTTTTGTTTATGATGCCGTCTACGGTTGACACAGGAATTTTCAAAGATTGGGCCAAGTCTTCGGAACTCATAGTAAGAGGTATCAAAAATTCTTCTCTTAAAATTTCTCCGGGATGGATAGGACGCATATTATTGATGGGCACGACTTTCCAACCATTTAGCCAGCGACTTCTGACTCTCCCCCGATGCTCGGCCCAATAACAACCCTTCAACACTAATATCCTCATCAACATCTTCCCAGTGGATGCCTATCCCTTTACCAATCAAACGCCAGTTATTTCGCTCAACAGACGAAGCATGAGCAAGGCGGGGATACCAAATAAGGGGAACAGAAATAGTGCGACCGTCACTTAAGTCCACTGATAACGTATCTTCGGTCACAGTGATATTTTCGGCATTTGGGATTTCTAGTTCAATGGGTGAAGTACGCATTCCACGCCTCGATTAAGTATGCTTGACGTTCTGTGACTATTTTTTGAAGCCGTGTGATTTCAACTCTCGAAAAACCGGCATTGTACTGCAATCGGATTGGTTTAAGCCAGAATTTCGCCGTTTTGTCTTCTCGCTCGACATGAACATGAAATGGCTCTTCACGATCACTGGCATAAAAGAAAAAGCGGTAAGGTCCAATTATCAGGACAGTTGGCACTTTAAAATATCCTCTAAAGCCCACGTAGGGAGGAATAGCGATTTAGCGCATTCCGCCGAATTATTCCACTATTACGCATCAAATTTTATGTGCCCTCTGGCTCATCTCTGCCGCATTTCTTCCGCTAGGGATTACAACCTTATTGGATAATGAAGCAGTGGTTGAGTAGGGTACATTAGGTTCGTCACCCAACTCTGCACAGGTTTGTAAGTAGTCATCAACCGCTTCTCGAAATGCAACTTCCAGTTTTTCTGGAGTCTCGGCAACGTAGGTGACAATATCATTAATGAATAATAATTTGCCATATTGAATATTGTCTACGACATTGACTTCTGCCGACCCGAAATAGCCTTTATACTGAAAATAAATATTCATCTGATTTCTCCGACGGAGGTTAAACCTTCTATCAGCATTTCCATTGCATAATCTAAAAGTGTATTTTTCGGATGGGGTTCATGCAGGAAAATTTTCAAACCACTTTTGTGCTTGAATACACGTCGAGAACCGCTATTTTTAACCAACTCAAAATTGCACTGTCCCATCAGTCTTACAGTTTCATTCCAAGTAAAATTAGTAGGTCGAGAGAGCAGTTTTTCGATTAGTTTTTCTTTCTTCGACATGCCATCAATGCTTTTTGCTTAGCACAAAATAAAAACTCCATCTTAACCCAAATCGCGCATTTTAAATGGATTAGTCAGAATGCCTTACCCAACCCCGCCTGCTTCAAAACCGCATTAGCGGTATTACGGGATTTGATGGTATTATCAACCACAAACGGAATGCCATTGATTGGGCTAAACCATATCGCATGGTCTAACTTCCCGACGCAAATGAAATGACAACCCGATCTTCTCAAAATCGCCTTGAGTTCGTGCGTGAAACTTTTCACTTCACAGTGGCCCCGTTACAACAACGCAATCGGTATGCAGATGAAACCGTATCTCTGACTGTGTTTTATACCCGCTTAGCAGTAATAACTCCGGGATCATGATACGAAGCTTACCCAATAATAATTCCACTGTTTTTGCTTCCGTGGCAAGCCCCGGCACGTCATCGCTGGTGGCGGCCCAAACCTTGGCTTCTTCGTCCCAAACGGCAAAAACATGATATTCGTTCATGGAGCCTAATCATTATTCTAGTGCAGATATTTCCAGCCGGCGTTCTATCCTGTCTATGCGTTCTTTGAGCCTGTCAATACTGGATTGCTGGCGTGCAATATCTTCGCTGGTTCCTGCTTCATCACGCCGAATGCCGGCGACTGCCGATTCTAAACGGTTAATCCGGTGTTTGACATCACTGAACTCGTTGCGCATTTCCGTCTGCAATCCTTCGATTTGATTTCGCATCGCTCGAAATTGTTCAAGTATCAAATATTCTATGTTATCTGCCATGGCTGACACCCATATAGTTAATGTTTCAGAGGCACAGGCTTCTTAGACCTAGGTTGCCAATCAAGAGTTTGGAAACCAGCAAAAACTATTCTCCGTCTGTAGGCGGCTCATCAATTTCAACGATGGGAGATTCATCTGTCTCAACACTCTCTTCTTCTCCCTCTGGCAAATTGGCAATCCTGTCCACGCCGACGACTTTTTCACCAGGGTTCAGCTTGATGACGGTAACGCCTTGGGTATTTCTCCCCACGACAGATATTTCATCGACACGAGTGCGTACCAGCGTACCAGCGTCAGTGATAATCATGATTTCATCGGTGTCTTCAACCAAGGTCGCGCCGACCAGCGCTCCATTACGGGCGGAGGTTTGAATCGAAATAACGCCTTGGCCTCCGCGATTGTGACGGGGGAATTCTTCCAAAGCCGTGCGCTTGCCATAGCCATTTTCGGTGATGTTCAGTACCGTGCCACTGGTGGAAATAATCAGAGCGATGACTTTTTGGCCTTCTTTCAAGGTCATGCCACGCACACCCGTGGCTGTTCGACCCATGGAACGGACATCGGTTTCTTTAAAGCAAACCACTTTACCGTCACTGCTGAATAGCAACACATCTTGCTCGCCGTTGGTGATGGCGACATTGACCAGATGATCGTCTTCGCGCAGTTCGATGGCTATCTTGCCGGTTTGCCTCTGCCGCTCGAATTCATTAAGCGGCACTTTCTTGACCGTGGCCGAAGTCGTCGCCATGAAGATGTAATGTTTGTCGTCAAACTCGCGCACCGGCAAGATGGCGTTGATGCGCTCGCCTTCCGCCAATGGCAGCAAATTGACAAACGGCCTGCCCCGTGCGGTGCGGCTGGCAACCGGCAAATCATAGACTTTGAGCCAGTATACTTTGCCGGTGCTGGAGAAGCATAGAATCGTGTCATGGGTGTTGGCAACGATCAGCTTTTCAATATAATCTTCTTCTTTGGTCGGTGCGGCTTGCTTGCCACGCCCGCCACGACGCTGCGAGCGGTAGTCGGTCAATGGTTGCGACTTGACGTATCCTTCGTGAGAGACAGTCACCACCATGTCTTCTTCGGTGATGAGATCGGCAGCAGACAAGTCCAAGCGGTCTTGGACAATCTCAGTGCGGCGTTTGTCGCCAAACTGGTCGCGTACTGCTTCCAATTCTTCGCGTATCACTTCCATCAGCCTATTGTCATCGCCCAGAATCCGCAACAACTCGTCGATTTGCCCGAGCAAGACTTTGTATTCATCAATGATCTTGTCCTGTTCCAAGCCGGTCAGACGATGCAAGCGCAGGTCAAGAATGGCTTGGGCTTGTACCGGGGAAAGCCGATAGCTGCCCTCGTTCAGCCCAAAGATGGCATCCAAGTTTTCGGGACGGGAACGCGAGGCTTCATCGGCCCGTTCCAAAAGTTCCGATACGACTCCCGGCTGCCAAACCCGTGCCAACATCCGTTCTTTGGCTTCCGCCGGGGTCGGCGAGGATTTGATGAGTTCGATGATTTCATCAATGTTGGCCAGCGCCACCGCTTGGCCTTCCAAGATATGGGCGCGATCCCTTGCCTTGCGCAATTCAAATACGGTACGGCGGGTGACCACTTCGCGGCGATGATCGATGAAGGCTTCCAATAATTCCTTCAGATTCATGCATCGCGGACGGCCATCCAGCAAAGCCACCATGTTGATGCCGAACACCGTCCCCATTTGGGTTTGCTGGAACAGATTGTTCAGCACCACTTCAGGCACTTCGTTACGGCGTAACTCGATCACCATCCTCATGCCGTCCTTGTCCGACTCGTCACGCAATCCTGAAATTCCTTCTAGTTTGCCGTCTTTCACCAATTCGGCAATTTTTTCCAGCAAACGGGCTTTGTTGACCTGATAAGGCAATTCGTTGACGATGATGCTTTGCCTGCCGCCTTCCTCGCCTTCAAACTGGCAACGGGCTCTTAAATAAATGCGACCTCGTCCCGTCAGGTAAGCCTCGCGTATGCCGCTGGCCCCGTTGATGACACCATAAGTGGGGAAGTCCGGGCCGGGAATATGTTTCATCAGATCATAGATGCTGACTTCGGGGTCTTCAATCAGCGCCAGACAGGCTCCAATCACTTCGGTCAGATTGTGCGGCGGAATATTTGTCGCCATGCCAACCGCGATACCGGCCGAGCCATTAATCAGCAAATTCGGAATCCGTGTGGGCAGCACCGAAGGTTCGCGCTCGGATTCATCGTAGTTAGGGACAAAATCAACGGTTTCCTTGTCAAGGTCTGCCAGCAAGTCATGGGCAATGCGAGACATGCGCACTTCGGTGTAACGCATGGCGGCTGGCGGGTCGCCATCCACCGAACCAAAGTTGCCTTGCCCGTCCACTAGCATGTAACGCAAGGAAAAGGGTTGGGCCATGCGGACTATGGTGTCGTATACCGCAGAGTCGCCGTGGGGATGGTATTTACCGATCACATCACCGACGACGCGGGCGGATTTTTTATAGGGCTTGTTCCAGTCGTTTCCCAACTCTTGCATGGCGAATAGAACCCGACGATGCACCGGCTTCAAGCCGTCGCGGGCATCGGGAAGGGCACGCCCTACGATTACACTCATGGCGTAATCCAAGTAGGACTGCTTCATTTCATCTTCTAAATTTACCGGGATGATTTCTTTGGCGAATGAGGACATCAGGTCTGTTACTTTGCGATTCAGAGCAATAAAGCGGTGGTAACGCTTTCCTTTTTTGGCGGAGTGGCTGTTTTTTCCATAACCCTCCATGGCGCAAGCGCCAACTCCGCTAATTATATCAAAAGCAGACAGCAGGCGGCGATTTTAGCAACTCAATTGTCAAAAGATCATCTAAATGGTTTTTCGCTTTAGTTTGCCCCCATGCTCCAGCCAGCCCATGGAAGGCTTGTCGCATTCAACATTAGGAGTATCATTTGGCGCTCGCTCTTCATCAAAATCGGCTTCAGAATGGCTAATTATCGCAATTCTCAAAAAACTTGGCTTATTGTCATTATCCTTGCAGTGGCGAGTTTGTTTGCACTCGCATCGGCAACTCAGCCAGACACGCTGCGCACGCAACTGGAAAACCTTGCCAAGGAACACAGATTTCACATTGATGGACTCGAACAACTTGGCAGTGAACCCTCCAAGCAGACTGAAGGAGACATTCGGCGTCAAATCAATTCATTGCTTGCTGATTACAATTTTATGATTGTGGGTGGCGGTGTCAAAATCGAGCGCGTTTCGATCAGCAGCCTGAAAAATGTTGCCCCCAAACCTAAAAGCAGCGGTGCGGTGAAAACCCGACGCATGGGAGCTCATCACCAGGTTAGAGCCCTACTTTACGGTCCTAACGATGTTGAAATCAGCACCAACCTGATGGTTGACACCGGGGCATCAACCTTGGTTCTGCCAGAGTCGATGATCCAAAGCCTAGGGTTTAGTCTGGAAAATCTGCGAAACAGCGTCAGTCAAACCGCAGCCGGTCAAGTCCCAGTCAAAACTGGAGTCCTCAAATCGGTGCGCATCGGTGATATTTCGGCGGAAAATGTCACCGTTAGTTTTATCAACGACCAAAAACTCAATGGCACACGATTGTTGGGCATGAGCTTTCTGAATCGATTTCGCTTCTCTTTGGATGACGAAAACAACGAGTTGCAACTGATGTCAAAATAGTTTCGAGTGGGCTGGACAGGCCAAGATACTATTAATCAATAGCCTAATTTCTTTTATATCGATTGTTTCGATTAAACCGCTACCGTATAGTGTAAGTCTTACTTTTGGAGAATTTCCATGAAAACCCTGAATTCCCTAGTCGCCGCCGTAGTATTTATGTCTTTTGCCGGGAACTCTATGGCGGAACGCTATACCATAGACTCCAAGCATACGTTTCCCAGTTTTGAAATTAGCCACATTGGCTTTTCCACCCAACGTGGACGATTTGACCTAACCAATGGAATCATCAATTTAGATGCGAAAAACGAAACCGGTTCCATCCAAATCACCATTGATGCGAATTCCATAGACACCGGATTGCCCGAACTGGAGGAAAAACTCCGTGGGGCCGAGTTCTTCAATACCGCCAAATTCCCTACCATTACATTCAATTCCAAGAAAATCAAATTCGGCGGTGATGAACCCATCGCCGCCGAAGGCAGCCTGACTCTTCTCGGCACGAGCAAAACAGTACAGTTGACCATCGAACATTTCAATTGCGGGGTTCATCCGATCAGTAAGCGCCAAGTCTGCGGTGCTGATGCCTCCACCCAGATCAAACGCAGTGATTTTGGCATGACCGCCCTTCAGCCGATGATTGGTAACGATGTTAAGATAAAAATTCAGGTTGAAGCCTTTCTGGATTGAATGATTACCCAAGTTTAAGACACCAACCCCTCCGATGGCCGTTAGCATGAATCCATCAAGCCGCCCTTTACCCTATTTTGATGTGTTGTTAAGCCTTTTGGACAAACATCCCGTGCTTGAACAAACTTTTGGACGGCATGTCCATTGGGGATACTGGGAAACTCCGCCAAGCAAATGTCCAACCCCGCATCAATTTGCCGAAGCCGCGGAAGAATTGACGCGGCTAGTCTATCAAGCGGCCAAAGTGAGCGATGGGCAAAGGGTGCTGGATGTGGGTTGTGGATTTGGCGGAACCATTGCCAGTCTCAACGAGCAATTCATCAATATGGATTTGCAGGGACTGAACATCGAACTGCGACAACTGCATAGGGCAAAGCGCCTAGTATCGCCGCTTGCCAGCAATCAAGTGGGGTGGGTCAATGCCAATGCCTGTTCCCTGCCTTTCGCCGATGCCTCGTTCGACTCGGTGTTGGCGGTGGAATGTATCTTTCATTTCCCCAACCGTATTGACTTTTTTCGTGAAGCGTTCCGTGTTTTGAAACCGGGAGGAAAACTTGCGCTTTCCGATTTTATCAGCACTCCGCTGTTGCGACCTGCCGCCCGGTTAATCAAAGCTTGGCCCGCCTCGATTGGATTTTACGGAGAGTGCGACGTACAGTTCACTTTTCAACAGTATCGAGACTTGGCCTCTGAAACTGGATTTTCCATTTGCCTAGAACGTGACATCACCCGTAATACTTTGCCGACTTATGATTTTATTCACGATCTGCAACGTCAAATTCAGTTTCGCAGCCTTTCAGCCATCGTGCAGACCTTGTTTATTGAATGCGCCAGCAGGGCAGGGGTCATCAAGTATGGCATTTTGGGATTTGAAAAACCGCTTTGATTGAACACTCTCATTTCCGTTGCGTTTTAATGATCGTGCAAGCCTAAACTTATAGGTCATTTAGGGAAATATTCACATATCGCGAAGAGTTTACTTGCCGCTGATACTGTATTGTTGGTAAAGTGCGCGCTTTGCAACCCCTAGCCTTTCCGTCAGCGCAGAAAATAACCCATGAACCAAACCAAGACACGCTTCGCACCCAGCCCCACTGGCCTACTGCACCTAGGTAACGCCCGCACGGCGCTCTTTAGCGCATTGTTCGGTGAGCGTTTCCTGCTGCGGATTGAGGACACCGACCAAGAGCGCAGCCGCCAGGAATTCGTTGTCGATTTGATGGAAGACATGCGCTGGATGGGATTGATCTGGGATGAAGGGCCGCAAACTGCCAAAGTCACTCCAGATTACTTCCAATCCCAACGCGGCGAAATCTATGCCCGTTACTATGACCAATTGGAGCGCGAAGGTTTGGCTTATCCTTGCTTTTGCACTGCCACTGAATTGGAGGTCTCGCGTAAAGTCCAGCTTAGTTCCGGTCAACCGCCGCGCTACAGCGGAAAATGCGGGCGCTTAAACCCTGAAGACATCGAACGCCGACTGCAAAAAGGTTTGCAAGCCACCCTGCGCTTTCGCGTACCCCGCAACGAGACGGTTGAATTTAACGACCTAGTTCGTGGTCCGCAAAAGTTCAATACCGACGACATTGGCGATTTCATTATCCGCCGCGCCGACAATTCGCCGGCATTTTTCTTCTGCAATGCCATTGACGATTCACTGATGGGTGTGACCCATGTCGTGAGGGGCGAGGATCATCTCAGCAACACCCCTCGTCAGTTATTGATACTGAAGGCATTGGGCTTGCCCTCGCCCGAATACGCCCACATCTCACTGGTGCTGGGTGATGATGGAGCACCCTTGTCCAAGCGCAATGGCAGCCGCAGTTTGAACCAGCTACGGGAGGAAGGTTATTTTCCTTTGGCCCTGCTAAACATGCTTTCGCGGGTCGGTCATCATTACGAGAATGAGGGCTTGATGAATTGGGAAGCACTCAAGCAGCATTTCGATATCAGTCATCTGGGTAAATCCCCTTCACGCTTCGATATCGAGCATTTGCAGCATTGGCAGGAAGAAGTGGTGCGATCTGCCGATGAAGAAACCTTATGGAACTGGTTAAACAAAGAAACCCGTGGCTTGGTTCCTACGCAAAAAAAGGAGCTATTCATCGATATTGTCAGAAGCAACTGCGTATTCCCCAGCCATGCGGAGGAATGGGCCAAAATTTTATTCACCGACGAGTTGGCACTTTCGACTGAGTTGGCAGACATGGCAAGACAGGCGGGTGAACCCTTCTTTCTCGCTGCCTTGGATGCAGCCATTGCCGCAGGGCAGGATTTCAATGCCTTCATGTCCCAGTTGAAAACTACGTCCGGGGCTAAAGGCAAAGCCTTGTTCATGCCTCTTCGCGCTGCTTTGAGTGGACGGACTGACGGCCCGGAACTGGTGAAACTCTATCAGGCGTTGGAGGCTACCCTATTGCGCAAAAGGTTGGCAGAATATGCCGGGGTGGCGGAGTAGTTGGATTTATTGACTATGGGTAGCAAGGACATCATTTCGAAGAGTATTTTTCAGCGTTTAGTGCGTGATTTCGCGATTTATTTATTCGATTTACCTATAGAAGAGGTGGAATTGCTGGATACAGAAAAGCAGAGAATCGAAGACCGCCGTGCCGATCTTGTGGCACGGGTCAAAGACACTTCAGGTCAGATATTTATTTTGCATATCGAAATCCAAAACGCTAATGATCCACTAATGCCAAAGCGCATGTTGCGCTATCTTGCCGACTTGCTTTTGGCCTACCTCGACATGCCGGTTCGGCAATACTTGGTGTATATTGGTAAGGACGGATTGCGTATGCCAAGTGGTTTAAACTTGTTGCAATTGTCCTATCATTACCAGACCATCGACATGCATACCGTCGATGCTCAAACATTATTGAGCCGAGACTCCCCGGATGCATGGGTTTTGGCTGTTTTGGGGGATTTCAAGGATAGTCCGGCGGATGAGTTTGTCAATCAGATATTATCGAGGCTGGTCCAACGACTGAATGAGGAACCACCGCGATTGCGTGAGTATGTAAGCATGTTGGAAATATTGGCGACTAACCGCGATTTTAGTGTAAATATTCGGGAGCAACTAGATATGTTAACGATTGATTTTGAAAAACTGCCGACTTACCAAATGGGCATGGAGAAAGGCATCGAGAGAGGCATCGAAAAAGGTATTGAGAAAGGCAAGCAAGAAGGTAAGCAAGAAGGCAAGCTGGAAGGCAAGCTGGAAGGCAAGCTGGAAGGCAAGCTGGAAGGCGCACATGCCCAAGCTGTGGAGATAGCCAAGCGCCTGCTGGACAAGGGCATGGAAATTAGCCAAGTGGCCGCACTGACTGATTTGACGGTGGCAGAGGTTCAAACCTTAACAACCCCGCCGAATGCTTGAAACTTCCGGCAGGGTTAAAAAACCCAAACCAAACCGGCTCGGTTTTGAAAACCGAGTCGGTTTGTTGCAGTATTGAAGCTAATGGGAATCAAGGATCCTTGCGCGGTTTGGCAAACCCGATGGCGCTGCCCAATAGGAGTAGCGACAGCGTACCCGGCTCAGGGACCGAGGAGGTCGAACCCGCGCCCACAATCACATCCGTCACCGTATTGTAGCGGAGGGGGGGTTCCTCCACCGCTTACGGTCACCGAGGTGATGGGCGTGGTTGATATCCAGCCAAAAAAGTTCGTGGTCGAATTCACTGCCGACAGTGGTGAATTTGGGTCAATGCCATTGGCGGCAACTGCCGAGATGTTGAAGCCGGGAAAGGGTAGGTAATCTCCATCCTTGTTTGACAGATAAAAATAACCGCCGACTGCATAGCTGTTCGCGCTCAAGGACGCAATCAAATTATTGGTTTCTAATGAAGTCGTGATTGCAGCCGGGATCGAATACAGGCCACCTGTTGGAGCCGTATACGTCACGGAAAAACCATTGCCGGAGCGGGTGGTGGAAGCACCTTGAATGCTTCCAAAGCCGACACCGGAAAACGTGTCCTCGTAATAGCCCGGCTGCAACAAGCCGATAAAAGTGGCGCGGTTAGTGTAGGTGACGATGGAGGCTTGGGTAGTGCCGGTCGAGAACACCGCCATCAAGCCGAGTAATGCAAAGAACATGTGTTGATTAAGCTTCATTGAATGATCTTCCCAGTGAAAGATGAAAATAGGGTTGGGGTTCTTTCCCGCCAAATTCAGCTAATAACAACGGAAAAAAACGGAATTATTCTCCCCCCCCCCGAAACTGTCCATATCTTTTAAGATTGAAAATCCTCGTTAGCAGCTAACTATCATGACCAATTCCCCCCGCCCCGCCATCGGCGTCAGTGCCATCATCTTTGACGAACACGAGCGAGTTCTGCTGATTCAACGCGGCAAACCGCCGGCGGCGGGGTTTTGGCATGTCCCCGGCGGCAAATTGGAAGTCGGCGAAAGCTTGGTGGAAGGGGTCAGGCGCGAAGTCAAAGAGGAAACCGGCTTGGATGTCACCATAGGCCCGATCATGGCGGTGGTCGAGCGCAGACAGGAAGGCTTTCATTATGTCATCATTGATTTTCTTGCCTATCTAATCGATCCAGCCAATACCAACATAATACCCGCCGACGATGCCAGCGCCGCCGCTTGGGTGGCTGAAAATGAGTTGAGCCATTACCCTATTGCCGAAGGATTGTTGCCGATATTAGAGAGGGCGCGTTTGGCTTATCGTGGGGAAAAGCTTGGCTTGGCTGATATTAAGGGATTGGCGACGGATTTTATACCAATCATTACGCACAAAATGTAGCCCGTATGCAGCGAAGCGGAATACGGGTTTTTGGGTTACGACCGCCCCGGATTACGCCGCAAAGCGGCTTCATCCGGGCTACAACATGTTAATCAAACATATCCATCTGCCGATTTTCCGGCTTTGGTGGTCTGAACAGGCTTGTGTCTAATGGAAAATAATCCACAAAACCCAATCGCTTATGCGCTCTATTAAATCGTTGTTTAATCAAATCGGCAAACACGCCTTCGCCTTCCATGCGCTCGCCGAAATTCGACACATTCTCCCGCCCGCCGCGTGACTGGCGGATCAAACTCATCACATGCTTGGCGCGGTCGGGGTAATGGGTTTCCAACCATTCCACGAACACTTCTTTGACCGTCAGCGGCAAGCGCAGAAAAATATAAGAAGCCATGCTTGCACCCGACTGCTTGGCAAGTAGCAGAATATTTTCAAGGTCTTGGTCCGTCAATGCCGGGATGATGGGCGCGACGATCACTCCAACCGGTATGCCTGCCTCGCTGAGTTGGCGGATGATGGTCAAGCGTCGGTGGGGTGCCGCCGCTTTTGGCTCCATGCGTCGGG
>CAIYXP010000032.1 GCA_903930145.1 uncultured Methylococcaceae bacterium
AAGGTTATGAAAGTTTTGATGGGTTTTTGTTTGCACTAAATCATGATAAGAGAAAAAAAATTCGACAAGAACGAC
Source organism: uncultured Methylococcaceae bacterium (assembly GCA_903930145.1). Lineage (GTDB taxonomy): Bacteria > Pseudomonadota > Gammaproteobacteria > Methylococcales > Methylococcaceae > Methylumidiphilus. Next base: position 76 of record CAIYXP010000032.1, read on the forward strand.
GGCGAGCTCATGACGCAGGAGTAACTTTTCATTGGTCAAAGGGTGATCAAATGGATGACGATTTGTTAGAGTTTTTCTATCAATGTTACGTCAACACCTACCACGAACATTGGTCTTCGCCCTATTTGAACCTTGATTTTTTTAAGCAAATCAAAAAGTCCATGCCCGATAAATTGCTATGGATTTTAGCGTACAGAGATAATGATCCTATTGCTTGCGCGATGAATATACTGGGTGAAGATTCATTATTCGGGCGTTATTGGGGTAGCAATCAATTTATTAGTGGTCTTCACTTTGAAACTTGCTATTCGCAAGCAGTGGAATATTGCATTCAACATCAAATAGGTCGTTTTGAAGGAGGGGCGCAAGGTATTCATAAAATGGCTCGTGGATTATTGCCAACTCCGACATGGTCGGCTCATTGGATTGCCGATCCAAGGTTTTCTGATGCCATTAAACGGTTTCTCGACGAAGAGAGATCAAGCATTGAGCATTTTAGGGAAGAGCTAGTCAATCATACTCCATTTAAGAATGGTTCAACGCTGAAATCCCCTTAACGTCATAATCATTCTAAAGTTTATAAATTTAAGAAATATGCTATGCTGCTTTTTCAAGCAAGATAAAGTAGGCCATATGCCCATAAACCGGGAGACTAAGTAGGATGAACTGGGTAAAATCAAGCCTTCTCCCATCGAATTTCTAGCTTAACGAGTTTCCCCTATGATAGTGAAAATCACCGGCGCGACAGCGCTTTCCGCCTTCAGAGAACAAAAACTGATGTCTGATGTTCAAGCCGTGGTTCCGGGCATCACCGGTTTCTCGGCCTATTATGTATTTTTTGTCGAGTTGGAGCGTCCGCTGACCGAAGAGGAAAACTCAGGGCTTGAAAGAATTTTAAGTCATGGGGTTTTGGCAAATGAGAAGTTATCCACAAAAGGTTTATATTTTCTGATTGTTCCTCGATTGGGTACACTGTCGCCTTGGTCAAGCAAGGCGACTGATATTGCCAAACGTTGCGGTTTTAATGCGGTTCAGCGCATCGAAAGGGGTATTGAATACAGGTTGCTTGGGGTTGATGAGGTGTTGCCAGAGCAACTTGAGAATCTCAAAAAGTTGTTGCATGACCGCATGACCCAAGTTGTATTGGGGGAAGGCGAATTTGAGCGGATTTTCAGTCATCAAGAACCCGCTCAGCTAGAATCCATCCCCCTGCTTGAAGAAGGACGATCCTCGCTGGTTGTGGCTAACACACAGCTTGGTTTGGCCTTGTCGGAAGATGAATTGGATTATCTGGCGGAAAGCTTTACTCGCTTGGGTCGCAATCCCAATGATGTGGAACTGATGATGTTTGCCCAAGCCAATTCCGAGCATTGCCGGCATAAGATTTTCAATGCGTCTTGGCGCATTGACGGTGAAGAACAGCCGGAAACTTTGTTTGGTATGATCCGAAATACCAGCCTTCTCAATCCAACTGGGATCATATCTGCTTATAAAGACAATGCTGCCATCATGGAAGGGCCGGAAGCGAGTGTGTTCATGCGCGATCCAAGCACAATGGAATATATTTACAAGGCTGAGAATGCGCATATCCTGATGAAGGTTGAGACCCATAATCATCCCACCGCCATTTCCCCGCATCCTGGGGCGGCTACAGGTTCAGGTGGCGAAATTCGCGACGAGGCGGCAACAGGGCGAGGATCGCAAACGAAGGCAGGACTCACGGGTTTTACGGTGTCCCACCTGAAAATCCCCGACTTCCCACAGCCATGGGAAGTCGATTTTGGCAAGCCAAACCGCATCGCTTCCGCTTTGGAAATCATGCTGGAAGGACCCATCGGCGGCGCCGCATTCAATAATGAGTTTGGGCGACCCAATATCGTCGGCTATTTTCGCAGCTTTGAGCAATCTGCTCCCTCGGGTAAGGGTCTGCTCGGTTATCACAAACCTATCATGATTGCCGGCGGAATGGGTAATATCCGACCGCAACTGGTAGCCAAAGAAACCATTCCGCACGGCGCCGCAGTCATTGTACTGGGTGGCCCTGCCATGCTCATTGGTTTGGGGGGTGGCGCGGCCTCTTCACAGGCATCCGGGGAAAGTGCTGAAGATTTGGATTTTGCCTCGGTTCAACGAGAAAACCCGGAAATGCAGAGGCGTTGTCAGGAAGTCATCAACCGTTGCAATGCAATGGGGGAAGATTCTCCCATCTTGTCTATCCACGATGTGGGGGCCGGCGGCATCTCCAACGCACTTCCCGAAATCATTCACGACAGTGGACGGGGGGCACGGTTTGAATTGCGAAAAGTGCCTAATGACGAGCCTGGCCTGTCTCCACTGCAAATCTGGTGCAACGAAGCACAAGAACGTTATGTCCTCGCCATTAACCTACAATCTCTGTCAATGTTCGATGAATTCTGCAAACGCGAGCGTTGCCCCTATGCGGTCGTTGGTCATGCCACCGAGCAGGAAGAGCTAGTTCTCAGCGATGAATTATTTGGCAATCGCCCCATCGAAATTCCAATGTCGCTGTTGTTTGGCAAGCCACCTAAAATGCGACGAGACGTGTCAAGGCTTGCCCCCGAACTGATGGAACTCGACTTGTCGGGTGTCTCAGTCGGTGAAGCGGCGCGGCGTGTGCTGGCATTTCCCGCCGTGGCTGATAAAAGTTTTCTCATTCACATCGGCGACCGTTCGGTAGGCGGTTTGGTTGCGCGGGATCAAATGGTCGGGCCTTGGCAAGTGGCAGTGGCCGACGTGGGAGTAACCGCCAGCGGTTTTCACTCATACACTGGCGAAGCCATGGCTATGGGCGAGCGTTCTCCTTTGGCGGTCATAGACTCGCCTCTGTCAGGTCGCATGGCTATCGGCGAGGCACTTACCAATCTTGCAGCCGCCAAAATAGAGTCATTAACGCAAGTCAAACTGTCCGCTAATTGGATGGCTGCAGCGGGAGCGCCCGGAGAGGATGTGCGCTTATTCGACACAGTGAAGGCTGTGGGTATGGAGTTATGCCCTGCGCTAGGCATCGCCATTCCGGTGGGCAAGGATTCCTTGTCAATGAAAACTGTCTGGCGAGACGGGGATGATGAAAAGTTCATGGCCTCGCCTTTGTCACTCATTGTCACGGCTTTTGCCCCAGTAACCGATATTCGCAAGACCTTGACCCCGCAATTGAGGCTGGATTCAGGCCCAACTTGTTTAATTTTGATCGATTTGGGTCGGGGTAAAAATCGGCTGGGGGGTTCGGTTCTGGCTCAAGTTTATCGGCAGATGGGCAACCATGCTCCTGATTTGGATGATATTGAATTATTTAGATCATTTTTCTCTGCAATCCAGTCTTTGAATCAACACGGTCTGTTGCTGGCCTACCATGACCGGTCTGACGGAGGGTTATTTGCCACCCTTTGCGAAATGGCTTTTGCGGCCCGTACTGGCGTTGAAATCGATGTGGACGGTTTGGGGGAAGATCCTTTAACTGCCTTGTTTAATGAGGAATTGGGTGCGCTTGTTCAAGTTCATGATGACAATCTCAAGGATGTTTTGGACTGTTTGCAAGCAGTGGGCCTAGGAAAGGTTGCGCATGTCATTGGCAAGCCACGAGCGGACAACCGCATCATAGTGAACCAATCGGGACGCGAATGCTTTGCAGCTAATCGTGCCGAGTTGCAGCAAATCTGGGCAGAAACCAGTTATCGCATGCAAGCCCTGCGCGACAATCCCCAGTGTGCTGAGGAGCAATTCAATGTTTTGCTGGACGACCATGACCCCGGCCTTGCAAGTAAGCTCGTGTTTGACCCACGCCAAGAGATTGCCGCTCCATTTGTCCACCGAACCCGCCCCCGCGTTGCCATCCTGCGCGAGCAAGGCGTCAATGGTCACGTCGAAATGGCAGCCGCATTTGACCGGGCAGGTTTCACGAGTGTGGATGTGCATATGAGCGACATTATGGAAGGCCGTATAAGCTTGAAAGGATTCAAAGGGCTTGCTGCTTGCGGTGGTTTTTCCTATGGCGATGTTCTTGGGGCGGGGGGTGGCTGGGCCAAATCCATACTTTTCAATGCTAGGGCTAGGGATGAGTTCACCCATTTTTTCAATAGAGAAGACAGTTTTGGTCTTGGCGTGTGCAACGGTTGCCAGATGATGGCCCATTTGCACGACCTGATTCCCGGTGCATCCCTCTGGCCGCAATTCAAACGGAACTTATCCGAACAATTTGAGGCTCGAGTGGTGATGGTGGAAATTCTAAATTCGCCCTCCTTGTTTTTAAACGGTATGGCGGGTTCACAAATGCCTGTGGTGGTTGCGCATGGCGAGGGTCGCGCGGAATTTCCAACCGCCCCGAACCTTGTGGTGAACGCAAGTTTGGCGGCATTACGCTTCATAGACCATTACGGCAGGCCCACCGAATCCTTCCCCTTCAATCCGAACGGTTCACCTTTGGGAATCACTGGACTGACTAATGAAGACGGTCGATTCACCATCATGATGCCTCACCCGGAACGCTGTTTCCGTTCTGTGCAAAATTCTTGGCATCCTGATGAATGGGGTGAATATGGGCCTTGGATGCGCATGTTCCGCAATGCCAGGGTTTGGGTGGGATAGAGTTCGGCAATCGGCAGAGAAATGAATGTGGTCAACGACGCTTGGCAGACTTAATTGTGTACAGGTTCAATCGTTTCCGAATTGGAACGGATGAATTAATCAAAATAGATTATTTTTTTGCGTATTACAGGAGTATTATTTGCGCACCCTGATAGTAATAAGGGATAGGTGATGCTTATACCTCCACGCATCGCCTACGTTGAGCCCTTGTGCCAAGCAAGGGAAAGGCGCGGTCTATTCACCTTTTTCTGACCGCGCCTTCTTTACCATCCAATCATAGTTGATGGCTGATCCGCTCAGCCCCTTCCTTCCCCTTTCATAAGTGAAAACCATTGGCAGAATCATAATTCTCATCGTGTGTCTGGTCTGTACCGCCTGTTCGCCCATGGTAAATCGCCCCGGTGAAGGGGTTCAGTCTCCATTTCTGGGCCGGTCTCACTTCACTACCGAAGACGGTACGGTTTTGCCGGTACGCTCGTGGCTACCTACGACTGACCCAGTAAGGGCTGTGATTATAGCCTTGCATGGATTCAACGATTACAGCCGATTTTTCAACGCAGCGGGGGAGTATCTAAGCCAGCGGGGCTATGCTAGTTATGCCTATGACCAACGTGGTTTCGGAAATGCTCCGGGGCGGGGCCTATGGGCAGGTGTGGAGGCTTATGCAGATGACCTGAAGGCTTTTTCCACACAACTGCGGCATCGCCATCCTGGTGTACCCCTTTATATCCTAGGTGAGAGCATGGGTGGGGCAGTGGCAATAGTCGCGATGACATCCAAGCATCCCCCATCCTCTGATGGATTGATTTTGTCGTCTCCTGCGGTATGGGGTAGGTCGACGATGCCATGGTATCAGAGCAGCTTGCTGGACATCATGGCCCACACCGCTCCATGGTTAAGCTTGACTGGAGAAGGCTTGAAAATCATGGCATCGGATAATATTGACATGTTGCGCCAATTGGGCCGTGATCCTTTGGTCATCAAGTCAACTAGGATTGATGCGATGTATGGATTGGCCGATTTAATGGACGCTGCGTTGGGCAAGGCCAGTCAGATCAAGACCCCAACCTTGGTGCTATATGGTGAGCGGGACCAAGTGGTGCCCCGCGAGCCGGTTGCTCGGATGTTGGAAAAAATGCCAAGGCCCCCACAGACCCAAGTGGCATTTTATGAAAACGGCTACCATTTATTGCTGCGAGATTTGCAGGCCAAAAAACCATGGAACGACATCGTCGCTTGGATGGAAAACCGTAATGCGCCTCTGCCGTCTGGGGCAGATCGGCGGGTCGCGTTGAATGGCTTGACAAACCATTAAAGAAACAATTTCCTTCCCCAAACCCCGATTTCTAAAATGACGCATGAATGGCATGGGTCGAAAATATGGAAAGTCTATCGACTTAAGCGGTAAAATGTTAGATTTAACATTTATTGACTTAACGCATCCTTTCCTATGGGATGATGCGCTATTCTCGATAATACAGAAACCGCCGCAATGACTAACGATTATAAAACAGACGATTTGCGCATTCGCCAAATCAATGAAGTCATCCCTCCGAGCCAAGTACACGAGGAATGCCCGATTACCCAAGCCGCCGCGCTTGTTACTTTGCAAGCCCGTAGCGACATTCACCATATTTTGACAGGCGAGGATGACCGCCTATTAGTTGTTGTAGGTCCTTGTTCCATCCATGACCCAATAGCTGCGATTGATTATGCTGGCAAACTGTTGGCACTGAAGCGTGAGCTTGATCGGGACTTGGTCATCGTCATGCGAGTCTATTTTGAAAAGCCGCGAACCACTGTGGGTTGGAAGGGGCTCATCAATGATCCAGATTTGGATCAAAGTTTCAATATCAACAAAGGATTGCGCTTGGCAAGAAAGCTTCTGTTCGATCTTAATGAAAAGGGGATGCCGGCTGCCACGGAATATCTTGATTTAATCACCCCGCAATATGTTTCCGACTTGATAGCGTGGGGTGCCATCGGGGCTCGAACCACAGAAAGCCAAGTGCATCGGGAGCTCGCCTCTGGCCTGTCCTGTCCAGTTGGCTTCAAAAATGCCACCGATGGCTCAATCAAGGTTGCCATTGATGCCATTGGAGCAGCAAGAAGGCCGCATCACTTCCTCTCAGTGACCAAAAACGGAAATTCAGCCATATTCTCGACCACAGGCAATGAAGACAGCCATATCATACTGAGGGGGGGCAAGACTACCAATTATGACGCAGCGAGTGTGTCTGCTGCTGCACTCGACTTGGAAAAGGCTGGTTTGTCGGCCAACATTATGATCGATTTTAGCCATGCTAACTGTTCCAAGGTGTTCAAGCGGCAAATGGTGGTGGGTCAAGATGTTGCCATACAAGTTGCATCAGGGGACAGGCGCATTTTCGGCGTGATGATCGAAAGTCACCTGATCGAGGGTCAGCAAAAACTCGAACAGGGCAAAACGCCGGTCTACGGGCAGAGCATCACCGACCCCTGCATTGGTTGGGAAGACAGCGAACAGTTATTACGCGAATTGGGAAAGGCTGTGGTACAGCGGCGGCATTACTCGACTAAAGCACTATAAGGTTACATTCATGCAAATCAAAATTAATGGCGAACCTCGTTCGTTCGCCGAACCTCTGGACTTGGCAACCCTGATAGAACAACTGGGTTTGACAGGTAAGCGCATCGCGGTGGAGTTGAATCAAGAAATCGTGCCACATGGACAGTACGGGCAGCGTGTCTTAAACGATAAGGATCAAGTTGAAATTGTTCATGCCATAGGCGGTGGTCAAGGCGACGAATTGGTCATCGCCGGCAAGTCTTACCGTTCCAGGCTGTTGGTCGGCACTGGTAAGTATAAGGATTTGGAGGAAACCCGCCTCGCCACCGAGTCCAGCGGGGCTGAAATAGTCACGGTTGCCATTCGCCGCAGCAACATTGGTCAAGACCCCAATCAACCCAATTTGTTGGATGTACTCCCACCAGACCGTTATACAATCTTGCCTAATACGGCGGGTTGCTACACCGTCGAAGATTCAGTACGCACTTGCCGACTGGCGCGAGAGTTGTTAAATGGCCATAAACTGGTCAAGCTGGAAGTGCTAGGCGATCAAAAAACCTTATTTCCTGATGTGACTGCGACCTTGGAAGCAGCAAAAATATTAGTGCAGGATGGTTTTGATGTCATGGTCTACACCAATGACGACCCCATTATCGCCAAACGCCTAGAGGATATTGGTTGCGTAGCGGTAATGCCATTGGCAGCCCCTATTGGTTCCGGCCTAGGAATAAGAAATCCGTATAACATATTGACCATCATTGAGAATGCCAACGTGCCTATTTTGGTGGATGCCGGCGTTGGTACGGCTTCAGATGCCGCCATTGCCATGGAGTTGGGTTGTGACGGGGTTTTAATGAATACCGCCATTGCCGAAGCCAAGAACCCGGTGTTGATGGCGTCGGCAATGAAAAAGGCCATTGAGGCAGGGCGCGAAGCGTTTCATGCAGGACGTATGCCGCGAAAAAGATTTGCTTCTGCTTCTTCACCGATAGATGGAACATTTTTTTAAATCTGTCGCCACAGTGTGAGGGTTAAATGGATAAGTCTCCAAATTGATGGATTAATACTTGAAAGTGTGTGTTTCGCTAGATTAAACTGTGCGTTTTGACACGGATGTCATAGTTTAAGTTGTTTGGGCCGAATGATTTGTCATGATTCCTTCATGATTTGACATCATAATGAATGGATGAATTCTTCTACGCCTGTCGAACTTAGCAAGCTGGCAACAATCTTGGCGATGTTTTTGTTTTCCAGTTTTCTGGCAAGTCTATGGAATGAATTTTTGGCCTGATAAATGCTTAGAATAATAAAAGCGATTATATGACCCGTCCCAAGGAGGTAATCATGCATACACATGCAGCACCGTTTGTCCCGTTATTCGACACACTGTTTCCATTGAAGGAGTTTGATAATCTAGAAAACCCATCAATTTTCCAACGAAAGTCGCTGCCGCAAATAAATTTGCGTCGTAACGGGGAACACTTGCTGTCTGTGGCTGAAGCCCATGAAAGGCTAAGTCTGTTGGTGCATTTGGAACTGCCATGCACCATTTTGATTACTGACCCTTACCAAGTCTTTCGTCCCCGAGCCATTGAGTCGGTTGATCGTTTCGATGGCGATGGATTGTCTATCAATGGACAGGATTTCAAATTGCATCTTTCCAGCCAGAACTTTCATACCATTCGACTGGTCAATCATAGACGTGAGGGGGACGGTAACACCAGTTTGGATATATATGATTTACAGGGGATGCTCTATGCCAGCATTGAACCCATTCCTGACGGAGCGGGTGTGGCCGTGTGGCGGGATGTGATGGAAAACCCATCGCTTTCACTTCCTTGAATCCTGTCTATTCCAGACTCATTCGGTGTACAATTCCATTCTCTTATTTTAATGGCATCGGGTTATTCTGATGCTACCGCCCGAGGCTGCCTCGCAGCTTAGGCGAAAACTTTTTTGATTTCGGACAACTTACAGGAGAGCTCAATGAGTGTTTTAGTTGGTAAACAGGCCCCAGATTTCACCGCACCCGCAGTCCTCGGCGATGGAACCATCGTTGACAATTACGAGTTTTCCAAAGAGACCAAGGGTAAATACGTTGCGATAGTATTCTATCCCTTGGATTTCACCTTTGTCTGCCCAACCGAACTGGTTGCGTTGGATCACCGTGTTGACGAGCTGAAGAAACGTGGCGTGGAAGTGCTTTCGGTCTCCATTGATTCACAATTCACCCACAGCGCATGGCGCAACACCCCTATTGAAAAAGGCGGTATTGGCCCGGTCAAATACACCATGATTGCAGACATTAGCCATGGCATAGCCAAAGACTATGATGTGGAAAAAGAAGGTTTCCCAGTGGCCTATCGTGGCACCTTCCTGATTGACACCCAAGGTGTTGTTCGCCATCAGGTGGTCAATGATCTGCCGTTGGGACGCGATATGGATGAACTGATCCGTATGGTTGACGCTTTGCAGTTCTTTGAAGAACATGGCGAAGTCTGTCCGGCTGGTTGGAGCAAGGGCAAACCGGGCATGTCTGCCAGTGCAGACGGTGTGGCTTCCTATCTGAGCCAGAACGCCGATAAGCTGTAAACATCAGCCCGTCAGCGCAAAGAAATTACATCGGAACAAGCGCCTGTTGGCAGTTGCCACTGGCGCTTGTTCTATTTCTAACTAACTGAATGCTCTAACAAATGCTAGTCGGGTGATTTCAATCTTTTCAAGATGAAAGTCAACACCAAAAATGCGCAAGCGGCCCCGAATAGGATGCTGATCGAAGGGGAAAATGGGATTTTCTTGGGACCCATCACCTTGACCCAAACCCACCAAGGCACAAAATAACTGATGAAACCCGCGATAGCCCATTGAATTGCAGGGGCTTTTTTCTTTTCTGCGGTTAGGTAAAACCAAACGGCAAATGCAATAGAAACAATTCCGCCAATGGCTCCCATTGTGTCCTCCTCTTATTGTTAAGTTTGAATTGTTATGATGACACACTATTGTAGCTAAATCCTATAGCATCATGCACTCGCAGCCTACGACCCAAGCTGTTATGGTCAATCAGGCTTACCTAGTTCAAATCAAGGCTAGTTTGCGAATAACGAAAACCCGTTCAACTCACTCTGTGACTGGCTTCAACTTGTTGAGTAACTGCGACCAAATTAACCAAGCCACCAAAGCACCGAGCAATACGCCAGAGCTTGATATCAAACCTGCTTTGCCCCCCGCGCCTTGTGCCATTAGTTTTAAGGCTATGGGTTTAGTGACCCAGAAGGTCCAAATTAAGTTTGTCAAAAAATAGGACATAAAGCCAACCACTGCCCATTGTATGGCAGGTGCGCCCTTTGCGGCAGCAGTCCGGTAATACCAAACTGAACAAAGCATGGAAATGATTGTGCCGAGTAAGCCGAGCAATACCATAGAATTCTCCCCGTTTCAGACATTGTTGATTTCATTGATCGGTTTAGTGACCGATGGTATTTTGATACTTAGTCACTGCGATTAGTTCATCTTACCCATTGTGATTGGCTGAGAAAGTCCGTAAAATCTTACTTAGCAATGCGGGTGTAGCTCAGTGGTAGAGTTCTTGCTTCCCAAGCAAGCTGTCGTGGGTTCGAATCCCATCACCCGCTCCACGCTTTTAGTTTGAATGGCGACTCCCGCCATCATCAAGATTGAGTTCGTAAAGAAACTCACCATCTTCCTTATTCAAAATCGAAGTGAATGGATGCGTTAGTAAGCGCCTAATTTAGTCATATAGATTACGCAGCCACTGGAGCGTCAAAGCTTGCTTTGATACGCGCAGCAAGCATTGCATTTCCAATCCATTCGTCAAAGCAAGCTTTGACGCTCCCGTTAAGCTAGAAAATCAGTAAACTTGCATCCCTGCGAAATATCAGTTAATAAAACAAAAAAACCCCGCATTAGCGGGGTTCAATGGGATGGTCGGATACTCAGGCAACTTTAGCCCGGTTATGTTCCACTGAGCTTTCGATGATCGGGTCAAACCGTTCTTTTTGTTTGTAGCCAAATTCGACAAGATCAACCCCTACCTGAACTATGGTGTTTAAAATTTCACTCATGCTGGAAACTTTAAACCCGACGTAACCTAAGATGGCTACGCCGATTATCACAGAGATCGCTGTTGGTAAAAAAGGCAATAACAAAGTGGCTATTTTTACCGAATACCAAAAAACGGCAAGCGGCAACATGAGCAATACGCCAATGTAAAACATCACCGCGCTGATAAAAACCAGCGAAACAACGAACTGGAGGGTTCTGGCTACAATTAAGTTTGATTTCATGATTTATCTTACCTTACTTTTGCTGTAAAAATGATAGGTGGATATACAGGCCGACATTCAGTCGGATCTTGCAGGTCGGGGGCCAGATGCCCCCACTATGCTTAGGTTGATCCTGCCAAGCCACTTTTCACGATATTTTAGCATATCGACCCGCATCGGTAATTTTTCGATTTCAATGTTAGCAATTCATAGCCATCTTTTCACTTGACGCTTAAATTCAGTAAAGCGAGTGTCAAAAAGCTGTTCCAGTTTTGCCTCCTCATCGGGTATGAAAAGGCGGTCGACGATGAGGAAAACGGCAACAGGGCTA
>CAIYXP010000033.1 GCA_903930145.1 uncultured Methylococcaceae bacterium
GGACACGCCAGCAATTGCGCCAAAGAAAAATGTCAACAATGGCAATAGATAAATTCCTAACGAAATCCGGGTCAAGCCATCATCTTCAATTCCTAGCAACACTTTGTCTCCCGGAAACAAGGCTAGGTTAGAGGCAACTTTTAGCCTAAATTGTCTTCCAGCGAACAAACCGCTATTGACGGAACTGGGACAAGCCGTCTGCGTACAGGCCGAACACCCTGAGGTTTGGGTTTTGACTACCCAAACTACACCATCGCCGACTTTTTCCACATAGGCTTCTTCTTCGATCATTTCACCGAAGATTCCTGAAGATGGATGCCATCACCAATCACTTGCACAGTTTTTTCGGGGGCCTCGCCCATGACTGTCACTAAATACTTGTCTAACAGTTTTCGAGTATAAGAATTGATCGCACCAATCTTGCGTGGCTGTGCGGTGAAAATTTCGCTCATTAACTGATCGATGTAAATGGAAATTGAAGAAATGCCATCACTCAGCAAAATATGGTCGATTACCCTGTTGTTGGCCCCGCGCTTCAGCCGGGTGTAGGAAATCATGTGAAATCCATCAGGTACGCCTTCCAAGGTCCAAATCAAAGATTCCGCCGGGAGCGTTTCATGCTGCTTCGTCTTCCATGTCCCATCAACAACGGTAGAAGGTGATAGTTCCTCCGGCGGGATGGATTTTTCCAACGACAAGGAGTTGAAGACAAATTGCTCCACAACCTGCTGATCATCTATCCATTCAAACTTAAGAGGCAATTTAGTTTCGACATCTATCCATAATTTGCGCCCGTAACGTAGATCGTCTTTGGGAATTATCGAGACTAAGCGGGAAGGTCTGGTCGCTACATGCTCGACATTACCCAATGAAAACGTATAGTGCTTTGAAAGCTCAGCGAGATCGTCAGGCAGATCAAGCAAAAGGGATTGTCGCGAAGGCTTAGAATCGATTGAAATCGACTTGGTTTCAGGATAATAGCAGGTGACTTTGTCAGCCGTGCGTATGACTTCTCTCATAGGAGTGTTGACAGACAACAGGCGCTCTTGCTCCACCCCGTTGCTAACCCCGTGAAATACATGCAAACTCTCAATTTGCTTGTCTTTCATATAACTGACGATGCCACGATAATTCAGCTTTGAAGCCGCTTGACGGGCTTCTTTCAGCCATAACTTCGCTTCATTTTCAGAGCTGTCTGCATAGCCGTCCGTGGCGACAGAAAACATTATTAACGTTAAACTGGCAAGAAAATAAAATCGCAAGACAGCAAAATTCATGCGCAATTCCGTCATTAAGCGTTAGTTATTCGGCCTAGAGCCAACAACCCTGACATAGGGGAGCATCGCAGCCGAACCCGCCATGTAAGCAGTTTCGTTATGCATGACCAAATAGTCGTTAAATTGACTATCGGCTTGGTTGTCAACTTGGTCAGGAGCCACTGATGCCACTTGCCCTGCACCGGCTTGGCTATTAGCCGCCGTTTGAAACACATCACTGTGGTCATTCACTGACTTGCCTACAATCACTGCCACCAACGCCAATGAAGCTGCAAGCCCTAGAGTGACTATGCTAGATCGTGCACTGATGGCTGGTCGCAAAGCCTTAGGAGCCAGTACCGTCGGCTCTTGCGTGATCGCAAGACTGACTCTTGCGGCAAAATCCATATCTGCTAGCAAGCCGTTCCCAGCCGAACGCATCACATCGCCCATTAAATTGTACCGCGCCCATGTTGCTTTCAACTCTGCGTCGGTCAGCATGGTGTCAATCAGCCGTGGATTGTCACGCCCGTCTAAATCGGAGTCCATAAGCATGGATATCCGCATTCTCGATTCCTTATCTTGGTCCGTCATAACATTCACCTTTACCCGGTTAAAGATTTAATTTTTTTGTCTATGGCCTCACGAGCACGAAAAATACGTGAACGGACTGTCCCCACCGGACACTCCATCACTTCCGCAATTTCATCGTAGCTTAGGCCATCCATTTCTCTCAAGGTTATTGCCGTCCGCAATTCGCCCGGCAATTCGTCAAGAGCCAACTGTATTGTCCTACCCAACTCTTCACTGAGCAGTATTCCTTCAGGAGTCTCCTGATCTCTCAGACTGTTCTCACCCTCGAATTGTTCCGCGACTTCCATTTCAATTTCATCGTCAGTCGGTCGGCGTGACCGGGCAGCGATGTGATTTTTAGCGGTATTGATGGCAATTCGATAAATCCAAGTGTAAAAAGCGCTGTCGCCACGAAAGCTCGCCATCGCCCGATAGGCTTTGATGAAGGTTTCTTGGGCGATGTCCTGTGCCTCATGCGGATCACGCACATAGCGGTTGATGAGTTGGATGATCCTGTTTTGGTACTTCAGGACTAGCAAATCAAAGGCTTTTTTTTCGCCTTTTTGAACCCTTCTGACCAATTCCTCGTCGATCACTTCTACCATGGCAGTCATTTCAAACCCAGCCCGGTAGTGCGCAGTGAATTAAAATGCCGCGCCATAAAAAAGCGGGGAATTGGCATAGTGTGTGAGAATGGCATCAATGCTCAGGAAATTTGGTTATTGGTTTTTGGAAGCAACAAGTCATTTTAGGGTACATTATCTTCTTTTCCGGGCTAACGTTCAATCTTGAACAATTTTCTTGTAGGATGCAACGAAAAACAGATGACAAAATCATGAATGCAAAAAACCACATGTATGATGTATTAATCATCGGCAGCGGTGCCGCCGGGCTAAGCTTGGCTCTACGCTTGGCAGACCATACCCGTGTGGCCGTCATTTCCAAAACATCCCTCAACGAGGGCAGCACCTTGTATGCCCAAGGCGGGGTTTCCGCTGTCATGGACGAACAAGATTCCATCCAAGCACACTTCGATGACACTTTGATCGCCGGTGCGGGGCTATGCCATCCTGACGCTGTCAGACTGGTGGTGTCCCACGGCAGGGATTGCATCGAATGGTTGCAAGCAAGGGGGGTGCCTTTCACTGAAGAGACCTGGGATGACGGAAGTTCAAGACTGCATTTGACCCGCGAAGGCGGACACTCGCATCGCCGGGTGGTGCATGCCGCCGATGCGTCTGGCAAAGCCATTGAGACCTCGTTGGAACAGCACGCCCGACAACATCCAAACATCGAATTGTTCGAATACCATAATGCAGTCGATTTGATTACTGCCAAAAAACTGGGGAGCCAAACTCAACGCGTTTTGGGTGCCTATGTTCTCGACAACCGGGAACATCGGGTCAAAACCATGCGTACCCGCATCGTAGTGCTGGCCACTGGCGGGGCGAGCAAGGTCTACCTCTACACCAGCAATCCCGATGTGTCCACGGGTGATGGAATGGCGCTGGCATGGCGGGCCGGGGCTAGGATCGCCAACATGGAATTTATCCAATTCCACCCCACCTGTCTGTTTCACCCCCATGCCCGTTCGTTCTTAATCAGTGAAGCGGTGCGCGGCGAAGGCGGCAAACTGCTTTTGCCCGACGGCACTCGCTTCATGGGCAAATTCGACCCTCGCGAAGAGCTGGCACCCCGCGACATAGTGGCCCGTGCCATCGACCACGAAATGAAACGTTTAGGCATAGATTGCGTATACTTGGACATCAGTCATAAGGGCGCTGAATTCATTACGAGCCATTTCCCCACTATTCACGCAAAGTGCCTGGAATTCGGCATCGACATGACCCGCCAGCCCATTCCCGTGGTGCCGGCAGCCCATTACACCTGCGGCGGGGTATTGACCGATAGTCAAGCTCGCACTGACATACCCGGCTTATATGCCATCGGCGAGGTGGCTTGCACTGGCTTGCATGGAGCCAATCGCTTGGCCAGCAACTCGCTGCTGGAATGCCTAGTCTATGCCAAGCAAGCCTGTGAAGACATCAAACAATTCCTGTCTGACTCCCCTATTCCACCTGAATTGCCGGAATGGGATGAATCCAAGGTCAGCGATTCAGACGAGGAAGTGGTGGTATCCCACAACTGGGACGAATTGCGCCGTTTCATGTGGGATTATGTCGGCATAGTCCGCACTGACAAACGTTTGGAAAGGGCGATGCGGCGGACAGAATTACTGAAGCAAGAAATCGCGGATTATTACGGTCATTTCCGCGTGACCAGCGATTTGCTGGAATTGCGCAATTTGGTGACCGTTGCCGAACTCATCATTCGCTCGGCACAACTGCGCAAAGAAAGTCGTGGCTTGCACTTCACCTTGGACTACCCGGAAACCGATGATAGTCAAACGCCGAAGGATACCGTATTGGAGCCAGATTCAGTGAATTAGCTCGGTATTGCCGATGTCGGCATTGAACCTCTAGGGAATTCTGATGCTCGGCATAAACCTTGCGCCATTCAATCACGCCCAGATCAAGATAGTCGGCATATTTCTCGGTAAATTTGGCACTCTGCCGTTCTTTTAACTTGGCACGGCTGGCAGCATCGGGTAATACCGGATGTTTGACCACATTTTGGTAGATGGCCTCAACCAGTGGATAATCCGCCACGGTTTGAACGAATATAGCCCCATTATTATGTTTAGGCGTGGCGGTCACATCTAACTGCAAAGAAAGGTTGGAGCCTTTCTGCTTTAGTCGATGGTGAATGTCTTCAATTGATTTAAACCAAGCCAAACGGTTATCGTGAATATGGTGGGCCTCATCATTAAGTACCACCAAGCGTCAATGTCGCGTACAATCGTCCCCAAATCCACTTTGGAATCGGTCGTCGCGCCAGTGGGTCGCTTGCCTAGAAAATAATCCATCGTGTTATCATCTCATCGGCGGGGAACCTCGATGGAAGGGCCGAGAATGGCGTGAGGGTCGGATGGGAAATCTTTGTGCAGAGCCATAGGTTTACTCCAAAATGCGCAAGGCGAGGTTGGCAAATTCCAATGGCTCATGGAGATGGTGTTCAATCACATCAATCATAATGTCCAAATCTAGTTTCTGATATTCATGAACCACAATATTACGAAACCCCACCATACCCTTCATGTGTTTCGTTAATGATTCAGAAATCAAACCACCACGCTGCAACAACTCAAAAGCATCGGCACTGTCTTGCGGGAGACCGAGCTTTTTCTTTTTGATGAGGTAGTTGGCAATATCAATCGCCAGTTCGCCCAACCGCTGCAAATTCATCGCAATGGCATCTTGAATGAGATAATTTTCGCGGAAAGGGATATCGCTTGGGAGGGCGTAATATTTTTGAACTTGAACAATACAACGCTCAATACTGATTTTTTTGTTTAAGATAGTCTCGTTCATGATTGATAAAATCGTCCACTGCGCAAACCCTCGGCCAAAACACCGGCCCGTTCTTGGTTCAATTTTTGATAAAACGATAAGGTCAGCATTTCAAATTCATCAGCCGCGTATTCATCTGCACAAAAAATGCGCCTGTCTGCCATGATGACTTGTTTTTGGAATACCGTTGAAACCCGCCGCACATTCAGTAAATCGACTGATTTGTGGGCTATGCTTCCTAGGCGAATCGCCAAGTCGTTCCATGCCCAAAAATCCACTGCTTTGGCCTTTTTGGGAGGTAGCAATACCGCCATATCGACATCGCTATTCGGCCATTCGTCTTCCGTACCCCAAGAGCCAAATAGATAAATGGCTTGGGTGTCGGGATAGTCTTTGATCACGGTTTTAACCATGTCTTCTACAATGCTCATACCCTAACCTCAATAATCGTCATCGTATCATTCCCGAATATATACACGACCTTGACGGCAAGCTTGTGTAGCATGGGAAGGTTTCTTTTGTATAAAACCATTACCTTCTTCCTAGTTCGATCAGTTTTTCTACGAAATAGTGTGCAGTAGGACACTTAGGATGGGAAGCAGCCCGTTCAATATTAAATTGATGGTCACGAATAAACTTTCTGGCAAATGCAATCTTGCTACCGGGCCCACGCCCTTTTGACCGTCCAATTTCTTTCAATCGATCCCATGGCATCCCTTCCATTATTTCAGGATCGGGCTCGTAAAAGCTTTTATCACCAGACCATCGCTGCATAGCCTCAGTATCTGCCAAAAACCATGATTCAATGGCTTTTCGTGCTATTACAATCAGGTCAATTCCGTTATCGCCAATGATTTTTCGTCTCTCCTCAATACAAGGGGCGCACTGGTCAGGGTCGAGATCGGCCAATACAATGATCTTATCTGGTTTGGCTTGAATTTTAAGTTTTTCCACAAATATCCCAATTTTTCGGTTGCACATATTGCCATTGCCGCCTGCATTGACCACAGGGTCAACCAATTCCATCTTGCATTCACTGCGCAACCATTCCCGAAATAATTTGCTTCGCGGTAAAAATTCGTCGGAATCACCTTCGACCACAAATCCTACTTTCACCATGGAATGCCACCACCCAATAGATTGGACAGCCATGCTTCATCCAAACCTAATGGCGCTAGGTTTTCCTGAGTGATATTTCCTGAATCTGCCGATTTCATGCGTGTTCGCCCATCTTCCTTATCCACTAACATTAGTTCTTGCAAGTGAAGTTGCCGAACAACGGTTTCACTGTGTGTACTCATCCATATAGGATTGGCGGCTGTCGTTTGCTGGCGGATTAATCCAACCAACTCACGAATGGCTTTAGGATGCAAGCCTCTTTCTGGCTCCTCAATCAGAGTCAAACCATAGCCATTTTTCGAATCAAGCACAGCGACCAATAAACATAGGGCGTATATAGTGCCATCCGAAACCATATGCGCGGGAAAGCGTCGCCGAGTTCCAACTTCCTTAAACAACACAGCCGTTTTGCTATCGATTTGTTGATGTTCGGTTTGAATTTTTTCGACTCCCGGTACAATTAATTCCATACAGTCCAATATAGCCCTGCGCACGTTTTCATTCTGTTCCAAACGATTCAATACACTCGCTAGATTGTGTCCCTTGCGGTCTAACAAGAAAGGGTCCTGGTCGGTTTGATCCGGTTCTTTGGCACCCAAAGGGTCAATCCGATAGAGCTTGATATTCCGCAATAACTGTGCGATTGGCAAGTCAGGAAACATTATTAATGCGGAATAACTGCTTGGACATTTATTAAATAAATGTGTATTCCAAATATTATGCAATCCATCTTTATTTCTACCTAAGCAAAGTACTCCATCTATGGACAATTGCTCTTCGATTGTTGGAGTTTTGTCGAGTTCGTGAATTCTAAGAATATACTGGAAGGTAGCTTGATTCTCGGTGCGTCCCTCACGATTGTAGGGCAAGTCATTGTAGGGCAAGTCGCAGTGGATTTCAAAATCGAATCTTCGTGCATATTTGGCTTTGCGCTTTTCTGAATGGATGTTTTCATAGCGACCATGCGAGCGCAAGGCAACTTCTATACCGCTTTCAATAAAAGTACGGATGAAATCGAGCGCATCGAAAAAGTTGCTTTTGCCACAACCATTGGCTCCTGCAAATACTGAAAACGAAGCCAAGCCTTTTATCTCCAGTGAGTCAATGCTTTTGAAGTTAGTGATTTTTAAATAATGGATGGTTTTGTCATTCATACCCTAACCTCAATAATCGTCATCGTGTCATTCCCGAATATATCCACGACCTTGACGGCAATTTTGCGTCGTCCCGGCATGACTTCTTGGAACACGCTTTTCAATTCCAAAGAACGGTCTTTTTTAGTGCGGAAAGATTGCCATTCGTTTTCAAAAATGTAATCGCCTGTCCAAACTTCCTCAAACTCTGCCAAGCTCATTTGCGGCGATTCAAAGCCATCCAAGGTATTTTGAGGAACGGCGAAAGACGGGCTGGCAGCAACACGGATAATCTCCCGCTTGCTCTCAAAATCAAAATCCACCGACCAATAATCTATCCAGTCCGTCCAATGTTTGGTCAACACTTCGCGGCTGACAATCCCGTTTTTATCCTTGTTGACTTTCACGATCTGGCCTTTTTCGACCACGATTTTGCTTTGCTTGTCTTTCAGACTGGCTTCGGCATGGGCGATGGAATCTTGCGAATAAAACACCGAAAAATCGGTCAATTCAACGGCAACGGTATTGCCTTTGATATGGGGTTTGACTTCGATGAACGACACATCATGAAACACGACTTGGTTTTTTTCGACTGCCCGCTTGTCGAACACATCGGCGGGGATGTATTTCGGAGCAATGTCGATGCCTTTGGATTTGGCCTCGTCCAGCACATTGGGGAATAAGCCCATCTCAAACTCGAAACCCAAGATGTCCACGCGGGTGATATGTTTTTTGCGGCATTCCAAAATGCACATAAATACCTCCATCCTTCGCCAATAAATCCCGCATCAACACCAACCGTTCATAAATCATGCTGATAAACGAATCAGCACCCCTACCCCAAGTGTCTCGGTAGGCGATTTCTTCGAGTATATTGGGTTTTTTCATGAATGTATCGCCGCCGATTTCAATATCCATGCTGAAATCTGCGCCGACATCAAACGGCGGGGCGATATAAATCAACTTAATGCCGCCTTGCTGTTCGATTTGTTCCCGCAACGGGCCATTTTTGAGGGATGAGAGATGAGTTTGTTGTCACCCCAAATCAGTTTATTCGTCCAGCCTTTGAGTTGCCGCCCCCGCTGGTCCGTGTCGAATATATCGTATTGAAGTTTAGCGCTTGACTCGGCGCGAGGTTCGTCCACCTGTTCGATGACTTGGAACGGCGACATCACGTTGCAGACTTCATGGGTTTTGCCATTCCAAACCAGTTCGACCTCCTGCTTGTCGTCAAATAGCAGAAAGCGGTATTTATCCGGCAGTGGTTTCTCCGCTTCCAGAAAGCGGATGATTTCCTGTTTTTCCTGTTCCGTTAACCTTGCCATGAAAATCCTCTCTTGCCATTCATACCAAAATACATTGCCAGTATCATACACCCCTATCTAACGCTCATCTGCCACGATGGATGTAACAAGCGCTCCGTTCCCGTAATCATGCAATGCGCTTGTTTCGTCAACTGCCACGATGCCTGAGCGTCAAAGACGCGGAGTTGTTGCTCAAGGCCAATACCATCATTGCCGCGATGACCGACAACCCGAACTTCCCTGAACCCTGGCCGGTTCAAGCGCCTGCCTTATCAAGCTTGAAGGACGCGGTGGCGAACTTTTAAACCGCCATGCAAAATGCGCTGACGCGGGACAGGAACAAGATTTTACTACGCGACAAGGCATAGGGGGAAAGACCCTTGCGCTCACCCCTATTCACATTAAAATATTCTTTTCCCCCAATTCAATTTTCACAGAGCTTTTTTCAAAAGTCTGAGTCAATTCGGTATCATTACCGATTTTGAACCTCCGCAATGAATAGTTCAATAGCTTACAGTGGGTTAATGCTGCAATTTCTGTCCATTCTGTCAGAGTGACAAAGTGAGAGGTGATGAGGCTTCCCAAGCTTTCACAACCTAATTCAGTGGAATCCGATTATACTAAGGCATAATCCAATTGAATTGCCAGCTTTGCAACCATCATGTTAACTGTTTTAATCGTCGATGACGCGCCGGAAAATCTGTCGATACTCAATGATTTGCTGCGGCCTTATTACCGAGTGCGCGTGGCAAACTCCGGCATTCGCGCATTGCGAGTGGCTAACAGCGAGCCCAAACCGGATTTGATTATGCTTGATGTGATGATGCCGGGCATGGATGGTTATGAAGTCATCACCAAGCTAAAGGACGACCCAAACACCACTGATATCCCAGTCATTTTTGTCACCGCTTTGGAAAGCAGTGCCGATGAAGAGCGCGGCCTCATGCTGGGCGCAGTCGACTACATCACCAAACCGCTACGCCCTGCCATCGTCATCCAACGGGTAAAAACACATTTGGAGCTGAAGGCCGCCCGTGACTGGCTAAAAGACCGCAATGCGGTGCTTGAAGCCGAAGTGGAACGGCGAATGGAAGAAAACCTACTGATACAAGATGTCAGCATCCGAGCATTGGCGCATTTGGCCGAAATCCGCGACTTGGAAACAGGCAATCATTTGCGCCGCACCCAGGGCTATGTTCAGGTTTTAGCCATGCACTTGAAATCACATCCGCGCTTCAGCAATTTCCTGACCCCACGCAACATACAGTTGCTGCTCAAATCCGCCCCGTTGCACGATATTGGAAAGGTGGGCATACCCGACCACATCCTACTAAAGCCCGGAAAGCTGACGCCAGAGGAACATGAGATCATGAAAACCCATAGCCAAATGGGTTATTTTGCACTTGAGCAAGCTGAGAAAGATGCCGAGCGGCCCATCGATTTTCTGGCAATTGCCAAAGACATCGCCCTTTGTCATCATGAAAAATGGGATGGCTCAGGCTATCCTGCTGGCTTGGCAGGGGATGCGATTCCGATTCCTGCCCGCTTGATGGCTCTAGCCGATGTCTTTGATGCCATCATTTTTCAGCGGGCCTACAAACCGCCTTTGCCATTCGAGCAAGCGCTTGCATTCATTAAGGAAAAACGGGGAAGCCACTTCGACCCTGATGTTGTCGATGCTTTCTTAGCCTGCTTGGATGAATTTCAGTCCATCGCAAAGCAAAATGCCGAAGTGAGTGACAACCTCAAGGCTGTCTATTCGGACAGCCCTGATGTGGATGACTTAAAACCTCTCGATCAAATTTCATGAAATCCTTGCGGGCCACTAACAACAGGTTCTCCCGCAGTTTTTCTTGGACAATCGCCTTACTTATTGCCCTCAATCTGATTTTCGCCGTTTATGTTTGGTCGGAAAAGCAGATTGACCGAGCGCATCATCAAAGGTTTGAAACATTTTTGCTGGCCGACGAACTGCATCAATCTTCGGATGACCTGACTCTGATGTCCCGCCTCTATGTTGCAACGGGCAACCCTGCCTATCAACAGTACTACCAAGAAATTCTGGATATCCGCGATGGCAAAAAACCCCGGCCTGAAGGCTATAAGGAAATTTACTGGGATTTTGTTTTAGCCAATGGCGAACAGCCAAACTCGGATGACGCAAAAGCCATTCCGATTATGGATTTGATGCGAGAAGCAGGGTTAACCGCACAAGAATTGCGAAAAATGGAGGAGGCCAAGTTAAATTCGGACAAGCTCGCGGTCACCGAAATCGAAGCGATGAAATTATCCGAATCCACTGACCCTCAAGCCAAAGGCAACCGTGCCAAAGCTTTGCAAATGCTGCAAGATAGCCAGTATTTCCAAGCCAAAGCTTCGATCATGCGCCCCATAGAAGACTTCCGCTGGATGATGGACCAACGCACGCAGGCAGCGGTAAAAGATGCCGAAACAATTGCCTTGGTTTACCGATTTGTATTCATCAGCTTTGGTCTTGGGCTAATGTTGGCACTGTGGCGGACCAATGCAGCATTGCGCAGCACATTGGGAGGGGCAGTCGATGAAATTCATGCGAATATCGCCAGAATTGGAAGCGGGGACTTCGCTTCCAATATTCCCATTACCCAAGGTCAGGAAGACACGGTGATGGGCTGGCTAGTGGAAACACAAAACAATCTGCAACGACTAGACCTTGCAAAGAAAGAGGCAGACAAAGCAGCAAGGGATTCGGAACGCCTAGAAAGTGAATTGCGGAGGCAAATGATGGAGTCACTGCCAGGAATATTTTATATGTTTGACCGTGACGGGCAGTTCTTGGCATGGAACAAAAATTTCGAGAAATTCACCCAACGCCGTCCCGATGAACTCGCGCACACCCATCCACTGGATTTATTCGGCGAAAGCGAAAAGCCATTGGTTGAACAAAAGATTCATGCTGTTTTTGAATCCAAGATACAAGCATCCGTGGAAGCCAATATTATAAGCAAAGATGGAAATCGCAATCTCTTCTTTCTGACGGGTTCATTCATCGACTTCGGGGGCAAAGAAGCTCTGATTGGCACGGGGGTCGATATATCCGCCCGCAAACAAGCCGAAGAAGCATTACGGCAAAGCGAAGAAAACCTTAAGCGCGCCCAAGCGGTGGGCGAGGTCGGGAGTTGGTATCTCCATATCCAAAGTGATCGCTTGGAATGTTCAGACGAGACTTATCGCATCTTTGGCTTTCCTTTGCTAAACCCGGTAACCATGGAAAGCTTTGCCGCCTGTGTCCACCCGTTGGATCGCGAATCCGTTAGCACAGCATGGCATGAAGCGTTTGCCGGGGCAGCCTTTGACATCGAACACCGCATCATCGTTGCTGGGGAAACGCGATGGGTGCGTGAACGCGCCCAGATCGAACGTGACCCAATGGGCCGCGCACAGGTCATTGTAGGCATGGCCCAGGATATTACTGACCGCAAGCAAACCGCTTATGAGTTGGAACGGCATCGTCAACATCTGGAAGAACTGGTTCTCGCCCGCACAACTGATTTGAGCAAGGCTAAAGAAACGGCGGAAGCCGCCAGTCGGGCCAAGAGTGCATTTCTGGCCAATATGAGCCACGAAATCCGAACCCCCATGAATGCCATTATTGGCCTGACCTATTTATTGCGAAAGGAAATCACCGACCCTAAAGCCCTCGATCAGTTGCTCAAAGTCGGGGAAGCAGCCCAACACTTGTTGCACATCATCAACGACATCCTCGACTTGTCGAAAATCGAAGCTGGGCGAATGACTTTGGAAGAAACCGACTTCTCCCCGGCACAGGTCATCGATCATGTCTCCAGCATGATGGGGGAACGGGCTGCGGCCAAAGGTTTGCGTTTGGTGCATAATATCGATCCCGCAGTCCCAACTCGGCTGGTGGGAGATCCACTTCGCCTTGGGCAAATCCTGTTGAATTTCACTAGCAACGCCATTAAATTTTCCGAACAAGGACAAATCGCTGTCCGGGCTTACCTATCTGAGGACTATGGCTCATCCGTGCTGTTTCGCGTGGAAGTTGAAGACCAAGGCATTGGATTGAACCCGGAGCAACTGTCGCGACTTTTCAAAGCATTTTCCCAAGCGGATAATTCCACCACTCGCAAATTTGGCGGAACCGGCTTGGGGCTAGTGATTGCAGAGAGACTGGCAGGGTTGATGGGGGGCGAGGTGGGTGTGGAAAGCCAGGAAAATGTCGGCAGCACATTTTGGGCCAACATGCGTTTGTCCAAAATCATAGCACCGGATCTGGAATTCTCCGACAAAACTGAGGTGCCGCCCCAGCAAATCCTATCGCAACACTACCGAGGCGCAAGGGTGTTGCTGGCAGAGGATGACCAAATTAATCAAGAAGTGGCTAGGGAATTATTGCAAGATATAGGTCTCAGCGTCGAGGTGGTGAATAACGGTCAACAAGCCGTAGAACGCGTCATGGCTGATGATTTCGCTTTGGTGTTAATGGACATACAAATGCCAATAATGGACGGGCTGGATGCGACCCGTGCCATCCGACGGCTGCCGGGAAAGGGCGACTTGCCAGTGATTGCCATGACTGCAAACGCCTTTAAAGAAGACCGGGATGTCTGCTTGGAAGCAGGCATGAACGACCACATCGGCAAGCCAGTTGACCCAGAAAAACTATTTGGCATTTTGCTGCGCTGGCTACCGGCAACAGCAATAACCGGCTTGGAATGGACTAAGCTTTCCCCCATTGAGCAGGATGATGCAGAACTACGCTTTGCTTTGGCCCACACCCACGGTTTGAATAGTGAGGATGGACTGAAAAGAGTGCATGGCAAATTGCCCAATTACATCCGCTTACTAAGAATGTTTGTGGACAACCATGCCGACGATATAGCCGTCTTGCGCGCCCATCTAGGCTTGGGGGAAAATGTCGATGCACTTCGAGTCGCCCATTCGCTAAAAGGCGCCTCCGCAACCATAGGGGCCGAGTCCCTGCGTCAACGGGCATTTGAATTAGAAATGGCATTACGTGAAGAATGGGAAGGGGAAGAGATCGAAATCCGTATCAATGCCGTAGAAAATGAGCTTAGGGCCCTATTATCGGCACTCCAGCCACTCCAAACAGCGGAAGACACGGACAAATTATCTGTCTCTAGCTTGGATTGGCCGAAAGTGAGAATAATATTGAAGGAACTGAACTCGGCATTAGCCGGGGATGATGCCAAGAGCAACGATATATGGCGTGATTATGCCCCAATGCTGGAAGCCGCTTTGGGTCATGCCGCGACCCCATTGCGGCAGGCCATAGAAAAGTACGATTACGACCAAGCCCTAAAAATACTCAGCAATATTGAGTAGAGCCTGAGCCAATCACTCGAAACAAAATACTCAATCAACCTGTCAAAACATTATTGACTGCGAATAAGTTGGCGTTTGCCGCATCGTACCCCTATAATTTCCACTGCAAAGATTGTCTTATGTTTACAAGGTTTCGGTTGCTAACTAGTCGGAACACCCTCTCGCGGAATTTTCCGCAGCCTGTTGGGGAGGCCCATGCATTTTGAAGAGTCGAGGTTACGCCAATGTTTAAAGCATTGATCGGTCAATCGCCTAATTTCGAGGCGATGCTCAGAAGTGCAAAAATGGTGGCGGCGACTGACGTAACCGTATTGATATGCGGCGAAACCGGAACCGGCAAGGAATTGCTGGCTAAGGCGCTGCAAAACCACAGTCCGCGAGCTAAAAAACCATTCATCACCTTAAATTGCGCAGCCTTGCCTGAATCTTTGGTTGAATCCGAACTGTTTGGGCATCGTCGGGGAGCATTCACCGGAGCGGTTGCAAACCAAACCGGTCGCTTGCAAGCGGCTGATGGTGGAACCCTATTCATGGACGAGGTCGATTCCTTGCCCCTGCCCGTCCAAGCCAAATTATTGCGCTTCCTCGAAACGGGCGACATACAACCCGTTGGCGACACTCTCTCGCAACGGGTGGATGTGCGCATCATCGCCGCGACCAACATCAATTTGGAGGAAAAAATCGCCGCTGGCGAGTTCCGCAAAGACCTTTACTATCGCCTCAATGTCGTTCCTTTGGAGATACCACCATTGCGCGAGCGAATGGGTGACATTCAACTGCTGCTGAATCACTTCATGCGACATTTTGCCGCCGCACACAAACTACAAGCCCCTACCATGACTAATCGAACCATGGCCCGCTTGTTGGAGCATGACTGGCCGGGTAATGTGCGCGAACTGCGCAATGTTTGCGAACGACTTTGCATTTTATTGGCAGGTCGACAAATTGAAGAGGACAATCTACCGGACGAAATTGCCAAGAACAATCGCGCAATGGGCGAGTTCATACTCCCAGAGGAAGGGGTGGAATTGGAGCAAATAGAAATCGACCTCATCCAACAAGCCTTGACTCGCACTCAAGGCAATCGAAGCCACACTGCCAAATTGCTTGGCATCACACGCGATACACTGCTGTACCGAATGCAAAAATATAATTTACGTTAACGTCAAACTCGGGGAAGACTTTCAGCAATTCTCATTTTGTCTTAAAATCCCGTCATTCCGGCATGGATGCCGGACAAATCGGCAGGATAGCCGATTTGCACAGCTTTGCTGCCCGAAGGGTGAGGAACCAAGGATGTTCCGAATGCATCCAGGCCATGGACGGTAACTTGTCGCTGGTGCAAGCACCTGATTTAAGTGATGAAGTAAACCAAAGCTTGCCATCCTTGGACGCTGGATTTTGGCATCCCTGCCAAAATGA
>CAIYXP010000034.1 GCA_903930145.1 uncultured Methylococcaceae bacterium
ACTCCAAATGGCTGGAGGCGAAACTGGAATAACAAATTGGTTGATAAACATAGGAAAATTGGAAGTTCTGGAATTCATAGAGCCAAATGAAGGAAAAGCCATCCGTATGTTCCAGTCAGTAAATGACCGTGGTGTACCTCTATCGAAAATGGACATCGCCAAGAGCCTTCTGATTTATAACTCAAATCGTTTTCTCAATGGCAAACTTGATCAATTCATTGCAGACCAATTTGGGGCCGCATTTCGAGATTACAGTCATGTTAAGGGGCTTGCTACTGAAGACGGATACAAAATTCGCCATATTGATCGAATTGTCTTTCGCGAAGATGATGTTTTCAGGTATCACTATTTTTGTTACAACCCAGACAATTATAATGTTAATGCCGAGTTCGACTATACCGCAAGTTCTGAGACGGTGCTTGAAACATTTCTGAAGCCTGTTCTAAAACAGCTACGAGCCGATAGGCAATTACTTGAGACTTTCATCCGAGAGTACGTCTCTGATCTTGCGTGTTTTTTCTCGGCCTTCAGAAGTTTGATTGAGGAGGTTCGCACAGATAAGGCACTCTACCTGATTTTTGTGGTGGGCGATCTAGCTGCGACGCTATATCCCCTTACGATCCGTTTAGCCATGCGAGGTGACATAAGAACAGCCATAGACTCGGCAAATGGGATGAATTTATTGCGGTTGATCGAAATAGCCGATTTGCGCGTATTCAAGATACGAGGAACCAATCCACAGGCTGATATTCTCAATTTAAGTAGAGAATCTGCAGGAAAACCAATTGAGGAAATTGCAGAGTATTTGCGCTGCTTTGTTAAAAAATTTATGGATGACGGTTTATTCGAGTCACGACTTTCTCAAGAAAATCTCTATCGTAATCCTGGATTAGTTAGAATACTCACTGCGGTTGAGGAAAAACATAGTAATCGTCCGCAAAATAATCAACTCAACATTGCAAGTTTGATCGCCTTAGTCAAGTCAGGTCAAACTGTGGAGCATATTCTTTCACAGGAGCCTTCATTTGGAGTTAAAGCTTACGGTTTTCAAAGTCGTGAACTATATCAAAATTACATTCATCGTCTTGGTAACCTCACGTTGCTTGAAAGTGTCTTAAATAGTGCTAGTAACAACCAATCTGTCGAAACAAAGATGGGTAGTAAAAAACTTTATCGTGTTTCGAAGTATCAAATGACAAAATCGCTTGCGGCAACTGGTGCATCACAAACGCCAGCTTTCTCACGTAATGAAATAGATAGGAGAGGGGCAGACTTGGCAAGTTTCTGTGTCAATGAATGGCCCTTATGGTAACAGTGTGGTCAACTTTTAATTTTCAAAGCAAGTAGTTATGCAGAAAGAGCAACGTTTTTTCTGTTGCCCGACATTCAAGCGCACAAAGCCTAAATAATATATTCTAAAAGTGGATTCTCACCCCAATGAACATCCCCGCCCAAAAACCAAGCTTGATCTCCGACGAGGAATACCTAGAAGGCGAGAAATACACCCAAATCCGTCATGAGTATATTAACGGTTTAATCAATGCTATGAGTGGAACTAGTGACAAACATGGATTGATTGCGGGGAATGTCAGTGCTGTCTTGAACATTCGTCTGCCGGATAGTTGTCAAGTGTTCCAGTCAGACATGAAAGCCCATATCAAAACTCAACTGCTCGACATTAGGAATTGTCCGCCTTGAGTCGATTGGGTTGGATATTTCAATCGACGAAGTCTATCGCCGTATAACTTGGGTCTAACAATTCATATCTCAAAAACATCATGATCTACAACCCCCAACATTCCCTAGAACTCCTGCGCTTAGGTTCAGGCCGGGGCGATGCCCATTTCCGCGAAGGCCAAGATGAGGCGATCCGCCATATCGTCGAAGGCAAAAGCCGTCTGTTGGTGGTGCAAAAAACCGGATGGGGTAAGAGCTTTGTCTATTTCATCGCCACCAAGCTATTGCGTGAAACCGGTTTCGGGCCGACTTTGCTGGTTTCGCCGCTGCTGGCTTTGATGCGCAACCAGATCGCCGCCGCGCAACGGATGGGGGTGCGGGCCAGTACAATCAACTCGGACAATCAGGACGACTGGGAAGCCATCGAGTCCAAATTGTTGAGGGACGAAATCGACATCTTGTTGATTTCACCCGAACGCCTGGCGAACGGTCGTTTCCGTACCCAAGTGTTGGCAGGCATTGCAGCCCGTATTGCGCTGCTAGTGATTGACGAAGCGCATTGCATCTCCGATTGGGGGCATGATTTTCGCCCACATTACCGGCTGTTGGAACGCATCGTCCGCACCTTGCCACCGACTCTACGACTATTGGCGACCACAGCCACCGCCAATAACCGGGTGATGGACGATTTGATGGCGGTGCTTGGCCCGAATTTGGAAGTGTCGCGGGGCGACTTGAACCGCTCCTCGCTGACGTTGCAAACCTTGCGCTTACCCGGGCAAGCAGAGCGCTTGGCTTGGCTGGCAGGGCAGCTTGCCACGCTACCGGGACATGGCATCATCTATACCTTGACGGTACGGGATGCGAATTTAGTTGCCGATTGGTTAAAACAGCAGGGACTCAACATCGAAGCGTATACCGGCGAGACGGGGGAGCGCCGGGAAATGCTTGAACAAGCCTTGCTGGATAATCGGGTCAAGGCACTCGTCGCCACAACGGCTTTGGGGATGGGTTATGATAAACCCGATTTGGCTTTTGTGATCCATTACCAGACACCCGGTTCGGTCGTGGCCTATTACCAACAGGTGGGCCGTGCCGGGCGCGCCTTGGACGCTGCCTACGGCATCTTGCTCAGTGGTCAAGAAGAGACCGAGATTAATGAATATTTCATCAAATACCGCCTTCCCTACACGGCAGGACGTTGCCGAGGTCATTGAAGCCTTGGAGTCTGCCCCCAATGGCTTGTCGGTTCCCGAACTGATGAGCCGGGTTAACCTTAGAAAAGGGCGCATTGAAAAAACCATCGCTTTGCTGGCCCTTGAGTCCCCTGCGCCGATAGCCAAACATGAGAGTAAATGGCAGTTGACGGCAGCCCGCTTGAGCGAACACTTCTGGCAGCGGGCGGCCCGGTTGACCGCCTTGCGACGGGAAGAACAAACGCAGATGCAAAAATATGTGGGTCTGACTGAGGGACACATGGCTTTCTTGATAAGCGCACTCGACGGCGACCCCACATTGGTCAAGCCGCCGACTTTGCCGTCGTTGCCTAGTCAAATTGATCCTAGGCTGCTACAGGATGCCATAACCTTCTTGCGCCGCACTAGCTTGGATTTTGAACCGCGCAAGATTTGGCCTGCCGGGGGAATGCCGCAGTATGGTGTAAAAGGCAAAATTGCCGCCGAGCATCAGCCACAAACGGGCAAAGCCTTGTGCGTATGGGGCGATGCCGGTTGGGGTGGCTTGGTGCGGCAGGGCAAATTCCATGACGGCCGTTTTGCGGATGAATTAGTTGAGGCTTGCGTCAAGCTATTCCGCGAGTGGAACCCCCAGGTTGGGCCAACTTGGGTGACTTGCATTCCTTCATTGCGCCACCCGAACTTGGTGCCCGATTTTGCGGCACGTCTGGCAGCGGCGTTGAATTTGCCGTTTCATATCGTATTGGCAAAAACCGATCACCGACCCGAACAAAAGACTATGGCAAACAGCATTCAACAAGCCCACAATATCGACGGTTCGCTGGCAATTTGTGTAGACAGGCTTCCACGCCGGGGTCCGGTGCTGCTAGTGGATGATATGGTGGATTCGCGCTGGACGTTTACCGTCGCTGCCTGGCTGTTGCGCACCCATCGTGGAGGCGAAGTTTGGCCCTTGGCCTTGGCGCAAACCGGACACGATCAATGACAACCAGCCTTTCCCCGAACACCCAAGCCATTTTGCTGCTGACTGCCCCATTGATTGCGGGAAAGTCGGCGAGTTCGCCCGATCTGTTGAAACCCAGCGAATACAAACGGCTGGCTTGCCATCTACGCGAACTGCAACGCCAACCGGCAGATTTCCTTTCGCCCGATGCAACGGAATTATTTCGAGACTGTGATAATTTGGTTGACGTAGAGAGGCTACGGCGCTTACTGGATCGTGGTTTTTTACTCAGCCAAGTGGTTGAGCATTGGCAGACTCGCGCAATATGGGTGGTCAGCCGTGCCGATGCCGATTATCCCCGTCGCTTGAAGGCCCGTCTGCGCGAAGACGCCCCGGCGGTGATTTATGGTTGCGGCGACCGACGCTTGCTGGACACTGGGGGCTTGGCGGTGGTCGGTTCCCGTCATGTGGATGAGGCGATGATTGACTTCACGATGAAGATAGGCCAGCTTTGTGCGAAATCGGGCAGGACGTTGATTTCCGGCGGGGCCAAAGGCATAGACCTAGCGGCCATGCGTGGCACATTGGAAGCCGGGGGCAAGGTTAGCGGCATCATGGCGGATAGTTTGGAACGCACCGCCATGAACCGAGAACACCGGAATTTGCTGCTTGACGGTCAATTGGTGTTGATTTCCCCTTATGACCCTGCTGCCGGTTTCAATGTTGGCAATGCCATGCAACGCAATAAGCTCATCTATGCGCTGGCGGATGCGGCTTTGGTGGTGGAGTCTGATTTCAACAAAGGCGGAACTTGGGCCGGTGCAGTGGAGCAATTGGACAAATTGCGCTTGGTTCCGGTATTTGTCCGTTCCACTGGCGAGTTGGGCAAGGGTTTGCCAGCGTTGATGGAAAAAGGCGCACTGGCTTGGCCTAATCCTGTGGATGTTGACGATTTTAATGCCGTGTTCGATGCAAAAGCAACTTGTTCGGTAAGCGAGCAGTTGGATCTATTTCAAAGCTAAAAAAAGAGAATACGTCCTCCTCCGAATATATGACTGGCGGATTGGCAATCAGACAGGTAGTGTTTGAACAAACCGCATTACTATCAACCCAAATCTTTAAAACCATGAACCTACGCATCGCCATTGCTCAAATCAACCTCCTTGTCGGTGACATCGCCGGTAACGCCCGCCGTGTCTTGGAAACAGCCGCCCAAGCCAGGGACAGGCTGCAAGCCCATGCCGTGGTGTTCCCGGAACTGACGCTATCGGGCTATCCACCGGAGGATTTGCTGTATAAATCGCATTTCCTCCAACAAATTGAAGTGACTCTGTTGCAAGTGGCAAGGCAGATAACTGACATCACCGTGATTCTGGGTTTCCCTGAACTGTCTGACGGCATTCTTTACAACAGCGCGGCGGTGTTGCGCGACGGAGAGGTGCATAAGATTTACCGCAAGCAGGAATTGCCGAATTATGGGGTCTTCGACGAGAGGCGCTATTTTCATCCAGGAAAAGAACCCTGCGTGTTTGATCTGGAAGGCGTGGCAGTGGGTGTCACCATTTGCGAGGATGTTTGGTTGCCCGGAGCAGTGGAGCAATCGGCGGCGGCCGGTGCTAAGTTGATGCTAAACCTGAATGCCTCCCCGTTCCAGACGGGTAAAACCAAGCAAAGGGAACAAGCGGTGCTGGAAAGGGTCGCCGCCAGTTGCATCCCCATGGTATATGTCAATTTGGTGGGTGGTCAGGATGAACTGGTGTTTGACGGGGCTTCCTTTGTCATGGATGCCGACGGGGAGGTGGTTTACCGCGCCACTCGTTTCAGGGAAGTGCTGGATGTCGTGGAATTCGACAAGCAAAGCGATGGACTGGTTGCATTGCCGGGCGAGAAGGAACAATCGGAAGGCGAGGTTGCCTATGTTTACAAGGCACTGGTACTGGGCATACGCGACTATGTGATTAAAAATGGCTTTCAAGGTGCGGTCCTTGGATTGTCAGGAGGCATAGACTCGGCATTGACCTTGGCTCTGGCGGTTGACGCCTTGGGTGCTGACAAGGTGGAGGCGGTCATGATGCCGTCCCGTTACACGGCGGACATGAGCGTGGAGGATGCGCGCTTGGAGGCCGATGCCTTGGGCGTGGAATACCACGTCATTCCTATTGAGCCAGCCTTCCAAGCCTTCACCGGTTTGCTGGCAGACACTTTTGCTGGCTTGCCCCGCGACACTACAGAGGAAAATATACAAGCCCGTTGCCGTGGCGTATTACTGATGGCGATTTCCAATAAAATGCGCAAAATATTGCTGACAACTGGCAATAAAAGTGAAATGAGCGTGGGTTACGCGACGCTGTACGGTGACATGGCTGGCGGTTTTGCGCCCTTGAAGGATGTGCCCAAGTTGCTGGTCTACCAGCTTAGTGAATACCGCAATTCAATCAGCCCGGTGATTCCGTTGCGCGTCATTGAACGTCCGCCTTCGGCAGAATTGGCCCCGGACCAGAAAGACGAAGATTCGCTGCCTCCTTATTCGGTGCTAGACCCGATTTTGGAGCGGTATGTGGAGTGGGATCAATCGGTGGAAGAAATTATCGCAGCGGGCTTTACCGAGGCCGATGTGGTGCGCGTGGCACGGTTGGTGGATATTAACGAGTACAAACGCCGCCAAGCACCTCCGGGTGTGAAAATCACCCGCCGAGCCTTTGGGCGAGACCGTCGCTACCCAATCACCTGTGGCTTTGGCCGAAAATGAACAGGCAAACCTACCGACTTGAAGTGGAGAAATCCAGTCGGCACTTTTGACCTCGGCTGACAAGCACCGACTGGATTCGTTGGACTTCAGAAACGACCTCTGCCTCCACTGGGTGCGCCGGCTCCACCTCCGCCAGGTCCGCCACGGCGGGGCCCACCACTGGAAGAGCCCTCAGTGCGGGGGCGTGCTTCGTTGACACGAACACTTCTGCCTTTAAGATCGACCCCGTCTAGCCCTTTGATGGCAGCTTCGCCCTCAGCCTTGTTGGACATTTCGACAAAACCAAAGCCTTTGGACTGGTTTGTGAATTTGTCAGTGACTACGTTAGCGGTGGAGACTGCGCCAAACGGCTCGAAAGCCTTGCGGAGATCATCGCTGGTGACCGAATAGGATAAGTTTCCTACGTAAATATTCATCAAAAAAACCTGCTTTTTTACGATTGCGCCATTTCAAATCATCACATCAGCAGCCTAATCAATGGCGCAACAAAACGAGGTCTGATGACTCCCGCCACAAGTGGACGGCAGATTCCAAGGTTTTTTCCAAATACGCTGGAAAACTTATCTAAAATTCTAAGGTGTTGGTTCGATATTATTGCAAAGCCAACCAAAGCCAGATCCTTCAGCGCTTGCCGAAGGGTCAAGCAGTGATTGAACCCTCGGGGAAAGCTCCAAATTTACGTCCATTGTTAATGTGGCATAGATTTTCTGTCAACAGTTTTTTTCAAAATTAGTAGGGAAACGTGCAAGAAAGTCGTTTATTTCGCTTGCAGTGGCAAGTCCGGCCCTCGCACCGGGCTTTTGGCAGCATAACGCCCCGGCTGCGCTGGCGTAGCGCAATAGCTCTTCCCAAGGCAAATGTGCCGCAAGGCCAGCAGCAAAAGCACCGTGAAACGCATCACCCGCGCCTGTGGAATCGACGGATTGCACGGGAAAGGCAGGTAATGACCCGCTCACATTGTTTTTTCGCCAAATCAGCCCTTGTTTGCCTAAGGTGATAACCACTGCGGATGCTTGGACCGCCAAGCGGTCTAACGCTACATCGAGGTTGTCACCCTGCAACCATTGCTTGGCAAATTTTTCCGATGCCACCAGATATTCCACTTTATGCATCAAACCCCTCGTGCCTTCGTGCAGGGAGCCAGCATCCAAAACCGTAGGTATGCCATTCTGCTTGGCCCATGCGGCCAAAGGCATTGAAATCAAGGGTTCATGACCGTCAAACAAAACGACTTTAGGGTTAATGCCGGAAAAGTTGATTTCGTCTTCAGCCAATGGCCGTGTCGCCCCCTTGTAATTCACCAGCGCCCGATCACCATTGGGTTTGACTAATACGCAAGATAGGGGGGTGGGATTGCTTCCGCGGATGACATAGCGCGTGTCCACTCCTTCACGGGCAAGTTCCAAGACATGGGACTCGCCATAAAGATCGTTTCCTAAATAACCAGCAAAGGCGGCGGTGAAGCCAAGCCGGGTCACAATGACGGCGGCATTGGCGGCAGGTCCACCGCCACAGGCAAGGAAATCGTCGGCGAATATTTTCTCATCGGACACAGGATGGCGGGGGACAGAAAACACCAAGTCATAGGGGGCGTGTCCCACACAAAGCACATCATGGGTCGTTTCGCCAATAAGGACATTTGACATCCTGAAGATTCACCCATTAGCGATCCAAACCTATGAAATCCCATACTTTTTCAGCAGGGGTCAACTGGTATTCATCGGCGATGGTTGTGGGGTCGGCACCTTCCCCATAGTTCAATGCATAAACCCGGGCGGCATCATTGGCAAGATCGTCCAGTTCCAGTTTTCGATAGGCTTCCTCCATGATTTTCAATGCCCTCGGAATGGCTTGGGTGTTGGGATATTTTTCCAATACCCCATTGCTGCGCTTGGCGGCGGCGATATAACCCCCGCGACGCATGTAAAAATCGGCGACATTGATTTCATACATGGCCAAATTGTTGCGCATGGCGTTAACTCGCCTCTTAGCATCTTGCGAATATTTGCTATTGGGGAATTTGGCAATCAATTCATTAAAGTCGCGCATGCCCTCGCGTGCCGACCCAGGGTCGCGTTGCGAGGAGTCGGTGGGCAAGAACCGGTCAACAAATGTGCGCCCCTTGTTATAATTGATCAGGCCCCGGAGGTAGTAGGCGTAATCAACTTTTTCATGGGCCGGGTTGAGCTTGATGAAGCGGTCAACGGCAGCCAACGCGGAGTCGGGTTCGTTTTTCTTATAATAAGCGTAAGCAACTTCCAATTGAGCTTGGGTGGAATACCTGTCGAAGGGGTAGCGGGCTTCCAATTTTTCATATAATTTGACGGCCTTGTCGTAATTGCCGTCCATCAGTTCACTTTTTGCCTCTTGATAGAATTGCTGGGCGCTCCAATTGGTGTATTCGTCATCGGATGCACTACTGCTCGCTTCACTTGAGTCAAACAGGCTCATCAAAGTACAAGAAGATAACAATAAGCCCATGCAAAGCATCAAGACGGGCAATAATTTTGGGCGTTTTGTCAATGTGGCGTTTATCATGGTGCTGAAAAGTCGCATAATCGTTCATGCGTTAATCGAATAATTGTTGGAGTATACCCTGAAATCTTGCTCGCCAATAGCCAAACCATCCACGATGGGCGTGTTCCGCCCCGCTGGCCGACCAATCTACCTTATCGAATCATTCTGTGCCCGAAACCGAACAGTACACCGCTGAAATCCCACTCGAATTGTCAGGTCTGCGCTTGGATCAAGCTTTGGCCGAACTGTTTCCTGATTTTTCCAGAAGCAAACTGCAAAGCTGGATCAAAGAAGGCCATGTCTTGCTGGACGGCGAGGCCCAAAACCCAAAGCGAAAAGTGTTTGGCGGCGAACAGGTGCTATTGCAGGCAGAAATCGAATTGGAAACCGATTGCGAGCCTGAGGACATACCGCTGGACATTGTATACGAGGACGAGTCATTGCTGATTGTCAACAAGCCAGCAGGCTTGGTCGTCCATCCTGCGGCTGGGCATCGTGAAGGCACTCTGCAAAATGCGCTACTCCATCATGCGCCCAGTTTGGCGGGAATCGCCCGCTCTGGCATAGTTCACCGTATCGACAAGGATACCAGTGGCTTGCTGATGGTCGCCAAGACGCTCAAAGCGCACAAATCTTTGGTGGACCAGTTGCAGGCACGCGATATTGACCGTGAGTACTTGGCCTTGGCGCAGGGATACCTAACTGCGGGGGGAACAGTGGACGAACCTATCGGACGCCACTCTACGGACCGAAAACGCTTTGCCGTGCGTGAGGACGGCAAGCCATCGGTGACACACTACCGCATTGAGGAACGCCTGCCGGGACACACGCTCCTGCGGGTCAAGCTGGAGACCGGGCGTACCCACCAGATTCGTGTCCATCTGGCTCATATCCGCCACCCATTGCTTGGCGACCCGGTTTACGGGGGGAGGTTGAGGCTGTTGCCGGGCGGAAATCAGGCATTGGGGGAAGCTTTGCGTGGCTTCCGTCGGCAAGCTCTTCATGCTGAAAAACTGGGTCTTGAGCATCCAAGCACGGGGGAATGGTGTGAATGGCGAGTGGACATGCCCGAGGATTTTCAAAGCTTACTTACCTCCCTGAGGCAAGCCGCATGAAAGACTTCTGCATTGAACCTAACTGGCCTGCGCCACCGGGTATACGCGCCTACAGCACATTGCGTGAGGGAGGGGTCAGCCAAGGTGGGTATGCGAGCCTGAACCTAGCAGCCCATGTGGGCGACAACCCCGATCATGTCAGCACCAACCGGCATCGCTTGCGTAAAGGCTTGCAATTGCCCAGAGAGCCTTACTGGTTATCCCAAATCCATGGAACCAAGGCGGTCAAGGCCAATCGGATAGCCAGCAGCCCCCCCCCAGAAGCCGATGCTTCCTACACTGATGAGCCTGGCGTGGTCTGCGTGGTGATGACTGCCGACTGCTTGCCGGTATTATTCTGCGACCACGATGGCAAGCGAGTGGCCGCTTCCCATGCAGGATGGCGAGGCTTGGTTGGCGGTGTGTTGGAATCGACTGTAAATGCACTCGGCAGCAACGATTTGATGGCATGGCTTGGCCCTGCAATCGGGCCAAGCGCTTTTGAAGTCGGCGCAGAGGTTCGCCTGTCATTTTTGGAAAAACTAGGCGATTGTGGTGACGCTTTTGTGCAAATCGATGAACAGCATTGGTTGGCGGATCTTTACAGCTTGGCCCGCTTGATCTTGGCCCATGTGGGTGTTGAAGCGGTATATGGCGGTCAGGAGTGTACTTTTTCCAATGCCGATCGTTTCTTTTCCTACCGGCGCGATAGCCAGACCGGTCGCATGGCTACCCTAATCTGGCGAGAATAAGCTAGACTTTATCGGAAACCATTTTCAGATACAGCAACTGCGCTTCATCCAG
The DNA here is from genome assembly GCA_903930145.1 of uncultured Methylococcaceae bacterium. Classification (GTDB taxonomy): domain Bacteria; phylum Pseudomonadota; class Gammaproteobacteria; order Methylococcales; family Methylococcaceae; genus Methylumidiphilus. Next base: position 10,981 of record CAIYXP010000034.1, read on the forward strand.
CTTGGTTTCCGATAAAGTCTACTTGCTAAGCATCTATTAAAATCTTATTCTAAGAATTACTTTATGTCTCAAAACAATATTTCAAAATTCGTTGTTGATAATTTGCGTTTGCTAGAACTGACAACGATTGTTAACTTAAACAAACCCTTTTATGATTCTTTTTTACAGTTTTTGCAACAATATGAATATTCTGACGTAGCATCTTTTATTCATGAAGAAGATTCCAATAAGGCTCGTAAAGTGATTGAATACTATCTTGCAAATCCGGCGGGTGCTACGTTGTATGATGGGTTAGGAAGACCATATAAAAACGAAAAAGCTAAATGGTATTTTCTGGCTTGGATATTACGTGATGCACCCGCTCAGAGGTTAGAACCCCTACTACGTTCTATAAATGGTGCGACAATCGAACAAAAAAAGGTAGAATTGATAAATCATATTCGAGAATTTGTGGGTCCATTGTTCCCTAGTTCTGAGAAATGGACATGGCCTGTTGTATCAGAGATTATGCTTGCTCGGCTAGAGGGAAGCAGACGATCAATAAAAGGTACTCGCTTTGAATCTCTTGTCCGTGGATTACTAACAGAATTATTTTCAGCTAAAGGATTATCACTCACTGTTGGCGAGAAACAGATTACCTTGGGTGATGAAACGTATGACGTTCAAGTTATTTCAGCGTCATCTAAAATTCTGATTCCAGTTAAAACACGAGAAACGATGGGCGGTGGACACGCCAACCTATTTACAAGGGATATTTTTAAATCAATATCTGTGGCACAAGAAAACGGATTTTCATGCATTCCTGTTGTTATTGCTGAATCGTGGGGAGGTGACCTTAATTCTCTTAAATGTAAAAATCTAGTATATATTCAAGCAAATCCAAATCAAATTGATGATATTTCAATAAAACTGGCAAATGAACTCGAAGCGATGATGCCAGTCTGGAAATTATTTTCGGAGGAATAATGACAAATAATATAACTATTAAGTCTCATGAAGTTGTTCATTTTTTAAAAGAAGATGAGGGCTTATATACTCTGCGACCAGAGACAAATTCGTTCAAAGATACAATACTCCATGGAGATGCATGTGTTGCTTTAACAGCAATTCCCAGTGAATCCATTCAGTGCATAGTGACTAGTCCACCATATTATTGCCAACGTGACTACGGTGAATTTGGGCAACTCGGTCAAGAAAAATCACCAGAACAATATATTTTAAAACTAACAAATATTTTCCGAGAATGCCGCCGTGTGCTTAGTGACAATGGCACATTATGGTTGAATCTCGGTGACAAGTATTCTAATGGTAGGCTTTTAGGAATGCCATGGCGAGTCGTACTTGCGTTAGTTGCTGATGGTTGGATTCTACGCTCAGACATTATTTGGCATAAACCAAACGCTATGCCATCATCTGTAAAAAATCGCCCAACAATTGATCATGAGTATATTTTCATGTTCTCTAAGGATTCAGATTATTATTATAATGCAGATGCAATACGTGAACCTCATATAACATTTTCTGAAAATAGTAAAATGAAAGGGGGGAGAAATCATTTTGGTAAAGCTAATAGTACACCAGAGGAAGGGAAAAATGCCGGAAACCCTAATCTCCATAGAGGCCGTTGGGATCAGGCATTTCATCCTCTAGGTAGAAACAAACGATCTGTTTGGTCTATTCCACTTTCTAAATTTAGAGGCGTACACTTCGCTGTATTTCCAGAAAAGTTAGTTGAAACCTGTTTATTGGCTGGTTCGAGTGAAAATAGCCTAATTCTAGACCCTTTTTGCGGTAGTGGAACTACTCTAGTAGTTGCTTCTCGACTAAACCGCCATTTCCTCGGTATCGATTGCAATATGGACTATTGCAAAATGGCTTTAGATAGGCTTGCACAACACCAAACTGATCTTTTTTCCTCGAATCGAAACGTCTCGTTACGAAAAATCGTGGGCCAATAATTTCAATAATCCCTGATGCATTTACTTTTTTGGATCATCCTTTTCACCCTGATTGGCGGAATATTGAGTGTCATCGCAGCATCCTTGTTCCTATTGGTGCCGGACCGCCACTATGCCAGCATTTTGCCACACGGGGTCAGTTTCGCCTTGGGAGCTTTGCTCAGTGTGGCTTTCTTGGACCTGTTGCCCCATGCGGTCGAAAACGCAGGGGTCGGCAATGTGCAGTCCCTATTCGCCACCGTGCTGGTCGGCATACTCGTATTTTTCATGCTGGAAAAACTACTGTTGTGGAGGCATTGCCACGCCAACGACTGTGAAGCCCACAATGATAGCGCGGAACATTATCACCAACCCGCCGGAACCCTGATCGTAGTGGGCGATGGCATTCACAATTTTGTGGATGGGGTGCTGATTGCCGCCGCGTTTTTAACTGACCTACATTTAGGCATTGTCACTAGTTTGGCCGTTGCCGCACATGAAATCCCCCAAGAAATTGGGGATTTCGCCATTTTGCTGCAAAGTGGGTATCCCAAGTCGAAGGCGTTTTATTATAATATTTTGTCTAGCCTAGGCACTGTGGCGGGTGGAATCTTGGCCTACTTTGGCTTGGAGCGTGTGCATGATTCGCTGCCTTATTTTCTTGCCTTGGCGGCCTCCAGCTTCATCTATGTGGCAGTCGCCGACCTAATACCCACCTTACACAAAAAAACCCATGCCGAAGCAGTTATTCAGCAGATGGCTCTTATCCTTGCCGGTATTGTATTAATTGCGGCAGTCCATCACTACGCCGAGGGTTTTGGGGTTTAGCCATTGCACCATGAACCTAAGGACGTCGCCCAAATTCCATGCTAACCACTTTCGACCATAGCCGGGACAGTGCCGGACTCACTTATATCTATCCCGTCATTTCCCGGCGTAGCGGGGGTTTGTCGATTGGCATCAATCTCAACCCCAACAATGCCTGCAACTGGCGCTGCATATATTGCCAAGTGCCTGACTTGCAGCGTGGCAGTGCGCCAACGACCGATTTGGGCTTGTTGGAAACAGAATTGCGTGGATTTCTGGATCAGGTGTTGACGGGAGATTTCTACAATCGTTTTTCCGTGCCCTTAGAACAGCAAAGCATCCGTGACATAGCCTTGTCGGGCAACGGCGAACCCACCAGTTCCAAGGAGTTCGACCAAGTCATCGGATTGATCGGGTCGGTCGTTGCTGATTATGACTTGCTTGGCAAGATCAAGCTTGTACTAATCACCAACGGTAGCTTAATCCGTCGTGAACCCGTGCAAAAGGGGCTGGCGCATTGGGCAGAGCTAGGCGGTGAAGTTTGGTTCAAGTTGGATAGCGCAACGGAAACAGGTGGCCTGCATGTCAACGGCATTCACCATACCCCTGAAACTGTGCTGCATAATTTGGAGTCCGCCGCCAGGCTCTGTCCGACTTGGTTGCAAACCTGCCTTTTTGCATTTGACGGTCAACCCCCAAGCGATGAAGAGTGCAATGACTACTTGGCTTTGCTTCAACACATCCAACAGCAAGGCATCGATTTGTCAGGAGTTTTGCTTTATGGCCTGGCACGCCCCTCCCTGCAAGCAGAAGCCCCGCGTCTTTCCCCTCTCTCAGAGGAGTGGATGCAAGCCTTTGCTGCAAAAATTCGGGCTACTGGCCTAACCACACGATTGAGCCTTTGACATGCAGATAGCTCAACATCAGTTTTTGCCAATTTCCTTGGGATTCAATTCCACTTCATCGGCAAAGCGATGGTAAGAGATGATTTTGAGCACCAATTGCCCGTCCTTAGTGACCAGCAATTCTTCGCCGGTTGCCTCCACCTCGCGCAAGAAATCAGACATGCGATCTTTCAACGCTCTTTCGGAAATGACTTTCATGGTAACTCTCCTATCCACAGGATTGAGAATACGTTGCACTAAAACAACATATCGTTGCTTTTGAGCCTACCCTAGCAGATTTATTTCATTTTTGCAACAAGTTTGTTGCGTGTCAGTCAACGAATCCAATAAGCGCTTGCGACGAGTACACCGATGACCACGACGATCCTGCGCAATACGATTGGCCTAATGCGCCCCACCGTTTTGCCGCCCAAGACCCCTCCCAACAAAGCCCCTACAGCCATGATAATGGCAATGTCCCAGTTGACCATCCCCGAAAAGATGAAAAAAATGGCTGCGGCAATATTAATTGCAAAGGCAATTCCTTGCTTCAATGCGTTTAGCCGGATAAGCGAATCATCCAGCACCAAACCTAGCACAGCCAATACGACGACACTGACACCGGCCCCAAAATAACCGCCATAAACGGAAGCTAGGAATACCGGCATAACCCCAAAGCTTTCCAACCGGCGATTTGAATGCGGATTTTGTGAACTGCGCAGCAACCATGTGCGAATGGTGTCTTGCACGGCGAGTAGACCCGCAGCAAATAAGATAAGATAGGGCACCAACTTGCTAAAAATCCGCTCGCCTGTGTGCAATAGCAGAAATCCACCCGCGATGCCGCCTGCGACCCCGGCTAACATGTACAGCCAAAGACGCCGCTGCTGCCCACGCAAATCATTGCGCTGGGCAAATGTGGCGGCTAAGTAGCCGGGGCATAATGCCACTGTGTTGGTGATATTGGCAACGACAGCAGGAATGCCCATGGAAATTAGCAGTGGAAACGTGATCAGTGTCCCGCCCCCTGCCACGGCGTTGACCGCGCCGGCTGCAATGGCTGACACCCCAATAAGCAAATATTGAATGTTTGTCATGTTTCCTCTGAAATTTAGTATGGCTTAGACGTTTTTTGATGGATAATTCCCACTGGAGAACTGATAATTGGACAATTAGATTCTACATTTCTGACTATGCCTAAGCCATTGCATGATTTTTTAAAACAAGCCCAGCGTATCGTCGTTTTCACTGGGGCCGGACTTTCAGCCGAAAGCGGAGTTCCGACTTTTCGCGATGCTCAAACCAGTCTTTGGACATGGTATTCACTCGAAGATTTAGCAACCCCGGAAGGCTTTGTGAAAAATCCTAGGCTGGTTTGGGAATGGCATGTTTGGTTGCGAAAACTAATCGACTCGGCTCACCCCAACCCTGCCCATAGGGTTATTGCTTGGATGGAGGAGCTTCTTCCCGAAGTGACTGTGATCACCCAAAATGTCGATGGTTTGCATCAGCGGGCTGGCAGTCAAAACATCATCGAATTGCATGGAAACATTCAACGCACCCGCTGCTTTAATGAAGGTTATGTGGTGGGGGATTGGGAAAAAACTGAGGAAATCCCTCCCAAATGCTCAGTCTGTGGCGGATATTTGAGACCCGATGTGGTCTGGTACAACGAAGCCATTCCCGAAGACGCGTGGCTGGCTGCAAGTCACTCAGTGAGGCATTGTGAAGTTTTTATCACCATAGGCTCCTCGGGCCTTGTCTACCCGGCGACAGAACTTTGCAATTTGGCACTGGCAAGCAATGCAAAAGTGATCCAGATCAACCCCAGGGTGACGCCGTTGGATGCCCACGCCAGTATTAACTTACGGGGAAAAGCAGGGCAGATCATGCCAAAATGGGTGCTAGAGATATGGGGTGGGCAAATCTAAGCAACTTCTGAATTTCCAATCAACCTATCAACGATTATATCCAAAGGTGGCAACAAATGGACCTATCAATCCTCAGATACGTAGATATTCTAGTCGGCTTTGCGCTGGTGATGGCATTAGTCAGTTCTTTTGTGACATTGTTGACGCAACTTGTCCATGCTTTGGAGAAAACGCGCTCCAAACTATTGGAAAACGGCATTGCCTCCTTGCTAAAACGCGCCGATCCATCCTTGATACCTTACGCCGATGAGATTGCGGAAGCGATTTTGCAGTGGCATCACGTCAGCGGCGATGCTGAAAAATCCCGGGATGTGATTGTGCGGGAACAATTTATCAAGATTATCTTGGAAATTGTTGCCGATCCATCTCCCTCCATTCCCGATAGTGGTATTTCCCAAGCGGCAAAAGATGCCCTTGCCAAGCTATTGATTGACCCAACAGGGCAATTGGACAGTGCCGCCTATGCGGCGAAGCTAATTGAATCGATAGACCGTAACATTTGCGAATTGGAAACCAATAATCAAAGTTTAGCCACGCACGTCATCCATGCGAGGGCAATTGTTGAAGCCAACGCAGGGAAATTTGTCGATGCCCTGATGACTCGTTTTGACAGTATGAGCGACAGTTTATCGGCACATTTCACTACCCAATCCCATCGTGTGACTTTTTTGGTGTCTTTGCTGATCGCGCTGGTACTGCCACTCGACACAATCGATTTGCTGCAACGGTTATCATCCGATGACAAATTAAAGAATGTCTTGGTTACCGAGGCATTGAAACAAACGGATATGCGCCTTCCGACTGTCGCGCCTAGTGCAACCTCGCCCAAACCTGATTCGCAGAAACCCAACGGGCAGACAACCCCAGTATCAACCCAGTTATCGGCTAACAGTTACGATGCCTTGGAAAATATTGATTTCGAAGCCATCAATAATGCTTTTCGACAGTTGAATGACCCTCAATTGAGTTTGATCTCACGGGGCGGCTGGGACAACATACTCAAATTTGATCAGCCCTCGCTGACCTATTACTTGGAATTTATTCTTGGGTGCTTTTTCACTGCGCTTCTGCTAAGTATTGGGGCACCGTTTTGGTTTGAGGCATTGAAGAATTTAATTAATCTACGCTCAAATTTGGCCAAAACAGACGATACGGCCCGAGAGTTTCGCCTCAATGACCAAACCAATGCCCAAGTGAACTCTGGAAAGGATTCGAGTGGTAGCTAATCAATTTTGGTTTCGCAACACCGGGTTTGGGTGTGGCGAATATTTGATTGTCTGCCCTGTCTACACAGAGTTGGATGCTTATATTGAAGGCGATAGTGGAGTGACAAGGCTTGCCTTGACGGGGCAAAACAAGTCTTGCGCCTCCACTGCCACTCAAACCCCCGCCAGCGCCGAGTCCAAATCTAAAATCAAATCGTCAATATCCTCAATGCCGACGGAAATGCGGACCAAGCCGTCGCTGATGCCCAGCGCATAGCGGACTTCTTCGGGAACCGAGGAATGGGTCATGATGGCAGGGTGTTCGATCAGACTTTCCACACCGCCTAGGCTTTCCGCCAAGGTGAACAATTCGCAACGTTGCAAGAAACGTCGGGCTTCTTCCTCGCCGCCTTTCAATGCAGCCGCAATCATGCCGCCATAGCCACTCATTTGCCTTTGCGCCAAGCTGTATTGCGGATGACTGGGAAGACCTGGGTAGATGACCCGTTCGATTTTGGGATGCCGGTCCAGCCATTGCGCGATGGTGCTTGCATTGGCGCTATGCCGCTCCATGCGTATCGCCAAGGTTTTCAATCCCCTCAACGCGAGGAAGCTGTCAAACGGGCTGGCAATGGCTCCGACTGCATTTTGCAGGAAGCGCAATCGCTCGGTCAGTTCCTCGTTGCCGCAGACGACGACCCCACCGATGATGTCGGAATGACCATTCAGGTACTTGGTCGCCGAATGCAGAACTAGGTCAAAGCCGAATTCGATAGGCCGTTGCGCCCATGGGGTGGCAAAGGTGTTGTCGGCCACGGTGATGATGCCGCGTTCATGGGCGATATCCGCCACCATTTCCAGATCGACCAGATTCAACAATGGGTTGCTCGGCGTTTCCAACCAAATCATCCGTGTGTTGTCGCGGATCAATGACTCGATGGACTCCCTCGTTTGCATGTGCGTGTAGCTGAATTCCAAGCCCGCCGAGCGCTTGCGGACTTGCTCAAACAACCGACGCGAACCGCCATAGAGATCGTCCAAGGCGATGACATGGGAATGCGCGTCCAACAGGTCGAGAACGGTGGCTGACGCGCTCAAGCCGGAGGCGAAGGCGAAACCCGCCAAGCCGCCTTCCAAGCTGGCGACGCAATCCTCATAGGCAAAGCGGGTCGGGTTTTGGCTGCGCGAATATTCAAACCCCTTATGCACCCCGGGGCTGGATTGAACATAGGTCGAGGTGGCAAAAATAGGCGTGATCAATGCCCCTGTTGTAGGGTCGGGAGTTTGTCCAGCGTGAATGGCGCGGGTGGCAAACCTCAAGTTTTTTCGAGTTGATGCCATGCCGGGATCAATCCGCCAAACCAGCAAACAGCGCGGTGCTGAGATAGCGCTCGCCGAAAGAAGGAATGATGACAACGATCAACTTGCCTTCATTCTCTGGCCGTTTGCCCACCTCTATGGCTGCCCATAGCGCGGCCCCGGAAGAAATCCCCACCAACAAACCTTCCTCTTTGGCGGCACGACGGGCAGTGACAAAGGCATCTTCGCTTTCGACGCAGACAATCTCATCATAGACATTGGTGTTCAAGATGGCTGGCACGAAACCCGCCCCTATGCCCTGTATGGGATGCGGACCCTTCGCGCCTCCTGACAACACGGGCGATGCGGCTGGCTCGACGGCATACACCTTGAAACCGGGTTTACGTGCCTTCAGCACTTCACCGACGCCGGTGATGGTTCCTCCCGTACCGATGCCGGACACAAGTATGTCGACCTTGCCGTCGGTGTCGCGCCAGATTTCCTCGGCAGTGGTATTGCGATGGATTTCCGGGTTGGCAGGATTTTTGAATTGTTGCGGGATGAAGTAGCGCGGGTCAGAAGCTGCCAATTCCTCGGCACGGCGAATTGCTCCGCCCATGCCTTCCGAACCGGGGGTCAAAATCAATTCCGCCCCATAGGCGCGAAGCAGCATGCGCCTTTCCTTGCTCATGGTTTCCGGCATGGTCAAGATCAGCCGATAACCCCGTGCGGCGCAGACCATGGCTAAGGCAATGCCGGTATTGCCGCTGGTCGGTTCGACGATGATGGTGTCTGGCTTGATCAACCCGGCTTTTTCGGCGGCATCGATCATTGCCGCACCAATGCGGTCTTTGACACTATGGGCCGGGTTGTAAAACTCCAGTTTGGCGACAATTTCCGCATTGACATCTTGGGCAAGGCGGTTGATGCGGACTAAGGGTGTATTGCCGATCAGGTCGGTGACGCTGTTTGCTATAGCCATGGGAACTCTCTTTGCTTGGGTATTCTTGGAAAATTAGGTCGGCGGCGGTTTTTCAATCAAGCCTTGGCTTACATTATCTCTCAAGCGAATAGAGAACGTTAAGACGAATTTGGAATTTGCAAGTAGAAGTAGGTCGGCACACAGGGCAATCGCGCTATCTAGCCCTTGACAATTTGATAGTGTAAGGTATCGGGTTTTTCCCGATGCTTGCCGATGCTGCCCGACCCGCGCCCCTATTTTGCCGAACTGAACGACCCTCGCCGTGAAACCAAGAACAAGCTGCACAAGCTCGGCGACATTTTGATGATTGTGTTGTGTGCCGTGTTGAGCGGCATCGAGGACTGGGTGGGGATGGAGGAGTTTGCCCTGCAAAAGGAGGGCTGGTTCCGCGGGTTTCTGGAGTTGGAGAACGGCATCCCCTCGCACGACACGATCAGCGACGTGATGGGCCGGATCGAGCGCTACTCTTTTGCCGACGCCTTCATGCGCTGGGTCCGCGTGGCCCTGCCGAGCCTGTCGGGGGAGCAGGTCTGCGTGGACGGCAAGACGCTGCGCGGCAGCCGCGAGGGTGACAAGGCCGTCCATTTGGTCAGCGCCTACGCCGCCAAGGCGCGGCTGGTGTTGGCGCTAGCCAAGCGGTGGCGCACAAGTCGAACGAAATCACCGCGATGCCGGACGTGCTGTCGATGCTGGACTTGGAAGGGGCGCTCGTCACGACGGACGCGATGGGTTGCCAAAAGGCCATCGCCCGCATCGAGACCCGCCGCTACAGCCTCAGCAGCGACATCGGCTGGCTGGAGCAGAGGCCGGAATGGGCGGGGCTGGCGGCCGTAGTCGACCCGCATGGTCGGAGACAAGGCCTCGGTGGAATGCCGCCACTACCTGTGCCCGTTCACCGGCCTGGAGCGTTTTGCGGAGGCCGTGCGCGGGCATTGGGGTATCGAGAACGGCCAGCATTGGGTATTGGACGTGCAGTTTGGTGAGGATGCCAACCGGGCAAGGAAGGACCATTCGGCAGAGAACCTCGCCCTGGTCCAGCGCATGACCATGAACGTGATCAAGCATAACGGCCCGTCAAAAGACAGCCTCCGCCGCCGCAAACTCCGCGCCTCACTCAATGATGGTTACCGGTATGAGTTGATCTTTGGGAAGCCGCCCACATAGCGCGATTGCCCAGGATGTCACCTCCTCACCAATCATTTTTGAATTGTTATAAGGTTTTGCACTATTTGCCAAGATAACTTTCCAAAAATTTACTTAAAAATCAGATTTTTTCCGATATACGCGGCAACGTCATCTTTGAAATAATATCGACACGGAGAAATCCGCCATCAACAACAATAAATTTTTTCAAAGGGGAAAAACAATGTCTTCATCCAACAACGATACCAACAAACCTGTTGCGAACCCAGTGACGGTTCAAGCTCCAACCACTGCGGGTGCTGCGGTCCATGCTGCCTTGGGCGATTCCGCCCTCGGAGATGATAATGTCAACCCCTGCCTAGGCACGACCCTCAACTCGTTCACTGACAATGTCAGCGTCAACAACATGACCGGGGAAGTGTCGGTGCAGGTTCCTTTGGTCAATCGGCCCACCCAGCAAGGCTTGGGTCCCGATTTAGCCTTCAGCCTCGCCTACAACAGCACCAGCCCCGGTGCAACCTCGCAAATTGTCAGCCCTTATTTGCAATTTCTGTCACCCTATTTCTCGGATAACTCCGACAAAGAATGGGTGGCGGGCAGCCTGGAAATTGACTGGGACCTGGATTTGCCTGCCATCATTGTCACTGATGTCAGCAGTACCGTTTATACTTTGCGCTTTCAAGGGCAAAGCTATCAGGCCAACACCAATTCCGATGACAGCAGTTCGTCTAAAACCGATTTTTATTACGCGAAAGATTTGGAAAACGCCAACAAGCTCCAGCTTTCGTATACCTCTGGCAGTAATATCAAAAACGGGGTCACGGTGATCACCGCGGACGGGACTCGATATAGCATCAATACTAAAACACCCCAAGGCCATTATTTGCTCACTTCCATCACCAAAGCCAATGGCAATTCACTGAGCTTTCACTACACCGCACCCGCCTATTCGACGAGTGCCGGTGTGGTCACGCCGGGCAGCCTGACCGTGAAAGACAATCAGGGCACCCAAGTGGTTAGTTTGGTGGCGACCTATACAGGGGGCATCGGTTTAGACTACATCCCATGCCTGCATGTCAACTACTCCAACCCCGCCAGCGCCGCCAGTGGCAGTGTCTATGATATTTTTGCGAAAATGAGCCTGAACCAAGACATGGTTTCATTTTCGTCTTCGGGCAGTGCGCTGACCGCAAGCACGCCTTACCACTATGCCTACACCAGCGTCAGCGTCGGTTCGACTAAATATTACAAGCTGTCCACCGTCACTTATCCCACTGGAGCCTACACCCAGTTCAATTGGCTGAAAGGTGGGTATGTGGTGAAGTACGGCGTGGTGCATATCACCGAATCGGATGGAACTATCGATCACACCTTCCAATATTCATTCGCCCCAGTGGACACCCAAGTCTATTATGATTATCTAGGTAATCAGCTGTGGTCGAACCAGTATTACTACAGCGAAGACCAGGCGAATGGTGTCACCAGTGGCGGCGATAATAACGGGGCGACCTTCCAATGCCCCAATATGCATTATTTTGACACCAACGAGATGTCCAAAGGCGTGCAAGCCACCAACAATTGGTTAGACCCGCTATTCCATAGCTCAGAATGGAACTGTAATTGGAATATTATAACTGGTAAGCCGTTCTGTCAGAACGGGGGATGCTTTGAGTCGGGCAATGTCTCGCAGTTGATCAATGGGCAAACCTTTTCGGTCTATCAGATCACCACGTATCCCGACGGCGTTATGACGAAGACGGTCAACACCTACGACGCGCTCCAGCGACTAAAATCCACTCAAGTCATCACGGGCAATGCTTCAGCTTCTGCCTATCCAGTTGCCACCACCACTTACCAGTATCCGGTGAATGTCAATCAACTAGGCGAGGGGCCAAACGGCGATTTGACTTACCATAATTATGGCCTGCTGCCACCCAATTTCAACAAGCCGACCCAAGTGCAAACCACCAGTTTTTCCTTGTTCAATGGCAATCCGATAACGGGAGGAGATCAAACGACGACGACGACCAACCAGTATGACGCGCATGGCAACTTGACCAGTTCAACGGTGTCCAGCGGCGTGACGACGGCTTACACCTATTATCAAGGCACTAAGCCCTGTGGCATCAACCCGTACATCACCAGCATTTGCACCACACCCAGCTCCCTGCCCAGCGTCGGCATTTTGGGTTCCTTGTCCGCAGCTCAATTTGTCACGCCGGGTTCCAGCCCTCAAGCCATCACCAGCAACATCAGCAGCACCAGCTACACGACGATGTTCGGCGGCGGGGTCATTTTGCCGCTCACCCAAACCTCCCTATTGAACGGCAGCATCAATGGCCCGGTCACGCGCACCCACGCCTATGACAGTCTGGGACGGGTCAGCAGTGTGGTTGAATCCGGGGATTTTGGCACTTGCACGCAAACCATGAGCTACAGCCTGGATGCCCAGGGCAACCAGACCATCACTACAACGACAAGCTACGGCGGCGGCGCGACCGGCCCGACCCTGCCGACCACGGAAGTGGTTGATTTCCTGGGGCGGACGATTTCCTCCACCGACAACCTGGGTCGGACGACGCTGTATCAATACGATAGCTTAGGACGCATCACCCAAGAAACCGATCTGGCCAATCTGCCGCCGGCCTGGCAACTGGGGACCACCTATGCCTATGAGATAATCACTGGCAATGCCTCCACCACTGGCGGAACCAGGACTACCGTCACCACACCGAACGAAGCGCAGGTCATTTATACCTTTGACAGCGTTGGTCGCCAGACCAGCAACCTGATCAGGCCGGTGACCGTGGTGCAGCACCTCGTTCGCAGCTTTACCTATGCCACTAAAGCGGCGGATGGCGGGCCTTGCGGCAACCAAATGACGGCTTCGACAACCCACATCGCCGACGGCAGCAGCGTGACGGTTGACTATTACTACAATGCTCTGGGTGATTTGATCGCCTCCATCCCACCGGCGGGCTCGCCGGGTTTGGCGCAGGCGACGATTAATCTTGTGGCGGGGAATTATGCCTACGCGCTGACATTCAACTTCACCTATGCCCCCCAGTCGAACTCCCCGATCACCCCCTACGGCTTGGCCAGCTTGGTGCAGAAGGATGCCATCACTGGGGCCACCGCCAACATTTACAACTTCGACAGTCAGGCGCTGCAACTCGGCAATGCGTCTGGCAACACCGTAAACGATGTGCTGAGTGGCATGAATTTTAGTTCCTATTTGTTAAATGCTGATCTTTCCGTCAACACGGCGGCACTAATGACGGTGGCGAATAGCGCGACGACCACCGCCTACACGTATGACACCTTGTTCAGGCTGGTGGATGAAACTCTGACCGGCGCAGGTACTGGCAAATCGCTGACCACGACCCGAGGCTATGACAGCAATGGCAGACTGACGCAAATGCAAGACCCGAAGGACAACTTGTTTACCCTGGCCAACGACGCGATGGGCAATCCGACCCAGTTGTCGGTGGCGACCCCAGGCGGGGGGAACTACTATTTGGCGACCGCCAGTTACAATGCCGCCGGTCAGAAAACCAGCTACGCTAACACGCCCTCGACCACGGCGAATGTCAACCCGATCACCTACACCTACGATTCGACGACGGGTATGCCGCTCACCGAAACCGACGCGCTGGGCAACACCATCCATTACCTTTTCTACCCGACTGGCTTGTTAGCGGCGGCCTGGAGCCAGGTGGAAACAGGTTATTATTTGTGGACAGCGGTGCAATACGATTCATATGGCTCGGTGCTGTTTCAAAGGAATGGGGCTATCAGTACTCAACCTTCGTTGACCAACCTCAAGCCTTACCCGGCGGATGCCATCTATAGCTATACCTACAACGAAGACGGCCAACTCGTCACCAAGACTGTGCAATACTTTGATCAACAGCTCTGTACGACCACCTACGGTTATGACGATTGTGGCAACATGAACACCTACACCGACCCGTTTGGGCAGACAATCAGCGCAAGCCTGGACCCATACGGCAGGCAATCGGCGATGCAAGCCACTGTCCAGGGCACGCTGCTGCACCAACTGCAATTTGCCTATGACAGCCTGGGAAGACTTTCCAGCTTAGCTAAAACCAGCCATCAAAGTTGTCAAACGCCACAAGGCGTTGCTGAATCTTTCCAGATTCAAAGCAACCGCAGCTATAGTTATGACCATTTGTTGCGAACCGTTGGTGTGTCCGATCTAACCGCCACGCCCAACCTCTCTAACAATGGTCTGACTAACTTTGGACAAAATCTTAAGTACAACCTATGGGGGAATGTCACCGCCAATAACCTGCAATTCCTTGATCAAAACGGCAGTGTGCTGGGCGAGCTTGACCAAGGCTACACCTACGATCAGTTTGACCGGCTGACGGGTTATAACGTCAGTCCGTCGGATTCCAGCTTCCTGCCCGGCGATGCCAAGGGCCATAAGATCGTCGCCCAAACTTTTGCCTATGACGGACTGGATAATACGCAATCCGTCACGACCGCCTATTTGGACGGGACCAGCGCAAGCGCCCCGGTGACGACCGAAACGGTGAGTTATGGCTATAACGCCAGCCTGCCGTTCCAATTGGAATCGGTGTCGGGGTACGCCGCGATGGCGTATGACACCCTGGGCCGGGCCACTACGGATGCCTATGGCAATAGCCTGGTTTACGATGCCGCCGGTTATGTCAGCACGATCACGCAAAGCAATGGCGAGGTGATTAGCTACAGTTATGGGCCGGATCGCATCCCGTTTAAAGAGACATCCAGCGACGGCACTAGCCTGTATACCTATCTGACCGATAACAGTGTGACGGCACGCGCAGACAATACTGGCAAAACAGCCATCAAAACCTTGATTGGCTTTGGGGGTCCAACCCAGTTCACCACGCTTGATTTGTTGGGCAACCCGGTCTTGACAAAATCCTATCAAGCGGAGTACCCGAACCTTAATGCCCAAGTCCCCACCGTGCAAGAAAGCGTCAGCCTGCAAAACGTTTATTCCCCGACCGGCATCCAGACTAACTTAAAGGGTGCAAACCCCTCCGCCGGGTATCCGCAAAACCTGCAACCCGCTACCGGCAATGGCTCGCCTTTGTTGGTGGACAACCTAACGGGCGGCGGTCTGGGGCTTAACAACGAGATCACCGACCCGCTGACCGGCTATCAAATCTTGGGCGGCTACCGGGCATACGACCCTAATCTAGGGCGCTTCAATAAACCTGACAGCTTTTCACCGGGTATCGCAGGTCTAAACCCCTATGCCTACACCAGCAACCAGTTTGTCGGTTGCTCCGACCCGACCGGCCACTACACCTACACCTACAAAAGTTACGGCGTGGCCAAGCGGGCGATCAAGAGAAGGGCGGAGGAGCAGGATAGTTTCTGGCAACAAGTGGCTAGTTCCTACAAGTCGGTGCTGGTCAACCTGATCAAGCATCCGACCAACCCCAGCAGCTATGTGGCCGCCGCCATGCTGGCCCAAAACCCCACCTCCCCCATCTTGGCGGCGGTGGCTTCCCAACTGGGGCAAGCCAGCCCGGTGGGGGCGGTCATTGCGGGGGCTTATGCCGGTGTGCAAACAGCGGTGGACGGCGTTTGCACGATGGGCGTGGTCAGCTACAATCCGCAAACCGGCCTGGGTAGCCTGAACACCGCAGGGGCGGGCAATATGCTCGGCATGATGAGCCTGGGCTATCTGAACATGTCGCCGAATGGCACGGTGCAAGTCCATGCCGGTCATAGCTTTTTGACCCATTTGAAAAATGAAGGCAAAGGTGCGGCTGACATGCTGGAAAACATCATCGGCGGCATAGCCGGGGTCGGCATCGGCCTGTGCTATGACATGCCGGTGGATTTTATGAAGGGCGAATATTATCAGGCCGGCTTCGCCATAGGGATGAACACCGCGTTGTTGGTCTCCATGATCGCCGCGCCAGAAGACGCCCCGGCCGAGGCTGGCGCCGCCGATGCCGGGGCAGATGCCGCCTCCGCAGAGGAGGCCGCCGCCGCGACCAAAGCCAGAACCGCCGCCAAAGAGCTGGAAAATTTGCCGCATAACAAAGCAGAGGCTTTCACCCAGAAATTTATATCATCAGCCGCAGACGATGCCAAACTGACAAAGGGTGTGCAAGGCTATGGAAAGGCCGTGGACAGGACGTTTAGCGGAAAGATAGGCTCCAAGGCATGGCGCATGATTAAGGCCAAACGGTTCACCGATTATGCGGCGGAATTCCTGGGCGGCAAAATCGGCAGCGGGATCACCAACCTCGGCACCTACTCCAACTTGAATATGACCGACCCGCGCAGCCCTTGGTCCACGGCGGCTTGGCAGAACCAGCTTTACCGCCAAGGGCCGTACACCCCTGACAAGAACTAGGCTGGATGCCGACGGACATTGTTGGCAAGGGCCCATTTCTGGCATAAAGTGAAGCCGTCATACCGGCAGGGATGCCGGTATCCAGCAAAATGACAGGCCAAGTGCCGGAAACGGTCGTTGCACGACCTTATTCCGGCCTTCTATGAGCAAGACCTTGTCAAGCCCCGGAACCTTCTTTTTTCCCTTTTTTAATTCCCTGCCCGATGGGGCAATGCTTGTATTCTTCGTGTTCTGCTATTTCCTCCGGGTTGCCATTGGCCGCTTTCCGCCATCACTTGCAGACTTTCAACAACCTCGAACCTCCCATTAGCCATCCGAACCGATCCGGTTGCGTGAAATTGAGTAGCGCCGTGCGCCTTCACCTTCTATCCGTGCAGAACTTGGGTCCGCACCTGAATCCCGCATACTTTCTCACGGGTGTTGCAACCGATTAGTGACCGCGCCCCTTCTACAAAAACGACGCTGTTGGCATCAGGCCGGAATCCGGGCAGTGCCGCCCGGCCATTCAAAACTCTGAAACGGGCGCAAAAAAATACGCCAGAATCCAGCATCCGTGCGGGTTTAAGGGGGGTTCCCGTGGTATAATGACACCATGAACTTGCCGCTTGGAACCCTCTTGCCGAACCCCTTTTCCGCCCTGCCGGGCAGGGCGGCGATGGCGACATCAAACGCGGTGAACCGGATGCGGCCTGATTCGCGCAACGTATTGCGCAGTTGCAACAAACCACGGGCGGTTTCGCGGAACGGGATTTCTTCGAAATTCAACTGGCCCCACACGGCAAGCTGCGGGCTTTCATCGGCTAAGATTTGCCGCAGCTTCTTGCCCAACGCCGTCTTGCCCTGCCCACCGATGCCGTAAAAGCCTAGGAGGTGATGCCGGTCGGGGGCAGAACGGGCGGAATTGAACAAGGCAATGGGACGCTCGCGGTTGGTGAACACGCGATTGGCAACGGGACGGGCATACTTGGAACGGGGCGGCATGGCGATTTTCCCAAGAGGTCAGGGTGTTAAGCCATTTTACCCGACAATTCCAGTTAAAGTGTGGGTAAGCAATGTTTTGCCACTCCACCATGTGATGATCCGCATTTTGCGGTATGATCTTTATCCCCCATTAGCGAACACTACGGAATTCAACCCATGTGCCAACTGCTCGGCATGAATTGCAACGTGCCAACCGATATTTGCTTTTCCTTTGAAGGCTTTCACGTGCGCGGCGGCTTGACCGACCACCACCGTGACGGTTGGGGCATCGCTTTCTTTGAAGGTTCGGGATGCCGGGTGTTTCTGGATTCCAAAGCCACCATCGAGTCGCCAGTGGCCGAACTGGTGAGAAAATATCCAATCCACTCTAAAAACGTCATTTCTCATATACGCAAGGCCACCCAAGGGCAGATAGCCTTGGAAAATTGCCATCCCTTCCAGCGGGAATTGTGGGGGCGGTATTGGATTTTTGCCCACAATGGCAATTTGGAAAACTTCCATCCTGAAGCGCTCGAATTTTTCCATCCCGTCGGTCAAACAGACAGCGAATTGGCCTTCTGCCATCTGCTGGAACGGATGTGGCGGCAATTTCCGAACGGTTATCCAGGATGTGCAAAACTTTATTGTTTCATCGAAACGGTGGCAACGGAAATTGCCGCTTATGGCATGTTTAACTTCCTATTATCCAATGGCGAATGCCTATTTGCTTTTTGTTCCACCAACCTGCATTACTTGGTTCGTAAAGCCCCATTTGGCAATGCCCACCTAGTCGACCAAGACCTGACGGTGGATTTTAGCCAATTGGCTGGTTCCAATGACAAGGTGGCGGTGATCGCTTCCTTGCCGTTGACGGATAACGAAGTCTGGACTCCTCTGGCAACAGGCCAGTTGTTGATGTTCGTGGAAGGCGAACCCGTTTTTTTATAACAAGCATCTGCTTGATAACAAGCTATTTTACTTTTTCAGGAGTAAACCTATGAGCAAACATCTGGTTGCGGCGATTCAATTCGCAGCAGGTACTGACGTGACAATCAATCTTGGCATCGTAAGCGAACTGGTGGCTAAAGCCGTAGACCGGGGAGCCGGTCTTGTGGTGTTGCCGGAAAACCTCGCCCTGATGGGGCGACAGGAAACGGACAAACTGCATATTGCCGAAACCGAGGGTAACGGGCCGATTCAAGACTATTTGGCCGATTTGGCGGTTTCCAAGGCGGTTTGGATTGTAGGGGGAACCATACCCCTGCAATCGTCACTAGGCAAGGTGACGGCCAGTAGCTTGGTGTATGATGATTCCGGTAAACAAGTTGGGCGCTATGACAAAATCCATTTGTTTGATGTGGATGTGCCTGGAAGCAAGGAGCAATATCGTGAGTCCGCCACCATTGACGCAGGTGACAAGCCTCTGATTTTAGAAACCCCGTTCGGCAAGCTGGGGGTGACCGTCTGTTATGATTTGCGTTTCCCAGAGCTTTACCGCCAAATGGTGGATGCGGGAGTGGAGATTTTTGCCGTGCCGGCCGCATTCACCGCCAAGACTGGGGCGGCGCATTGGGAGTTGCTGGTCAGGGCAAGGGCTGTGGAAAACCTTGCGTATGTGGTCGCATCGGGCCAAGGGGGCTTGCATGAAAACGGACGTGAAACCTACGGCAACAGCATGATTGTTGACCCATGGGGAACTGTGGTGGCAAGATTGGGCATAGATCCGGGCGTGGCGGTTGCAGAAATCGACTTGGATAGACAGCGCACTTACCGGCAGCTTTTCCCCGTACTTGCCCACCGCAAGATGGATTCTGTGCGCCATCAGGTGGCAGGCTTGAATATGACCGAGCTAAAACCCCATGGTACTTATATGTAGCAGATGTTACGCACTGATGCGCAAGTTAATTGATTTTCCAGCATAGCGGGAGCGTCAAAGCTATGTCTCGCTTCGGCTTGAATTTACATCAAGGGCAGCCCGAATGGAGCATGTGGAACCTGGGGTTTCAAGATATTATTTCCCCCAATTCCATATAAGCTTCATCCGGGTTACATTTGAGCTGAATCACCTTCTGACTTTGACTACCCTGCGATTACCTTCCAAAGCCACTCGCTCATGTTCCTTTTGGAGTCGGTCGGCTTCCCTTTGTTCATAATCTTTGATGATGGCGGATTGAAACTCAGGCCATCGTGCTTTAAAGCTTAGGTAATCTGCCGTAGCCGCTTCACTCTCGGCTGGGCCTAAAGAGCTAATGTAAATCGATGCGTAGATGTAATGGGGGGCCACCCATTTGCTGCGTTTGTCAACGAAGGTGGTGCAATCGCTGCATTGGCAGAAAAAGAAATCGGCTACCAACCCTGATTTATTGCTTGGAAGCGTCCGGTCGAGCACTACCCAACCATGTTCTTTACTGTACCCCCACCATGGGGGTGCATCCAATAATTTTGCCATGTCTCTCCCTCAAGATTTGGCATAGCCACTCGTCAACGGAGGTTGGCGTGGATACGCCTGTAAGATAAGAATATTTATTTTGCTGGTTTGCGCTTGGTCTTGCCCTTGCTTTCTTTTCGAGGGCTGTTGCCTTTCATGCAGGGTTTCATTGTTGCTTTCCTCGGTGTGTCACAGCGTTTTGCTTGCCTCCATGATGCGCTTTATTTCGTTAAATAGATAGCGAATTTTGGCTGGATTGACAGGTTTTATGAACTGGCAGTGTCAAAAGAGGCACAAGAGTGCTTGATGGCACTGCTAGATTTGTACAGGTGTTTTTTTGCTCCGAAGGATATGCATCAAATGTTGTACTTCTTGCGTTTGCGCCAAAGGGTGACTCGACTCATTCCAAGCTTCTCGGCGGCCTCGTCCACCTTGCCATTGGCCGTGTTCAGTGCTTCTCTGATTCGGTTCGCTTCATCCAGCGTGCTTATGCGAACACCGGTTGGGTTTGGTGAAACACCCAGAAAGTTCGGGCTTGCAGATAAATGAGGTTCAGCAGGAGTTTCGCGAAATTCGGGCGGCAGGTCATCCACAGTCAATTCAGTTCCCCGACCGACGGCAAATGCATATTCCACCACGTTATGCAATTCCCTCACATTGCCGGGCCAATGGTAATCCAGCAATCGCCGCATTGCTTCCGGTTCTATGCGCTCAATTCGCCTAGGGCCATGAGCATTATGGCGCTCGATGTAATGCCATAACAAATAACTAATATCCTGTCGGCGTTTTCGCAGTGGCGGTAGAAATATAGGCACTACCCTTAGCCGATACATCAAATCTTCCCGAAATGTCCCTGCTTTGACTTCTTCCCGCAATGAGCGATGCGTTGCCGTGATGATCCGCACATCCACAGTCAGATTGCGGTCACTACCCACAGGGATGAAGGTTCTTTCCTGCAATACGCGAAGCAGCTTGGATTGCAGTTCAAGCGGCAACTCGGCCACTTCGTCCAAGAAAAGCGTTCCGCCATCGGCCCGCTGAAACAAACCTGAACGATCTTTAACCGCGCCAGTGAAAGCGCCTCTGACATGGCCGAACAACTCGCTTTCCAACAAACTGGGCGTCAGGGCTGCGCAGTTGACGGCAAGAAAGGGTTTTTCACGGCGATGGCTTTCTTTATGCAGTGCATGGGCGACCAATTCCTTGCCAGTGCCAGACTCCCCTCGAATCAAGACCGTTGTTTCGGTTTCCGCAACATTGCGAATGATCTTCAGGGCCTCTTTCATGGCCGGATCGCGGGTGAAGATTCCATGAAAGCTCTCGGCATCTTGCTGAACTGGGCCGACAGAGGGTTTCGGCAACTCCGGCCTCAGCACCTCAAAGGCACCGACAAAGTTTCCGCTCGTATCAAAAAACGCCCTAGCCGTGCGGAACATGTAGATGTCACCGCCGCCTTCGAGTATAAGCTTAATAGATTGGTCCTTGATGACCCCCTGCTCGGCCAAACCGCAAGGATCGTTCCCCTGCTCGCAATGGATGGCTTCAGTGCAAGGCTTTCCCATCACCTGTTCGCTGGTCAAGCCTAGGAGTCGCTCCGCACCTTTGCTCCAGAACAAGATTTTCGTGTCGGCATCAACGGCAAACACAGCATCGGAATCCAGTAATTCAGTGAGAACCTGTATCGCCATGTCAGGGCCAATTTGTCCAAGCCAACGGTTGAAGAAGGGTGAGGATTGACTCATGGATGTTTCAAGTTAATAGTTTCACAATGTTTCAACATCGTATCATGGTTTCTTAAGCTTGACACTGTGAAACATCGCAAGCCTTGGATTTCTCTTTCTCACCCTATAGATAACAATCAGATACAGAAAAGTTAGGTTGCAAAAATCTTTGGCATGGTAAATGTTAAAGTAAAGATAATCGCAGCTTATTTAACAGGCTGAAACTTTAGGAGGCAATCCATGTTATTCAGGCAATTTTTTGAACCCGACACGTTTACTTACACCTATTTGCTCGGTTGCGAGCGTACAAGGCGCGCCTTTTTGGTTGATCCCGTCGCTTCCGAGGTCGAAGCGTACATTCGGCTGCTGAGTGAAGCCAATTTGAAGTTAATTTACACCTTGGAAACCCATGTCCATGCTGACCATATTACCGGCTCCGGCTTGCTTCGGGAAAAGTTGGGCAGCAAGAGCGTGGTACACCGGGATGCTGGTGCAATGTGTGCCGATCTCTTGGTCACCGACGGCATTTTATTGCAGGTTGGGGATTTGGAAATCGAAGTCAGAGCCACACCAGGTCATACCGCCGGATGTGTCAGCTATGTCGTAGGTGACCGAGTGTTTACCGGTGATTCGTTATTGATAGGCGGTTGTGGGCGCACTGATTTCCAGCAGGGCGATGCCGGACTGTTATACGACAGCATTCATCACAAATTGTTTTCACTGCCAGCCGATACCTTGGTTTTCCCCGGGCATGACTATCAAGGTCATCGAGTGTCGACCATTGCCCAAGAGATGGAAACCAATGAGCGTCTTGGGGCTAATAAATCAAGGGATGAATTCCTAACCATCATGAAAAACCTGAAACTGGCTTACCCCAAATATATTGACCAAGCCCTGCCGGCCAATCAAGCCTGTGGGCGGCCAACCCTGGAAGTCCAAGGCTAAGCCAGTCCGATGACACTTGCGATTGGTCTTTCTTTGCTGATAGGGCTATTGCTGGGATTGCTCGGTGGGGGCGGCTCGATACTCACCGTGCCCATGCTGGTATATGTCCTGAAAGTTGACCCTAAGTCAGCCGTGGTCGTTTCTCTGGTGGTCGTTGGCCTATCCAGCATGATTGCCATCATCCCTCACGCACGCAGGAAATACGTTTGCTGGAAAAGTGGATTCATTTTTGGCCTTTCCGGGATGCTGGGTGCGTATGCTGGCGGAAGGCTGGCTGCCTTTTTCTCGGGCGAGGTGCTGATGGTCTTGTTTGGCATGGTGACGTTTGTCACAGGTATTGCCATGCTTACAGTGCGTCAGAGCGAAACCACTGCCCTTTCCTCGGGTGTTCCAGTAATGGCTTGCCCCCTGAAGACAGCCTATCTGAGGTTGCTGTTCGACGGTTTTTTTGTCGGCCTTTTAACGGGCTTGGTTGGCGTGGGGGGCGGGTTTTTGATCGTGCCGGCATTGACCATGCTGGTAGGCTTGCCCATGCAGGCGGCGATTGGGACCTCTTTGCTAGTCATTGCAATGAATGCCATGGCTGGATTGGGGGGTTACGCCAACCATGTATCGATTCATCTTCATTTGACCGCCGTGGTGACAGGCGGTGCTGTCACCGGGGCCATGCTCGGTGGGGTTCTGTCAAAACGAATCAGCGCCAAGGTATTACGTAGGCTATTCGGGTTGTTTGTGATCGGGGTGGCTGTCTATGTCATGTACCAGTCAATCACTGAGGCCATTATAACCAGCCTGACCATTATGCTATCCAAGCATGTCGAGTTTCTGCTAGGCATTGCCACTCTTTCCGTGTGTTTATTGCTGTTTCGCATGGGTCAATGGATTCACCGCCATGATGTTAGCGTTTCCGTATACCACGGCAAACAGGAACACAAGCCGAAATCACCCTAAATCATTGAAGCCTGATTAATGGGAAAGGTGTTCAAATTTTTATTATTTGTTTTAAATTTAGAGGATAATCAAACAGTGACTACTCAACGAATTGTCAGAATTGTCGCCGGAACCTTCGTATTGATTTCATTGGCACTCGGTGTCCAGGGAAGCCCATTGTTTCATAGCGCCAATTGGCTTTGGTTTACGGCTTTTGTCGGTGTTAATTTGCTGCAAAGTGGGTTTACCCAGTTTTGTCTAATGGAGATTTTTTTGAAAAAGGCAGGGATTAAAGAAGCCTGAAAAACTTAAGCACTGAAGTTTGTAAGCATTTCAACTAGGGGATGCTAAGAAAGAAAAAAACCAGTTCCACACAATAAAAATTATTCATCAACACGCAACGGAGAAGAATCATGGCTAAAATCGTCCTCATCGGTGCCGGCATTGGCGGCATCCCCATGGCCCTTGAAAT
>CAIYXP010000035.1 GCA_903930145.1 uncultured Methylococcaceae bacterium
CGACGGGTAACCCCATCTTCACCGATGATGGTTTCGCGGGCAAAACCATAAATGGCAAATGGTGCAGAATAAGTCTTCTCGGTGTTTAGGCGTAATGGACTGGCCCACCAGTCCAGTAGACTGATGGCTTCGGTCTTGAAATTTCCCTCATTGGCTTTACCTGCTGGAGGATGGAAATGGATGGAATCGAGAATTGCGAATCCAAAATAAAAGATTAGAACAGTCAACGAAACCATTGCGCTTTTACTTCGCGCCACTTTTCGCCAAGGTCTGCGCAAATGCTCTTTGCTGCGGGTGCGAATAATCGCCGTTGCCAGCATGAGCAACAGGATGAAGAATAAGGTGTCAGTCCAGAAGAAGATCATATTAATTCAAACGGACACGGGGATCGACTAGGGTATAGGAAATATCGGTCAATAACAGACCTAAAATGTACAGCGCAGAACCCAAGAATACCATGGCTCTGACGATGGCGAAGTCCTGTTTATTAATGGCATCAATGGTATAGCTTCCAAGTCCTGGAATGCTGAAAAACGATTCAGTGATTAAACTACCAATGAATAGCAGTGGCAATACCACGACTACGCCAGTCAATATGGGTATCATCGCATTCTTTAACACATGGGTGAATAACACATAAGTTTCACTTAAACCTTTCGCTCGTGCAGTACGCACATAATCCTTCTCGACCTCTTCCAAAAACAAGGTTCGATACCAGCGAACCCCGGAGCCAATTCCGGCTATGACGCTGATAATGACCGGCAGCACTAAGAATTTCAGCGCATTCCAGCCTAAATCATACCCTGAAATGGGGGTGAGTTGCAGCAACTTGCCCATGACGAACTGACCGCCAATGATGTAAAACAACGAGGAAATGGACATCATCGCCACACAGAGTGCCACCCCCCAAAACTCCAAATAGGTCATGCGGAAAAACACCAGCATCAAGGCGAGGCTGATATGGACCAGCAAACCGACCAGCAATGAAGGTGCTGCAATTGCCAACGAAGGCCACATGCGCTGGCTGATGTCAGCGCCTATGTCTTCGCCGTTGTCAGCACGGCCAAACCTGAACAAAAACAGCCCGACAGATTTTTGATAAAAAATGGTCTCGGTGAATTGCTTGATGCCTTCGGCTTGATTGTTTTTAAACAGGGGCAAATCATAACCCCGTTCCTGTTTCCATTTGGTGACAGCCTCGGCGGTGACGTGTTTCTGGCCTAGGTGCATACGTGCCATGTCGTCGGGGCTGTTGACGACAAAGAACAGCACGAAGGTAATGATATTCACGCCTATCAATAAAGGCACGGCGTAGAGTATGCGGCGGATGAGGTATTGGATCATGGTTTATTGTTACACGATACTAATCAGGATAGGCGTTTAAATAACTCATACCAATCATAGGCTTCAGCCATATCTTGCCTAGCTTCTGTCGTAATTGTAATTTCAGCGAGCATTTTGTGCACGAATCCAACGCTTGGTATCTTCCCAATTCATTGCGGTAGTTGGGTTCTGTTCAAATCTAGTTTTTCTTTTATCCAATTCTTCCTTTTGCCAGTCGTGTAATGGAACCGAGTCTGGATGTGCAGAAAGATCATCCCAGAGGTCTTCCACCAATTGAAGTTTTTCCGCTGGGCTTAAATCAAATACAGTATGGATTGTTGGGTTCATTATTTATCTCCTCAAGTTATTAAATATGAGCTTTTCTGGTTACCTCGTTCCAGCGAGGGAACGATAGTAATCGGGTTTGTGTTAGTAACTACCTTCATTGGTTGTTTAGAATATTTCCCACGCTTTCCATGTCTTCAAGCACAGTTTGATCGGAAAGCCTAAAACCATAGTCAAAATGTTCTTGTAAACGCGATAAAAACTCATCAAAACTGAGGTCGGCTAATGCTGCTGCCGCTGAGAAACTGATTTTGTGGGCATGATATAAACTCGCAGCGAGAAAAAAACTAGCGGCTTGGTTTCCAAGAGGCTCCAATACTTCGTAAACTTCATTTTTCACTCGTAAATTCATATAATTAACCACTAGCGTTCTGTTAAGTGACATTTGAATTCCAAGGTATGCATTGATAAGCTAGAGCATGGAACAGAGAACAAAATGCTGTAATACATCAGAATTGAGGCAGCGAGTCTAAAAATAGGGCTAGGCTTGATTGGTGCTGTTTTGCTTTTTCGAGTTCTTTAGGCTTTCTGTATTGTCTGCTTAACTTATCATATTGAGGATATTTTTTAGTGCTTTCCAAACCAATTTGTTGGCCTTCATATTTTAGTCGGGTTTCACATTCTTTGATTTTTTTTGTATGAGGTATTTTCGCATATAAAGGCAATAACCAGCATTCTAAGGAATGTACAGCGATGGCAAATTTAAACTGGTTATTATATTGCTGATAGCTGTTTTGATTGATATGGGCAATTATTTTATTGCGAACATCATCAACTAAATCCTCAACCGGTCGGTCTATGCCATCACGGGTAAGGGGAACACCAAAATTGACATGTTCGCCCATGTCGGTATCAATTTGAATGATGACATAGTCGTTGAATTCAAATACTTCCTCAAAGTTTTCATACTGACAATATTCAAAGACTTTCTCCCAACCACCGAAGGAATCTGATTTGATGCGACTGGAATCGGTTGTATCTCGCAATGGCTGTAACTCCGTGACATCAACATCTGCACCATACAGCCCAATAAGAATATTCCTTAATACAGCTTGATCCGTTTCGCCCTCGGTAATTAGCGCAAAACTAACCATTTTCAAAATCCTTTGGGTAAACCGCCCAAAATGCCACGTAAGAACATTTCAGAAAGCCTAGTCGGGCGTTCACCTACTGGTGTTTTCCTTTTACTGATACGCTTCATCCTTGTTGCGCCATTTGCATTTCTCGATATCACAAACAAACGCTGTTCGTCATCATCAAGGTTCAAACCGTCTAGTATTGCCGGATTATGGGTGGTGAAAATAACTTGCTTATCATGTTTTTGAGCAAGTCTGACCAATTCAAGCATCAGCTTTTCGCATAGTTTTGGGTTTAAAGAAGCATCAATATTGTCAATCGCGAAAAACTTGGGTGTCAGGTCGGTGGAAAATAGAGCAAAATAAAATAGAAGA
>CAIYXP010000036.1 GCA_903930145.1 uncultured Methylococcaceae bacterium
ACCACCACGGCATTGTCCGCCACCCTGGCCTGATTACCCATGCACAAGGAACAACCCGGCATTTCCGTTCGAGCGCCAGCTTTGCCGTAAGTTGCATAAAAGCCTTCTTCCTTCAATTGGTCTTCATCCATTTTGGTCGGTGGTGCAACCCACAACCGGCTAGGGATCTGCTTGCCGAACTTGTCCAACAAATGACCGGCTGCGCGGAAATGTCCGATATTGGTCATGCACGAACCTAGGAATACCTCGTCGATGTGGGTGTCAGCGACTGCCGACAATGGCTTGACATCGTCCGGGTCGTTAGGGCAGCACAGCAAGGGTTCGGTGATTTGATCCAAGTCGATCTCGATGATCTCGGCATATTCGGCATCCTTGTCGGCTTCAAGCAGCGTCGGGTTCGCAAGCCAGTTTTCCATGGATTTGATGCGCCTCTGCAAGGTGCGCACATCGCCATAACCTTCCGCAATCATCCAGCGTAGCAAAGTGATATTGGAGCGCAAATACTCGGCAATGGGTTCCGGGTTGAGTTTCACGGTACACGCTGCCGCCGAGCGTTCTGCGGACGCATCGGCCAATTCAAATGCCTGTTCGATCTTTAAATCTGGCAAGCCTTCGATTTCCAAGATGCGGCCTGAAAAGATGTTTTTCTTGCCCTTTTTCTCGACGGTCAACAATCCCCGTTGCAAAGCCGCATAAGGAATCGCATGGACCAAATCGCGCAGGGTGATGCCCGGTTGCATTTTGCCTTTGAAACGAACCAACACCGATTCCGGCATGTCCAGCGGCATCACGCCCGTGGCGGCGGCAAAGGCCACTAGCCCGGAACCAGCCGGGAATGAAATGCCAATCGGGAAGCGCGTGTGTGAATCGCCGCCCGTGCCGACGGTGTCTGGCAATAACATCCGGTTGAGCCATGAATGAATGATGCCATCGCCGGGGCGCAACGACACACCACCACGGGTCATGATGAAGTCAGGCAGGGTGTGGTGGGTCTGCACATCCACTGGCTTGGGGTAAGCCGCCGTGTGACAGAAGGATTGCATGACCAAATCGGCTGAGAAGCCCAGACAGGCCAAATCTTTCAACTCGTCTCGGGTCATTGGCCCGGTGGTGTCTTGCGAGCCAACGGTGGTCATGTGTGGTTCGCAATAAGTGCCGGGGCGAATGCCAGCCACTCCGCAAGCCTTGCCGACCATTTTTTGCGCCAAGGTAAACCCTTTGCCGGAATCAGCCTGCGCTTGGGCGCGGCGGAAAACCGTCGAGGCGGGTAACCCCAAGGCTTTGCGGGCGCGGTCGGTCAGGGCGCGGCCTATGATAAGCGGTATGCGTCCACCGGCTTGCACTTCGTCAAGGATGATGTCGGTTTTTAATTCAAACCGGCATAATTCAGCCCCGGTTTCATGGTTGCGAATGACACCTTCATAAGGGTGGATGTCGATCACATCGCCCATGTTCAGCACGGTCACATCGCATTCGATGGGCAGTGCGCCGGAATCTTCCATAGTGTTGAAAAATATAGGGGCGATTTTGCCGCCTATGCACACGCCGCCTGCTCGCTTGTTGGGGACATGGGGAATATCGTCGCCTGTGTACCATAGCACCGAGTTAGTGGCGGATTTCCTTGACGAACCCGTGCCCACCACATCGCCGACATAGGCGACCGGGAAGCCTTTTTTCTTAAGCTCATTGATTTGCTCTTCCGCATTGTAAATGCCTTCACGCGGAACCTTCAGCATGGACTTGGCATGTAAAGGGATGTCCGGGCGCGACCAAGCATCTTGTGCGGGCGACAAGTCGTCGGTATTGGTTTCACCAACCACCTTGAACACGGTGACGGTGAGTTTTTCAGGCAGGGCAGGGCGGCTGGTGAACCATTCTGCTTCGGCCCAAGAATGCATCACGGCCTGTGCATGGCTGTTGCCGGCTTCGGCCTTTTCCTGCACATCGTGAAAGGCATCGAACATCAACAATGTATGGGAAAGCCCTTTGGCGGCGGTGGGTGCAAGCTGCGGGTCATCCAATAGGGCAATCAAAGGTTGTACGTTGTAACCCCCTAACATGGTTCCTAGCAACTCGACAGCCGCATATTGCGAAAGAATTTTTGATTTTGCTTCGCATTTTGCAACGGCGGTCAGGAAAGCCGCTTTCACATAGGCTGCTTCGTCGACACCTGCGGGGACACGGTTAGTCAATAATTCCAGTAGATATTCTTCTTCACCTTGGGGAGGGGCTTTGATCAAGTCCACCAAGGCGGCTGTTTGCTCTGCGGTTAAAGGCTTGGGAACCAATCCCTCCGCCCCTCGTTCAGCTACTTGTATGCGGTATTCGTCTAGCATGTCAGCCTCTTCGCGTAAGTGAAAAAATTAGTAGATGTCACCGCAACTGTGCGGAAAGATTGTCGGATCTATTTGGCAAATGCCATTGGAATATTCGGCGCATCAGGGTTTACAGTCAGTCTCTGTTCCCGTGGCAAAACCACCAAGTCCATGTCTTCCATAGGAATTGCGCCCAGCAAAACTTGATCCCCCATGAGCAATGCGCCAACAAAGCAGTCCCTGCCTAGGGCTGATACCTGAATCGGTCCCGCATACTTGACTAGCTTATGTTGGCCGTCGGCGGTGACGACTTCACGCTCTTTGAGAGTCGTTAATTTTAATTGCAGGGCAATATGCTCTGGTATGCAAAGATGGGTTGCTCCTGTGTCAACCAAGGCTTCCACGTCAATTTCATCCTGTCCTGGATAATATGGGTTGGTTAGACGAACTTTGCAATAAATGATACCCACGGCTGTTCCTCATGGCTCGTTAGTTTGAGCTATCTATATTTACAGCAACCATCGTACCACGGGGATTAACCCGCTTGCAGAGGGATACCCATGGCTTTTTTTGCCAAGCTTGCGCACAATAGTCAAAGTCGCCCACTTCAAGAACCAATAAATAAAGCACTAAATATGCCATGACCACTTTCTATTATACCCATCCCAGTTTTCAATCCCACGACACTGGCGCAGGCCACCCCGAAAATGCCGCCCGATTGAGGTCAATCGATTCGGTGCTAAATCGTGCAGAATTTGCCGGTTTGGTCAAAAAAGATGCGCCACGCGCCGAAATTGGGCAGATTTTATTAGTCCACACTAAAGCCCAAGCCGATAAGGTATTGGATTCCATACCCGACTATGGAATCCAATACCTAGACCCGGACACACCCGTGTCGCCGGGCACTGGCGAAGCCGTCCTCCATGCCGTCGGTGCGGTCTGTGCCGCCGTCGATGCCGTGTTTGCAGGACTTGCTCGCAACGCCTTTTGCGGGGTGCGACCGCCGGGGCATCATGCAGAGGCCAATCAAGCCATGGGTTTTTGCCTGTTCAACAATATCGCCATCGCCGCCGAACATGCAAGGCACAAGCACGGCATCCAGCGGGTTGCCATCGTCGATTTCGACGTGCATCACGGCAATGGCACCCAGCATATTTTCCAAAAAAATAAGGATGTGCTTTATGCCTCCACGCATCAACATCCTTGGTATCCGGGGACGGGGATGGTTAGCGAAACCGGGGTTGGCAATATCTTCAATGCCCCATTGCCAGCCGGTAGCGGGGGTGTTGAATTCCGTGCCGCGATGGATGGCAAAATCCTACCCGCTATAGACCGTTTTAAGCCGGAATTGATCCTGGTTTCGGCTGGATTTGATGCCCACAAAGACGACCCGCTAGGCGCGTTGAAATTGGTGGAAGAGGATTATGCTTGGATCACCCGTGAATTGCTAAACCTTGCCAAGCGCCATTGTGGGGGGAAACTGGTTTCCGCCTTGGAAGGGGGTTATAACCTGAAAGCCTTGGGGGAAAGCGTCGGGGCGCATGTCCAAGAGTTGCTCACAGTTAAGTAGATGAATGTCGCTGTAAAGACCTCACCAACACGACGGCTTCCAGTATTCGTCACGCATTGCATGGCTGCGATTCTTTTATTCTGGCTGGAATTCGGCATTGCAGCGGGGCTTGCCGAACCATTGTCGCTTGAAGCAAACCAAACACATCAGTTGTCAGGACATTTGGAAGTATTGGAAGACGCTTCTTCACGCCTCAGTTTTGCCGAAGTTTTATCTTCGGAATACCAGTACAGCTTCAACCCACTGAGCGGTTTTTTCAATAAAGGATTTGGGGTTCAAACAGTTTGGTTGCGCTTTCAAGTGAGTCGTCAGCATTCATTCCCTCCTGAAGCTTTTTTATCCCTCGGTCCACCCGTATTGGACTATGTCACCGTTTATGTTCAAGTTATGGAACAAGCCGACTTACCCGCTTCCTATCGGGTGTATCGCCTAGGGGATCATGTCTCAGCGAGGGATAGCCATCGGTATCACCCTGAATTCGTCATCCCGTTGAGCTTACCCGAGCAGCAAATGCGTTGGGTATATATTCAAGTGAAAACAACCAGCAACCTAGCCCTGATGGGTTCGATCAAACCCGACGACCTATTGGCATACGACACCAATATGACCTTGGCGTTACAGTTTTTTATGCTGGCTAGTTTTTTGTTACTGGGTTTCATCGCCCTCGTGTTTGGTTTACGTCTCCAAAACCTATTGTATTGTTACTTTGCGCTGTATCTTTTTTCCTTACTTGGCAACCGGCTGGCTACCACGGGCATATTGTCTTTGCTGTTGCCTAGCCTTGCCCACAACGTCAGTGAAATGATGGTCAACGTCGGGGGCGGGTTGGCTTGGGTGTTTCTAGCTTTGTTCGGATACAAACTGTATTCTGATGATTTGACACCTAATCAGCGCAGGATATTTTGGGGTATTCTGGTGGCCACTGATGTGGCTTTTCTGTCTTTACCTTGGATGCCCACCTCAGTCTTTTCAAAAACCCATCTTATTATCGGTCTGTGCCTCATTGTCTATCTGTTGTACCTAGATATTGTCATCGCAAAGAAAACATCACGGGGGGGTCGATGGCTGTACCGGTTGGCGTTTATGGTGTTATTTTTTGGCTCCTTGATGCAAATATTGCGACTGACCAATTGGATGCCCATCACTTACCTTGGCCTGAATATTATCCAAATGGGCGCTTTTGGCAACATCGTATTGTTCAGCATGGCAATGGCCGAACAGATTCGGCTCGACCAACAAAGCGCCTTGCTAGCAGAGCGCAACGCCAAACAAAACGCGGAAGCAATGGCTGTCGAGATGACCTTTGAACTGCGCCAAAAACAACAAGATTTGGAGCAAACCTTGGAACGGCAAAGCCGTTTCGTGTCCATGGTGTCCCACGAATACCGCACCCCACTGACCATTATCCGTACCAATCTGGATTTGTTGTCCAAAAAGAAACATGACCCGGACGGAACCTTGGCTTTTGCCGTCAACAAAATGAAACGGGCCATCTCCCGCTTGGTGGAAGTGCTGGAAATCAATCTGGACAAGGCCAAGTTTACCGATGATTCTTTTAAATTAAGGCTTGAGAAGTTTGATTTGGCTGATTTCGCTGAGGAAGTCATCCATCAGGCGAAAGAGTTTTGGCCGGAACGTCCGCTATCCTTGATTCAAGACGACACGGAGGAGATGATTGTTTTTGGCGATCCAAAATTGATGAAAACAGTCATTCTTAATCTGCTGGACAATGCGGTCAAGTATTCGCCGGAACGAACTGCGGTGGAGGTTAATCTATATCGCCAAGGGAACGAGTGTATATTGAGTGTGACCGACCACGGGCTAGGCATCGCGCCTGAAGAATGGGAGCGGGTGTTTGAGAAAAATTACCGAATACCCGTCAATCATCACGTCATAGGCTCTGGAATTGGGCTATATCTAGTCGCTAGAATTGTCCAAGAACATCAGGGTGGCGTTTCCATTCGCAGTGATGATAATGGCACGACGGCGACGATTCGTTTGCCTATTGTTTAAACTTGATATAACAAAACTTTCATTCCAATGGACAACCCCACATACAAAATCCTCTTCGTCGAGGATGACCAAGATTTACGAGATAGCATCGTCCGTTACATCGAGGATGAAGGCATTGCGGTGACGGCGATTGGTACTGCTCGTGAATTCTTTTCCTCTATAGAAAATGATTCATTTGACGTTGCGATTATTGATATTGGCTTGCCCGATATGTCCGGTTATCAGGTAGCCCAATTTGCGAGGTTAAAGACCGACTTGGGGATTATCATGTTGACCGCACGAGGCAGGGTCGAAGAAAGGGTGCAAGGTTATTCATCCGGGGCCGACCTTTATTTAGTCAAGCCTGTGGATATGCAAGAATTATTGGCGGCTATTAACAGCCTTGCCCGCCGTCATGTCTTACGCAGTCAGCAAGCCTTGGCTTCAACCGATGCTTGGCAGTTGTGCCATTCAACCTGGTGCTTGCTGTCTCCGTCTGGCGATAAAATAGAATTGACCGGCAAGGAATATGAGTTGGTCAAGTGGGTGGCGAATGCCAGAGGCAAGGTCGTCCAGCGCAAACAATTGCTGGCAACTCTTAATTATGTTGATGACGAATATGGAATGCGGGCTTTGAATGCGCTGTTGCACAAGCTGCGC
>CAIYXP010000037.1 GCA_903930145.1 uncultured Methylococcaceae bacterium
ATAAGTGAAGAATGATAGTGCAGCCATACGTGAGTAATATGTAGGTTTTTCGTATAGGTTTAATAGTGATTTGACTCTTTCAATGGGAAACACTGAAACGATTAAGCCGACAACAATGAAAAATATCTTATCAGGGGTCAGACTGATTTTAATGCTGACAGGCAAATCGAATGACGAATCAAAAAACATGACAGACAAATAGGAGAGGGCCGACTCGACTGTCTGAGACCTAAAAAACACCCAAGCAACCATCACCAATACGCTGGTCAAGATCCAATTGAATAAGTTGCTTGGCATCGCCTTGTTACGATAATTCAAAATTCGCTCCACTACAAGATAAACTCCGTGGAGAAGTCCCCAGACAACAAACGTATAAGCTGCACCGTGCCACAGACCACATAGCAGGAAAACAACAAATAGATTGATATATGTCCTAACCGGATTGATTCGATTTCCGCCAAGCGTTATATAGACGTAGTCTCTAAACCACCGTGAAAGGGTCATATGCCACCGCCGCCAAAATTCGGTTACGCTGCATGACCGATAAGGCTGGTCAAAATTTTCTGGGAACTTGAATCCAAGCATGGCTCCCAAGCCAATCGCCATATCGGAATAGGCACTGAAGTCCAGATAGATTTGTAACGAATAGGTTAGCGCCCCAAGCCAAGCACTGCAAACAGTCAATTGACCAGCCGGAAGACCAAACGCGACATCGGCTATCACCCCGATATTGTCGGCTAGGACAATTTTTTTGGTTAGCCCAAAGCAGAATCGGATAATTCCGCTTTCCACTTGTTCCATCGAAACAATTCGATTGACGACGCTATCCTTAATCTCAATATACCGAACGATTGGACCCGCAATAAGTTGGGGAAAGCTGGTATGGTACATGCCGAAATCGACCATGCTAGGTGCGGGGTCGATATAGCGCTTTCGAATATCGATCAGGTAAGAAAGCCCTTGGAACGTAAAAAAGGATATGCCGGCGGGCAGCACCACTTCATGTATAGGCAATCCTCCTGAGACTCCCAACAACCCTAGCGTATCATTAATAATCTGCGTGATGAAGTTATAATACTTATAAAATAGTAAAGGAAATAGATTGGCGCAAATTCCGAAAAAAAGCAAAATATTGGCTGATTTGGAGGCTTCCAGCTTACGAATTTGGATGCCAAGCCATTGGTTCAAAGGCACAGAAAGCAGCAGCACAAAAGCAATGTTTCCAGCGCCAGTGAAATAGAACAATAAGCTTCCAATGAAGATGATTGAATTTCTTAGTTTAACAGGGCTAAACCAATATATCAAAAAAAATACCGGTAGAAAAACAAATAAGAAGCTGGGTGAACTGAATACCATAATTTTTTTTAATTTCTTGTAAACTGGGTTGAATATTTATTGGTGGACTCCTATAATCTACCTTTAACAGAGGATATTATTAGAATATTTTATAAATTTCCTTGCGATCCATGGCAACTTTTAAAATCATGATTTCAATTGTTATTCTAATCCCAGCACGCTAGGTAGTGAACTGTGCTTTAA
The DNA here is from genome assembly GCA_903930145.1 of uncultured Methylococcaceae bacterium. GTDB lineage: Bacteria > Pseudomonadota > Gammaproteobacteria > Methylococcales > Methylococcaceae > Methylumidiphilus. The sequence continues at coordinate 1,540 of CAIYXP010000037.1, forward strand.
AATAATTCAAACTGCGACGATTTGTTATTTAGCATAATCTTTTTCGGTTCAGTACTTTCTTGATTTAACCCGCCTAGGCGGTTAATATTTTCCACCACTATTGGAATACAATAATTGGCCATTTGGTCTTGAACTTGCCTAGTGTTGAAACGCAATACCCTCCAGCCCTCTGTCCTTAGCGCATTATCACGCAGATTGTCGATAAGGGCCTTTTCTCTACCCAAATGCCAAGTATCTCCGTCAGTCTCGACATCTAATTTGCCCGCTATACAATATATTGCGAAATCCAGAAAATAATTGATTTTGTTGACAGTCACCAATTCTTGGCGCTCGGCTTGAATTTGCAAATATTTGAATTCAGCCCATAGGCGGTCTTCTAATGGACTCTCATGGTACAAATCGTTTATCTCCATTGCGCTCTTGAATTTTTCCCACGTTGAAGGGATGAACACAATTCGACGGCGGCGTCGGCTAAAAATTGGTTGGGTTAAGGTTTGTAGTGGCTCCAATAACAACTGGTAATACTGTTTATTTTGTTTGTGGCTAGTTGCTTCGTCGGGAAACAATTCACGACGATGAACTTCGCAAATTTCACGCACCCCAGCGTAATACCGCACAGCATAAGCTTCGTCGTGGAACACTTTGGTTTGATAAAAAGCCACCCATTGGGGAGGCCAACAGTTTGTCAACCATTTTTCCACGCTGCTGGTTGGAATTCGATACCAAGATTTTTCGCACAAAATGCGAAAATCGGCATAATTGTTGATAATCGAGATTAAAACATCTCCTTTCATCTCAGTACATGCCCTTATTCTTTATTTTGCGAACTGGCTTAATATTTCCAATTGCTCCTTAAACTTCATAGCTCTTTCCCTCAAGGTTTCTCTAGTGTCTGGTAGTCGATTTTCGGGGCAGGAGACTTTTAGACGCGATAGTCTACTTTTTATTGACATCCTTCCATAAAAAAAACGCCAGCGTTGGGAGTTAATTTGAGCTGCAAACCAAACTAACTCCCGTAGACTCATATTGTACTTTGGATACAATACTCTTACAGCACTCCCACCATTGCCGCGGGCAAAAAATGGATAGGGTTGCACACAGGCCATGCCAAAAGCAGTCACCGTTATGCCGCCATCCCAAAATATCTCATCGGAATCCCCGCTAATCAAGCGAATGATGCTATTGTTTAAATCACCACTTGATATATAAGGATACTCTCCTTCCGAATAATGTCTTTCACCGTAAGACTTAGCGTTTAAAATTTGAAAATAATCGGTGACAAAACCGTCGCATCCAATTGGAAGGCTGGGCAAACTGGACCATGCCTCACCAAAATTATCCAAAAATACGTTTGATAAGTCAGGAAAAATGCTGACTGCCTGAAAAATACTCCGGGCAACCTGTTCTTGCAGGGCGTTCAATTCATTACTCGAGGTTGCAGGCTGCGGCAACCACTCTTGAGGACTCCACTCAGAACCATCCAATAATTCGCCGCCATCTAGAGTCATGGCTAGTTTTGAAGTAAAATCCTGACCACTCATAAATTCATGGTAGTTATCAATCAACTCAGGTATTTGATTTCCTGTACATGCTATTCTTTTTCCTTTCAACTTTTCGTATCCGTCATTCCACACCCGTGCCAAGAAAACTTTATCTTGAGAAGTTAATGGCCTATGTGCCTGGGCAATCATTATCGAAGTGGGTGCGGCTGTCGGGTAAAATAAATCTTCGGGTAAACTAATGACCGCTTTTAGCTGATGCCGTTTTAAAAATTGTTTGCGCCATGCTTTATGTTCATCGTCAGCAAATATACCAGCGAGCACCACTACTGCCAACATACCGTCTGGTTCAAGTGCTTCCATTGCCCTATCAATGAATTTTCGCTCTGGTTCGTCAGTTTGTGAAAAAGGTGGGTTCAAAAATGCGCGGGAAAACTCTCCCCTGACTTGCTTGAAAATTGATTCATCAAAACAATCTGAATTGGCAATATGGCTCTTACCATCTCCTCGAAAGAACATATTGAGCATTCCCAATGCCCAAACTGTAGGATTTGTGTCAAAACCATAGATCGACTTTTTGACTTTATCTGTTGCCACGCTAGTAGTGGCCATGTTTATCATTTTATCAAATGCAGAAACCAAAAATCCGCCCGTGCCACAGGCGATATCGATGACCTTGTCGCGCACATCCACTCCAACCAAATCAATACACATCCTAGTGATATGACGCGGGGTAAAGACAATGCCCAAGGAATTGTTGTCATATCCGTAGCGTAGAAACGCTTCATAAAACATTCCAAGAAAATCTGCATCAGTATGAATGACTGAACCGACATTCAATCGTTTTAGAATATTGATGACGCGCCCAATGTATGGCGACAATCGGTTAAAATCAGCACCCGACAATCTCAGTGCATCGATAAGGCTATTCTTAATATCTTTATCAATACTATTTACGTCCCGAATTGCTGTATTGCAGAGTGAGTTTACCGACTCAAGAGATTCGGCAGAATGGATGGAAATTTCACCTTGGTACATTGCGGTGACAATTGCGCCTATGACTTTCGGACGCAGAGGCGCCTCCACCTTTGCCATTCTTAGCACTTGACTAAGCTCAATCGCTGCATCAATAAATTCTGCTTGGGACGGAACGGTGACTGTCGTTGAGCCATCGTTGGCTTCCATCGCCAACTCAACTTCATTTAAGGTTGGAAAGCTTGTAAGCTCAAAACCGTTTGATGTTAAAGGAATCCATTTATTATTTCGCAGATAGCGAATGGCTATTTGGAATCCGCTGTCTTGCTCACCTGCGGCCCCCACTGCAATTTGGATAGTGTATTTTCCAGTCGTATTAATTTGGTCGGCGTAACCTATGGCTTCATTGATGGTATCATTAATCTTACTAATATCATTTTTAGTTTCTGCCACCAAAGCGGGGTTGCTTGCCAAGCAAAATAAGAAATCAGGTCTGTCCTTGCCTAAACCAATATCGGGAAATACATCTTGAATTTCTTGTTCTTCAAGAACATTTCCACCTTTTGTAATATGTCGCAAATCCCAACCACGTCGTTGAGCTTCTTCACGAACATAATAACGACAACGACTTTCGGCTCGTTTGCTTCGTTTAACCATTCAATGTTTGCTACACGATTAGTTTATAAGCCAGCGTTCCCAAGCCGGAACTTGGGAACGAGGTAACCGAGAGAGACTCAAAGCGCCTGATCCCCAGTTTCGCCAGTACGGATGCGAATGACTTGCTCCAACGGCGAGATGAAAATCTTGCCGTCGCCGATTTTGCCGGTATTGGCGGCTTTGATGATGGCATCAACGGCTCGCTCCACCAAAGCGTCAGTCACGGCCACTTCAACTTTGACTTTCGGTAAAAAATCCACCACGTATTCCGCTCCTCGATACAGTTCGGTGTGCCCTTTCTGTCTGCCAAAACCTTTGACTTCGGTGACGGTCACGCCACTGATGCCAATATCTGAAAGACTTTCTCTTACGTCATCAAGCTTGAAAGGTTTGATGATTGCTGTGATTAATTTCATTAATGTTTCCTCCGAGGAATGTTAGTTTTTATTTGCCCGGTGTTCGATGATGTCATCTAGCACCGAAGGGTCGGCCAGCGTGGACACATCGCCAAGATTGTCTATTTCGTTGGCGGCGACTTTACGCAATATTCTACGCATTATTTTGCCAGAACGGGTCTTCGGTAGGGAAGGAGCCCATTGAATTATGTCCGGTGACGCAAGGGCGCCTATCTCATGCCTAACCCATTTAATCAATGCCTGCCTCAAAGACTCGTCCGGTTCCACATCAGCGACGAGGGTGACATACGCATAGATGCCCTGACCTTTGAGGTTATGCGGATACCCGACCACGGCAGCTTCAGCCACGGCTTCATGCAAAACCAAGGCGCTTTCAATTTCCGCCGTACCCATCCTATGCCCTGACACATTCAATACGTCATCGACCCGGCCTGTGATCCAATAATACCCGTCACAATCCCTTTTTGCGCCGTCGCCAGTGAAATATTTATTCGGATAAAGGGAAAAATAGGTTTCAAAAAAGCGTTGATGGTCGCCATACACAGTGCGGGCCTGTCCGGGCCATGGGGCGGTAATGGCTAAGACACCCTCAGCCTCACCATCAATCACATCACCCTGCGGGTCAAGAATGACAGGGACCACACCGAAAAATGGCAGCGTGGCTGAACCTGGCTTGAGGCGGGTTGCACCCGGCAACGGGGTGATCAAAATCCCGCCCGTTTCGGTTTGCCACCAAGTATCGACCACAGGGCAGCGGGCATCGCCCACCGTATGATAATACCATTCCCAAGCTTCCGGGTTGATAGGTTCTCCAACCGAACCGAGTATGCGCAGGCTTTTGCGGCTGGTGCCAGCGACCAGATCATTCCCCATGCCCATCAACATGCGGATGGCGGTTGGGGCGGTATAAAAAATATTGACTTGATGCTTGTCGATCACTTGCCAAAATCGGTCCGCCGCAGGGTAGGTGGGTATGCCTTCAAACATCAAGGTGATGCCGCCATTGCACAAAGGACCGTAGACCACATAAGAATGCCCGGTGACCCAGCCGACATCGGCTGTACACCAATAAACATCGCCTTTATGGTAGTCAAAGACATAGTAGTGGGTCATCGCCGCATAAAGAAGATAACCACCCGTGGTATGCAATACACCTTTGGGTTTTCCTGTGGAACCGGAGGTGTATAAGATGAACAAAGGATCTTCCGCATCCATGGGTTCGGCGGGGCATTCCGCTGACGACTGTTCGGACGCTTCGTGATACCAAATGTCACGCCCGTTCACCCATGGAATTGCAGAGCCAGTGTGTTTGACGACGAATAAGGTCCGCACGTCGGGGCAGTGGGTCAAGGCTTCATCCACATTCGCTTTCAGAGGTATGGTTTTGCCGCCTCGACGACCCTCGTCCGCCGTAATGACACAATGACAATCGCAATCCAGAATGCGGTCTTTCAAGGCTTCCGCCGAGAAGCCGCCAAAGACGATGGAATGAATGGCCCCAATGCGAGTGCAGGCCAGCATGGCGACGGCGGCTTCCGGGATATTCGGCAGATAAATACAAACCCTATCCCCCTTTTTTACCCCTTTTGCTTTCAAAGCATTGGCAAAGCGGCACACGAGCTTATGGAGTTCGCTATAGGTTATCGTCCTGTCATCACCGGGTTCATCCCCTTCCCAAATAATCGCGGCCTGGTCGCCGCGAGTCGCCAAGTGCCGGTCTAGGCAATTTTGACTGACATTTAACTTCGCGCCCTCAAACCATCTTATGCTCGCTGTTGCGTAGTTGAACTCCCTGACTTTTTCCCAAGGTTCCATCCAGTCTAAAAACTGCTTCGCCTGTTCGTCCCAGAATTTGTCGGGTTCCTTGATCGAAAATGCATACATTTTATGGTAACCCGCCTCGTCCAGATGGGCAGTGGCGACAATTTCAGGTTTGATGTCGTAGGTTTTATGATTGGACATAGGCGGTTCTCCTTAGCAATACAGTAGAGGCTGTAGCGAGTTGCATGATAAAGCTCCTATCATTTTCGGTTTTTACCGGAATTCGTTCATTTCTAACCCATTTTACAATGTGGCCTCGCCCCTCCAAGGAGCTTCACAGGAATATCTCATCAATCGAAAACCCTTCTTTGGATGCTATTTTCCTAAGCAAAGTCAATGATTCGGCCTGTAGTTGCCGGACACGTAAGCGACTAATGTTCATCGCCTTGGCAACATCTGGAACAGTGGATTGTGGATAACCCTGCAAGCCAAAGCGTCGGCAGATAACCTCGCAATGCTGCTTACTCAAGCTTGCGAGCCAGCTTGCCACATGGCTGGTCATCCCTTCCTTGTGCATTATATCGGGAAGCGTGGGCGTTTCCTCATCGATGATCGTATCGAACAGGCTGGTCTCGCCTTCCAAGGCATACCGCAAATCCCCCGAGATCACCCGTTCGCTTAACTTCATCATCTTTTCAACCGTAGCCACTGGCTTGTCCATATGTTTAGCCACTTCAACGACTGAAGGATCTTGTTCTTGATTGCCTGATAGGTATCTGAAAGCCTTCAGGCAAGCATTCATTTCTTTTAGAACGTTGATAGGCAGCCTGATGGTCCGGCTCTGATTCATAATCGCACGCTCAATGCTCTGCCTAATCCACCAAGTGGCATAGGTCGAAAACCGGAATCCAAGCTCAGGCTTGAATTTTTCCACAGCCCGGATCAATCCAAGATTGCCTTCTTCTATCAAATCCAAAAGAGGCAGCCCTCGGTTTAAGTAGCGCTTGGACAGGCTTAGCACCAAACGCAGATTGGCTTCAATCATCTTATTTCGCGCAGCCTTATCGCCTTGCTGCGACAATTTCCCATAGTGCTGCTCCTCTTCGAAAGAAAGCAAGCTTGAACGTTGCGCCTCTTTAAGATACAGGTGGATGGCATCTAAAGTTTTGCCTTGCGGTTGCGCAGACTTAGATTCTTCATCCAGAGTTTCATCTTCTGGATCAAGAGTTACCGCAACATCCATCTCTTCCGCTTCCAATTCTTCAATGAAAGCAGGGATATCTTCCTCTAATTCGGGTTCCTTCACCAAGCTAAGATCGCTTATTGATTGACTAGGCATGGTAAATCAACTGGAAAGAAGAGTGTCACGGGCTTGGTTGATTTTAATCGCCAGATAATCCGAACCGCCGCGATCTGGATGAATTTTCTGCATGAGCCTGCGATGGGCACCGACAATATCATCCCTCGATGCACCGGGGGGAAGCCCGAGGATTTCATACGCCTCCTGTCGGGTCATGCGACCACCTCCCGGCTTTGGGGGTGGGGCTTCCCCTGCCTCACCGGTAGGCGAACGGCGAAGAGCCTTCAACAGCCCAGGCAGCAGCGTCAGCAGCACAGGCGCAAGCCTAACCAGCCCGGCAACCATTGCGCCTATCAGGGGAATGACCCAATTGGCACGGGCGACCAGTACCAAACACACCAATAGCCCAATCCAAGGCAAGGTTTTGCGGACTTTTGCCCAAGCTTGGGGTGACAATGATCGAAACCACTGGCGAAAGCTGTATACTACAATCAGCACCAAGATGCTTAACAGGATAAGTTGTATCAATTCGGCTCCACGATAATGGGAGGTTATCAACAGATTGGGTGCATTCTAACCTAATCGGGGAACTATTGTGCCTTTGCACAAACTAACCTCGTTGTGGTAACGTTCCCGTTCGACTAAAAGTCGGTTTAGATACCCGGTGTCAAAGACAAATCCAAGAAGAGGTAGAACTACAAATGTCCAGTGAAAATAACACAAATAGCGGCCCCACCGGCGTTATTGCAAACTTGAAATCCAACCCCAAGGCTATGGCAATATTGGGCGGTGCGCTTGCCCTAGTACTGTTCTTGGTGTTTAAGGGGGGCAGTGACCAAGGAGTCACCCAAGCCAAAGTGACATCTGTGACCATCGGTCAAAAGGTGACTATCCAAAACCCCAACATCGGCAACACCATCCTGCTTGCGGCTCCGGGCGCAGTCGGTTTGGCCGATAGCGACAACGACAAAGACGATATGATCGTCTGTAAGCAAGTCGTGTCCGGCACCACCGGGACATTCAATGAAGAAACCACGGTCAATTACATACCGTTTGCCAAGGTGACACTGGAAAGCGGTGAATGCGCAGGAAAGACTGGCTGGATGCCCAAAGTCAACTTAAACTGATGGCCTATGTCGGCGATGGATCGATAGCCTATCCATCGCCGGCCGCTACATCATAACTCCCGCAGGATTTTCATCGGGCTGGAATCGACTACGCCTCGTGTGTGGGCATAACCCGACAAACCCACTGCTAAGGCTCCAACAAAGGGTGCTAACAGCCATATTTCCCAATGGAATCGCGGTGTGAGGTCGAAAGCCTGAGTAAATAAGGCCCAAGCAATGGCTTCCGTGGTCGCTGCCGCCAATAGTCCTGACAGCAAACCCAGCAGGACGAACTCCACGCTCAAACTTTTCCGCAACAATTTGCGACTCGCCCCCATGGCCCTCAACAGGGCATCTTCTCGCAAGCGTTCATCCAACGTGGCCCTGACCGACGCGAACAATACGGCAAAACCTGCCGCCAATGCGAAAAGCAGGACAAAATCAATGCTCAAGGATATTTCTTTGAGGATGGTTTGGAATTGCTTCAGCAATTGGTCAACCTCCAACAAGGTCACTGCCGGAAAGCCTTTCGCCAAGCCCACGAGTTCATTCTTCTTATCCGGCGGACAATAAAAACTGGTCAACCATCGTGCAGGAAACCCATCGAGGCTAGCCGGCGAGAAAATCATGTAAAAGTTGGGTCGCATCGTGTCCCATCGCACCGAGCGCAGACTGCTGACTACGGCTTGCCGCTTTTGTCCGTCTATCGAAAAGCCCAGCGTATCCCCTAAATGAATTTGCAGGCTTTCCGCCAATTTAGCCTCCACCGACACCAAACCGGGCTGAGGGTTTTCCCCCCACCAGTCGCCAGCCGTCAGATGATTGTCATCCGGTGGCATCATGCTGGAAGTCAGGCTTAAATCGCGCTTGATAGCCCCCTCGCCTTGGGATTCCTTATGCGCGAGGGTGTGGACATCCACCCCATTCACCTCAATGAATCGCCCCCGGATGATCGGGTAAAAATCGCTGGCGACGATGCCACGTTGGCTCAGATAAGCTTTGAAAGCGGGTAACTCCCCTTCAAATAGGTTCAGGGCGAAATAATTGGGGGCATTCTCCGGCAGTTGCCTTTGCCATTCCTGAATCAACTCGGTGCGCGCCAACAGACTGACGAGCATGGCGGTGGCAGTCAGGCCAAAGGCCAGAATTTGGGTCATGCCTAAGCGGGGGCGACGGGTCAAATTCTGCAATCCGAATCGCCAAGACAGGCTGAGCCTAGGGATCAGCCTGCGCGATGCTTTCAACAAGGCCAGCACACAGAGTCCAGCCAAGCCTAAAATAGCCAAGGATATGCCTAGCACAATGGCTGTCATCCGCCCATCCCCGGTATACCGCCAAACCAACAGCCCCAAGGTGACAAACGCCAAGCCATAGACGGTCAAGGCACTGGAAGGCAACGGAGCCAGATCGCGCCTAAGCACCCGTAACGGCGGCAAGCGCTTTAAGCTCAACACGGGTGGCAACGCGAAGCCAAACAACACAAACAAGCCCGAAGCAATGCCGAACAAGGGCGCATACCAAGCCGGGGCCACCAAAGCATGGGGTAAAATGCCTTTCAGCCACCAAGCCACCCCTTCTTGAGCCAAGTACCCTAGGGCGCATCCGATCAAACTGAACGCGAACCCAATGACCGAATATTGCAACAAATGAATCAGCAAAACATCGCGTTCCTTTGCTCCCATGCATTTCAACAGGGCCGTCAGGTCATAATGCCGCTCACTGTAACGTCTGGCACTCATCGCCACGGCAACCCCGGCAATCAACACAATGACGATACTGCTCAGCCCCAGATAACGTTCCGCCCGAGACAATGCATTGCCCAATTCCGGGCGGTCTTCGTGTATGTCCACCAACTGTTGACCGGGATGCAATAGCGGCTTCAGCCAACGCTTGAATGCCAAGATTTGGACAGGTTCACCGGCAAACAAGGCATAATAATGGGCATTGCTACCGGGTTTGATGACACCCGCCGCGTCCAAGTCTGCCATATTGAACATGATCCTAGGGGACAGGCTATACAAATCCCCTCTTCGATCAGGTTCGTGAGTGATCAACTGCGTCAGCTTCAATGATTTTTCACCTAGCATGACCGAATCGCCCAGCTTCAACTTAAGCGCCGGCAGCAACCGGCTATCCACCCAAGCCGTGCCGGGGCTAGGAATTTCCGTTGCCGCCACTTCGGCGGTCAAGTCCGATTGCGTAGTCCGCACGAATCCCCTCAGTGGATAGTTATCACTGACCGCTTTCGCCCCGGTCAACAACAATTCTTCGTTTTCCACCAAGACGCTAGGGAACTCGACCGTTTTGGCGGTGGCAAGACCCATTTCTGCGGCTTTGCGAAACCAGTCTTCGGCATAGGTTTCATGCGCACTGACCACTAAATCAGCCGCCAGAAACTCTGCCGCTTGAGTTTCCATCGTCCGAGTCAGGCGATGACCGAACAGGCTGACCGCCGTGGAAGCGGCGACGGCAATAATCAGCGCCAGCCCGAGTATGTTTAATTCCCCACTGCTCCAATCGCGGCGAACCAGCTTAAGGGCAAGTGATATATTGATGGGGAGTTTCATACGACAACCCGCTCACCGACAAAGGGATTGTATTTACGCTCTATGCCGAAGGTGGAACGCGGGCCATGGCCCGGAATGAAAGTGACATCATCTCCCAAGGGCCATAGGCGGTTGCGTATGGAGGCGAGCAACTGCCCATGATTGCCCCCCGGCAAGTCGGTGCGGCCTATCGAACCGCTAAACAACACATCACCCACCAAGGCCAATTTGTCAGCCCGATGGAAAAACACGATATGACCTTGGGTATGACCGGGGCAATGCAAGACTTCCAAAGTTTGTTTGCCAAAACTCACCGTGTCGCCTTGGGTCAGCCAACGATCCGGGGTGAAGGTTTTGACCGGTGGAAACCCAAACATCACGCATTGTTGCGGTAAGCTGGCAATCAGGGAGCGTTCGTCACTGTGTGGGCCTTCAATCGGTATGCCTAATTGGGCAGCCAAATCCGCCGTGGCTCCCACATGATCCAAATGCCCATGGGTCAGCAAGACCTTCACCAGCTTGATGCCTTTAATCTCCACCGCATTCAAAAGCAAATCCAACTCCCCGCCGGGATCGACCACGGCACCCTCCATGGTTTCTTCGTCCCATAGCAGTGTGCAGTTTTGTTGGAAATCGGTGACGGGTATCGTGAGGGTTTGCATGATGTCTAAGTCTTTAATGGTAAGGGGCAATGATGGATACAGAATGCCAGTGTTGGGGCATGGCTGCAACTGGTAGATGGGTGACTGATATTACGCAGCGATATATTGGAGCGTCAAAGCTTGGTTTGACTTGAGATTATAAATGCGAATCTTGCTTCGCCTGTCAAAGCAAGCTTTGACGCTCCAAAACTAGGCCGCGGCGGGACATCAGTGAATGAGTGTATCGCACCTTGGTTAAACAACCCGCTTACGCCCTGCTGCCAAACAAAGCCGTAAACCCTGCCCACCCGCTCTCCCTTATCCTGCAAGGAAAAAGCCGAATCGGGCAATTCGAATGGCGTTTTCATCCAAGCCTTCCAGACTCCGGGGCTTTGGCAGTATCACCGCAAATCTTCCAAACCGGAACCGGCAGGCCGGGATGCTATTCCACTTAACCCGGCGCGAGAGAAAACCCTAGCGTAAAAGAGCCATTCATACTGTCCTCGAAAGGCGGAAACCGAGGCCGTAGATGCGGTTCGATGGGTCGTAGTTGATGCGGTACGCCGAGCGGCAGTCGTCGGCGACGTCGTACCAGGAGCCGCCGCGAACGACACGGGCGGAGCCGCTCGCGGGGCCACTCGGGTTCTCACTCGTAGGCTGCTGCTGGTTGTTGTAGGCCGGAATAAGCCCGCTCGCGGGCGTTTCCGGCGAACCCTCTGCTACTTCATCAGCGAGTTGGGTGTAGTAATCTTGTGAGTACCAGTCTGCGCACCACTCCCAGACATTGCCGTGCACATCATACAGGCCAAAATGATTGGCGGCCTTGTTCATGACAGGATGCAGCTTGCCCCCGGCATTGCCGCTGAACCACGCATACTCGGCCAATTGGGTTTCATCATCACCGAAGCACCACCGCCCTGGATTCCCTGCGCGGCAGGCGTATTCCCACTGCGCCTCGGTGGGCAGGGCATAGGTCTCGCCGGTCTGCACGCTCAACCACTGGCAGTAGGCTCGGGCATCCTCCCAAGAAATGCCGACCACCGGCAAGTCCAAACCATCACGGCTGACACCCCGATTGGGATAGTAATCATTCTTGCCGGTTTCCAAGTGATATTCGTTGCCTTGCTCAAGCCATTCCGGCCAGTGCTGTTGGGTGGACTCGCAAAAACGCCAGTATTCGCCCCAAGTCACCGGGGTGCGGCCCATGGCGAAGGCATTCAGCCTGACGGCGTGGACGGGCTTTTCGCTGTCGTTGCCTGTTTCGTCGCCCATCAGGAAATCCCCGCCGGGCAGATAGACCATAGCCGGGCTTTCGTTCTCGCCAAAGTCTGTCAGGCGGTCATGGAAGACCTCGTAAGGCTGGAAGCGCGGCTTGGGCGGGTAGGTCGGCATCCTCATGCCGACATCATCCTCGTCGGCAAGGGGTTGCCGACCTACGGGGGTGCCAAGGGTAACAGGGTGAAAGCGCCAAGGGCCAGTCCTCGAAAGGCGGAAACCGAGGTAGATGAAGCGGTTCGAAGGGTCGTTGTCGATGCGGTACGCCGAGCGGCAGCGACCGGCAACGCTGTTCCAGGAGCCGCCGCGAACGACACGGTCAGAGCCACTCGCAGGGCCATTCGGGTTTTTACTCGCAGAGCCACTCGAACTCTGCTCGCTGGCGCTCGCAGGGTGCTGCGGCTTGCCCATAAACTGCTGGTAGTAATCTTTTGAGTGCCAGTCTTCGCACCATTCCCACACGTTGCCATGCATGTCGTGCAGTTGCCAGGCATTGGGCTTTTTCTCCCCTACGGGATGGGTCTGGCCGTTGGCGTTGTTGGAATACCAAGCGTAATCGCCCAAATGGGACTCGTCGTCGCCATAGCAATAGCGTGTCGTACTCCCGGCCCGGCAGGCGTATTCCCACTCGGCTTCGGTGGCGAGCCGGTAGTGTTCGCCGGTCTGTTGCCCTAGCCACTCGCAATAGGCTTGGGCATCCTCCCAATTGACGTTGATAACGGGCCGACTATCCCTGCCCCAGCTTCGATCATCGGGTTGTTTCCGCTGGGTCGCCAAGCAAAAGCGATCGTATTCGGCAAACGTCACCGGATATTGGCCGATGGAAATAGCATCCACCCGCACCGGGTGGGCGGGCTTTTCGTGATTATATGGACTGTCGTCCTGCCCCATTATGAATTCGCCGCCGGGCAGCCAGACCATGGCCGGGCCTTCTGTGCCGTCAGCAAGGAAGTCACGCAAGCCTGCGATGAATTCGGGTTTTTCTGGTTCCCACGCTCCAGCGTGGGAACCGGCTTGGGCCGTTTCACGGTCCGATGGCGCAGGATCGCCGCTGTCTTCGTTTCCCCTTGGGAGCGTGGGAACGATAGAACCCTCCGATGGTTTGCGTTCCCGAGATGGAGCTTGGAACCGTGCACCATTCAAGCATTGGTCAACCCTTGCGCGCAGAATGGCGAACTCATTTTTTTCGAGATCATCAAGGGTCAGATGTTGCATATCAGCCAGGAATGCAAGAAGCTTTGCGGCATTTTGGGAAATGTCCTGGTATTTATAGAATTCTTGGAGTGTTTCTGCCGCCAGATTTGCAAGATTGATTTTGCGGATGAGTTCCTCCATTTGCTGCACCTGATTTGACCAGTAGTCGAGATAAGTGAACTGCTCGGAGAATCTGCTCACTCGCGCATCCGCGAGAACAACCGGACAAACCCGCTGATGAAATCCTTTGTTGCGGTAGACTTCGAGCAATTCGTACATACAGTATGGCGAACGGAGATACTTGTCGCTGATGACGACGATGACACAGTGCCCACGTCCGATCTCCTTCATGAAAGAGCTAATCGGGGCTGTGTAAGGGATATTATTAGTATCTCGCCTGACATCGTAATCATGCGACTTAAGGGATTCCGCAATACGATTTACGATATCCTCAGAACTGCCCCTAGCATAAGAGATGTAAACTACTCGTGAAGGCGATTGGTTTAGATGCTGCTTAAAAGCTGGCTGTTCCATCGAAAAGTGGCGCAAATTAATCGCAGCGACATTATGCCGTACAGCATCAATGAAATTTGCCTGAAGATTTTTTCCATAGTCTGATTGATTGCGATCAACCCGATAGCGAAAAATCTCAATGTTGTCCAGAAACTTTGGATCAGCATCAAAATAACTAGATACCAAGATGATGCAACAATCATTGCAAGACTTCTTGATTCTGAGAGCGAGGTCAGCACCCGTGTAGTCGTCTTCCGCATCACCTTCTAGCTTCAGATCGATGATCGCCACACCGGGATTTAAGCGAAGGATTTTTTTTAGCGTCTCATCAATATCGATCTTGCTTGGATTTGCACGAGAGGGTATAGGCATAAACGCATGAAGCTCGCACTGAATAGACTCCGGGTGTAACCCGCCCCCCTCACGCCTAGGTGGCTTTGCTGGTTTAGCACCAGTGATGCCCCACACCAATTTTTCCAGTCCAAGATCGGTCAATCCGTCGCGCAGATCGACCCAGGTAAAGCTTCGGAGAAATAGCGGTAACTTTGGTGCGGCGTGGGTGCCGGGCAGCAGGACGGGAATCACCGGCAATTTTCGATTAACGAACTCGGATAAACAGGCACGCATTTCCGGCTCTTCCCATGGACCCAAGCCACTCTCCCCAATCAATACAGCCGCAGCCTGTGTCGTTTGAATGACCGTTTCCAGCGCTTCCTGCCATGGGCGTCCCGGCACGAGTTGCTCTTCATCCAACCATACTCGCAAGTCATACGACTTTAATTCTTGGGCCAGCTTTCGCACTATTGTCTTGTCTTGGCTGTTGTGGCTGAGGAAAACATGGAATGACTCACTCATGTTGGTTTCCTGTTGCCCTTGCAGGAGCGGCCTACGGGCTACACCCGTAGACCCTCCACCGTAGACAACCTTGATCTTGTGCGCAATATATTCCTTCATAATTAGCAAAGTGTGGGGATTATCGTCAATCAGAACAACATTGATTTTTCGTAACGGAGTTATTTTTTGCTGGTTCCCAAGCTGGATTTGGATTCCAAGCGGGTGCTTGGCGCTCCCTGATCGACTTGGTAAGCTTGGCAACTCCACCCCCGCCACTCGGATCACCGAACCGGACTCCCTGCCCGACTTTGCCAAATCCATCAAACCATTAGGTTGGGCCAACAACCGTGCCATATCGGACGCATAACGCAGCAAGTCGGGAAATTCGTCCAGTTGTGCCGCGAGTTCCTGGGTGATCCGCACCAGCCGCGCCAGTTCGGCTTGTGGAATCGCTGGGTTCAATTGCGCGGTGGCATCAACGGCTGGCAGCAGGTGATCGCGGAAGGTTTCGGCGATTTCCGTCACTGCCTCTTCGCGCTTTTCTTTGAGGAAAACCATTGCCGACCATTGCTCGGCTTGCAAGCTGTCTCGACTGAGGTGGGGGGTGGTGCGGCTGAGTTGGTGGACGTACCGGATCAACAAGCGGGCTGTTTCCTCCATTGCGGTTTCGCCGATTTGCCCGCGCATCTGGCCGATCAGATAGGCACGGACTTCTGGGTCAAAGGCGAATTGCTCATAACCCACGGGCCGGCACAGTTCCGATAGCAGCAAATCGGCCTCCGCCACCCATGGCACTTCGCCGCGCAGGAAATGGTTGCGCAGGTAATTGAGCAATTCCGGGGTCAGGATCAGCGGCAAGGCTGCGTAATAGGCGAGCTTGAGATGCGGTTCGCCGAATTGTCGGGTAAACCGGGAAACTTTCTCCTTGGCGATTTCGGTTAGGTCGGTAGTCATTCGGCTTCCCTCTTATAGAAAAAGGGATGGGGGCGATGTTGCCGTCCATGGACGATGGATTTCGGCATCCTTGCCGAAATGACGGGCTTCGAAACTTTAGCATGGAGCTTCACTTCTGCCTCCCTCGTGTCTGTCCACGCAAAGCGACAATGGCATTGCCAAAGCCTTCCCGGTCCATTTGGAACATCGGGGCAAGCCGGGCGATGAATTGCGCCGATGTCCCCGCCCAGCGCGTTTGAGGCATGGGGTTCAGCCAAGCCAGTTGGGTCGTCCTGCGCTTGACCTGACTGAGGAATTCGGCAGTCGCCCGGATGCGCTCGTTGCGTCTGTGGCCCCGTGCCGCACCTGCGTCGCTGACCACCAATACGCTGGTGTCCGGGCCGATCCCATCCAGCAGATTGTCCCGCGAAAACGGCTGCATCAAATGCGGGTCGCGAAAAATATGCTCGGGCGGCACATTCTGAAAATACGCCAAATCGACTCGCTGAATTTGGCTTTTCTGCCCGTCGCAAGCGGTTTCCACCAAATCGCGGGTGAAGCGGTGGAACGGAACCATGGAACCGCCTTGGTCGATCAACAACACCAAGTGGTTTTTATTCTGCATTCGGCGGTCATAAACCGGGCAGAGAAAAAAGCCGATGCGCGCAGACTGCTCGACGGTGGCGGCGATATTCAGCACATCGCGCGGTCCTTCCTTGACGGTTCGGCGCAAATATCGCCATGCATAGACCATGGAACGGCGCGACAAAGGCCAGTAGGCGCGTAGCTCCGGGCCGGTGATGTCCTGCACCGGGCGCATCGGCGTTTTGACTGGCAACGGAGCCGGTTCGACCCTCAAAGGCGAAGGCGCGGCGGGTGGCGGGATGTTCACCGGCTGAACCGGCGGCTCAGGCGGTGGCGGAATCGGCCTGTCCACGGGTGGCTCGGGCTTGACGGGTTCTGCCGTCGGGGTATGCCGGGCAACCTTCACCACTACGTCGTTGAAAACCTCATTAAAATCTTCTTCGGCTTCGCGTGCATGACACCACAGCATCCGGGCGATTTCGCACAAGGCTTCCGGCCCTTCCACCCCGAAACCGCCTGCCACGGCCCGGTAAGCCGCCAGCAGTTCACCTATCCCTAAGTTCAAGTCTTTGCGTAAGCGTTCAAACACCGCCAATAGGATGGTTTGGGCTTCGTAGTCGTTCATGGTTGGGTTGTCACAGGCCAACTCGGTTTTCAAAACCGAGTCGGACTAATGGATGACTTATGGCTTCGCGGCATAGCGATCCCAATCGGCATGGATTTTAAACAGCAGTTCGGGATAAGGCAGCTTTGCCTCGCCCGACAAGCCGGAAAGTTTGCCGAAGCTGCTCATCGCTTTCAGCCAATCCAGAAACTCGCTGGTTCCGGGCTTTTTGTGCAAATCGCCCTTGTTGCGTATCGCCAAGAAACGTTCACAGGCCGCATCCGTCAGTTCATCCGTGGGCGGTGTGATGGCCTCGCCCGATTTTTTAATCGAGTAATGAGCCTTGATGATGTCCTTGAGCCGCTCTTTGTCCGCTGGAAATTCGATGTAAAAATACACGCAACGGCGCAGAAACGGCTCGGGCAGATTGCCTTTCTCCTTGTTGCTGGTGATGATGACGATGGGCGGGTGTTTGGCGATGATGGGGGGCGTGTCGTCATCGGCTTGTGTTATCTCAAATTTCCAAGGCTCTTCCAAGACCGTCAGCAAATCATTGGGAAAATCGATGTCGGCTTTGTCAATCTCGTCAATCAACACCACCGCCGGACATTCCTGTAAGCGAAATGCCTCGCCGAGTGCGCCGTAATTGACGTAATCCATGGGCTTTTCAGGATTTCTACCCGTCGTGGCTTTGCCAGGCAGTGCGCTTTTCGCACCGAACAGGCCCGGCTTGTTAGCTTGCTTCAAATGCACATCGTGCAAGCGCAGAATCGAATCGTAGGTGTAAAGCCCGTCTTGCGCCCGGCTGGTGGAACGCACCGGCCATTCATACAAGGGCAAGCCAAGTTGATGCGCCACATGCCGCGCCAGCCGGCTCTTGCCGCACCCCGCTTCGCCTTCCAACAGCAAGGGCCGTTGCAGAAAGATGGCAAGATTAACCGCCGTCACCAAATTTTCAGCGGCGACATAAGGCTCGGGGTTTTTGGGTGCGTCGGGATGTCGGCCTGAAGGGGGTCGGTAGTCTTCGTGCAAGTTGAAACTAGGCGATGCGGTCATTGCGGTTCTCTCGATTTAGTCGCCCACTGTCGGGCAGCATTCTTTCAATAATTCATGGACGACCAAACGGGGAATTCCATCTGTCGCAGAGAAGATTTTGTCAGTCATTCGGTCAAGATTAGCGTTCTCAAGCCCCAATAAACCTGAATAATCTACGATCCAGTTGTAAATGTCGTCTTTGTTCCAAGTTGATAGAGGAATTTCGAGGAGCTTATGCTTTTGATAATCCTCTAATGTACACCGAAGTTCATCTGCAATCGCATTGGAAGGGAGTGTCCCATCGACAAAAAGCAGAAGAATCAGTTTAATTTTCGGAAACTTATTTGTCACCGTCGCCAACTCCCGAAGTAATTCACTCCAAAATTCCTTAACCATCCAGCGGGAAACCTCGGGGGATTCCAACAGATACTCACACCGACGGCATTCGATCAACATGACGCTTCCAGTTTGCAATGAGCCGCAAAGAGTTCGGTTCACTTGCCGGGCAAACTCCAGCAAATCTGGATTGATAAGGTTCATTCCACAATGTTCGCCTAAGCGGCGCAGCAACATCATAGCTTCCGCTTGATCGGTTGCCTGAAATTCGATTGGAATATGATGAAATGGGACTTGCCGCTTACCTTTGAGCAAATCCTTAATGCGTGCGGCACACCATTCACCCCCCATTTTGTTGCTTTTCTGAAACAATAGCATTGCCGCACAACCTTCCTTGCTTTGATCGTTCACAATCTTTAAAAGGGTTATCTCCAATTCCTTGAAGTCAATTTCAGGCAGTTTGGATTGGAGTTCTCTATGCAGCCAAGCTAAATCCGGCTTAATAATATTGTCTGTGTTTTCCACAGGTCGCATATCGAGCAATTTGAGTTCGGCTTCCAACTTGTCAATACGCTTGGATAATCTGTCGGCTTTCCTTTGCAGTTTGTTGATTTCTACATTATCAAGCGTCTCCAACATTTGCTCATACGTAGTTGAGTAATCCTTCTCCAGTTCGTTTAGCGATTTCCTCAGAGTTTCTCGCCTATCAGATTTTAAGTCGCTCAAACTGTTCACATCATACCCCACGTCCCAAGCCATCCAGTTCATTTTCGACTTGGCTAATATCCTGTTCGATACGGGCAATCTGCCTTTTTAGTTTATTTTGATCCACCGCGCTTAAGGTGTAGGCCAATTGTTCTGTTGCCGCCTGATAATCCTCCACCAAAGCCTTGAGCCGTAGTTCCAAGGTTTGGGATTTGATGGCTAATAGTCTGCTGCGTGGCTTGGAATGAGCCAGCGGATGGGTTTCCAAGCAACGGGTGACCGCGACACTCACCAAACCGGACAGATGATCGGGGGTGCGGAAAAAACTGACGAGCGTTTCGTTGCCCAATTCGGCGCGTAAGGCGGCGATTCGCTGCCCTGCTTCGGCTTCGCCGGTATAGGCATCCTTAAATTCGTCAGGCCAGACGGCGGCAGGGTCGGTCAAGAATACTAATCTCGGCAAACCCGCCACGCCCGCCTTGCGGTATTCCAGTTCGGTGATGGATCGCTGGGTTGGATTGTCTTTGTCGGGTACATAGCCATAGCGCCAGCCAAAGAGGCCCACATAGACTTGACTGTCGGCAACGTCGGCTAGACATTGATGCAACGGATAGGCATCGGTTGCCACATAGTCTTCCATGGAAACCACATCGTGGCGAAGCATTCTAAGAATACGGTAAACGGCATCCCGGCTAGGCTTGAGATCGCTGTAAGTTGCGGATAGGTAGATTCTTGCCATGATTTTAAAGGCTGGGTCATTCACAGGGTGATATAGGCATGGTCACACATTTTACTCCCGTTTCACTCCAACGGGCGAGTTGCCGAGTTTTTCCCTGTTTTAGAAAAAACCTAGCGTGGGTCTTGCTGACCATCGTCTATTCCAAGCCAATGGCTTCGGCGGTAGAGGCTTCACACCCGCAAGACGCCAGGCCAGAAAAACTACCCGTTTTCCATCATGTCGGCCAGTTCAACCGCCCGGTTGCCAACCTGCGTGGCCCATTTGCTTGAGAGCATCTCCTCTGCCGCGCCGGAATAATCGCCATCCTGCAAATTCGACAGCATGCGGGTGAACCCCAGAAGCCCGTCCACCCCCAGATTGAACGCCATTGAAATCAGCACATTCTGCCTTGCCGTCGAGAGGCCCCTCCACCATGGCAACCGCGCATCAAGCTGTTGGGTAACCCGGTCAATGTCATGGCGCAACAGCATCATGGCTTCCTCCCGGGTGATGCCGGTGTCGTCAAGGTTCCTGCCCACCCCGATGGTCAGTTTGTTGCTGGCATCCGTGTAGGGTCTCAATTGCAAGCCTTCATGCTGGATCAGCAGTTCCTCGATGCTGTAGGAACTGTAGGCCGAGGGCGTCGAAACGTGGGGCGACCCGCTGTGGGCCTTTTTGTGGGCGCAGGCTGAAATCGACAGGTACACGAACAATAGGGCTGCAAACTTTAGCTGTGTGTGTTGTCTAGTTGACATGATCGGCTCTGTTTTTCAATGACGGTGAGGATTGGATGATTGGTAGCAACGCAATAAATGAATCGTTTATGTTGGGCGAAAACCAAGGGTCGGCTGGCAAGCTGACGTAAATCCGTCGAGTGATCGGCATACCCCCCGTGTTCCATAAAAATATAATGTCATTTAATCCAGGGGATCAGTAAAATATAATCGCATTATGTCATCAAATTCAGGCGATTTTGTGAAATCTAGTCCGCTTGATTGATGGCAAACACGCTAAAATAGCGACAATTCCTTCAATCTTTCCAAGTCACAGAAAAACCTGGTTTAATCATGCGCGGTCGGTTCATGCTGAAAAGCACGTCGACGGGGATTGTCGGCCAATTAGGGCTAGTTGATGCCCTGGGCTTTTCCCACACCACAACATTGCGAAGCCGAAAGAATGGTTATTGACGGGCAACTGCTGGACTGCATCAGCCAAGCGGAGCATGTGGTGGTGTTCACCGGGGCGGGCGTATCCGCCGAAAGCGGCATCCCGACCTTCCGCGATGCGCAAACCGGGCTTTGGACCGAATACGACGCGGCGACGCTGGCCAGCCCGGAAGGTTTCTTGGCCGACCCTGCGTTAGTCTGGGGCTGGTACGAATGGCGGCGCATGAAAGTCTTGCAGGCAAAGCCGAACCCAGCCCATCTCGCCATCGCCGAATTGGCGGAAATGGTTCCCCGATTGACTTTGGTCACTCAAAACGTCGATGACCTGCATGAGCGCGCCGGGAGTGACAACCCGATTCATCTGCATGGCCGTTTGCATCGTCCACGATGCTTCGCCTGTGCCAAGCCATTTGACTACCCGCCCGGCATTCCCGAAGAACCAGAGGGCGGAAGGCGATTGGAACCCCCTCGTTGCGTCCATTGCGGAGAATATATTCGACCCGGCGTGGTGTGGTTTGGCGAAAGCCTCCCTGAAAAAGCATGGCAGGCTGCACAACAAGCCGCCCATTATTGCGACTTGCTGTTTTCGATAGGCACGTCTTCCCTGGTTTGGCCTGCGGCCCAATTGCCGGAAACAGCAGCCCGAAACGGTGCGGCCATCGTGCAAATCAACCCGGAACCGACCGCGTTGGATCGCACGGCGCGTTTCAACTTGCGCGGCAAGGCCGGTGACATCCTGCCTGCGCTGCTCGAAGCCCTGAGAAAATAATTTTCGGTTGAGGGGCGCTTGCCCAGTCGCTTTAACATTATTTTCGGTAACATACGCCGAGCAAAAGACGATAGCCTTTTTGCCGTATTCCGATGAACTCCAATCCAGTGGACACGCCCATGCGCACCAAGAAAGAACTGATAGACGCCCTCGCAGAACGAACCCAACAATCCAAAATCGACGCCGAGGCATTCCTTGACGCGCTGGGCGATTGTATCCGTGAATCCCTGGCGCAAGGCCACGAAGCCGTCCTGCCGGGGATCGGCAAGCTCACGGTCAAGGAAAGGCCGGCCAGAACCGGCAGGAACCCGGCGACGGGCGAGCCCATCCAGATTGCCGCCCGCAAAGCCCCGGCCTTCAGCGCGTCGAAGGCGTTGAAAGACGCGGTTGGCGGTGGTTAAGGGGGCAAGGGGGGTTTTGAGCCGCTTCCTTGAACTCCATCCCTATCAGCATCAAAAAATAATCTGACACTTTTGCCGGTGTGGGCAACATAAACCGACAAAACCTACTTAACCTACACATCCGTCACCGCAAAGGTGCATGAGGCGAGGGATGCACAGTCGGTTTTGTAGGTTTTATCGGTTTCCAACGGCGAGGGGCTGAAAAGTGTCAGAATTCAGACCTCATTTAGGATGGATAAGCGACGAACTGCTGCCGTTGAATGGGATCAATGGGCAGATCAGACGACCACTGGGAGTGCTGGAGGCTGGCGGATAAGACCGGTTGTATGATTGTTGGATAGCTTTATGCTTACGTCTGACTTAGGGGATTTGGCATAGCACTTTGTCTCCCACCTCTGTCGCGTGTTCAAGGATCACCCGCCCATCCGCCTCGACCACATGGATGGGCTGCGAAGTGAAGTCTAGCCAGCTTAGATCAAGCCGACCCGCCAGTTTCCGGCGCTTGTGGGCGATGAGTTCGCGGATCGCATGGCGTTGGGCGGGTGACAAGTCATAGTCACCGCGACGATTCCCACCGTTGCCACGTGGAATGAAAGGCAGGATGCTCAGCCGACGCACCTTGGAGTTCAGGCAAAATGCCACGACCCAATCAACTGGTTCCATGCCAGCCGCGACCACCGTCGTTTGCACCGAAGTCCGAATGTTCGCGGCGAGGAGCCGCCGGATGGTTTCAGTGGTTTGATCGAATGCCTTGCGGCCTACTATGGCATCGTGGTGTTCGTGGTTGCCGTGGAGGCTGACTTTGACTTGGGTGCCGGTGGCGCGAAGCACTGGCAGCAGCGAGTCGGGCATCGCAATGCCGTTGGTCGTCAGCTTGGCTTTGCCGCCTTGTGACTTCACATGGGCCAGCAGTTGGGGTAGGCCGGGATGGATCGTCGGCTCGCCCCCGCAAAAATGGAGGGTTCTCACCCCGTTTTCGACGAGCCAGTCAATCCGCCGTGTAAGTGTTTCCACATTCGGATGGGCACCATCCGGCGGCGCGAGGCAGAATCCGCACCGGGCGTTGCAATACCGGGTCACACGAAAACATAGGCTTTGAGGGAGGTCAATGGGCATGATGGGCTCGGTGGTTATGTTGCAATGGCAGCATCTTGATGGAATTTCCGCTGCCGACTCATCGCCGTGACTCCGCCAGCATGTTGCAGAACAGCGCACCCTGTTCGATGGCGTCGTCCAAGGCTACATGGGTATGGGGCGGCAACCCGTCCATCCAGCGCTTCGGCATGTGTCGTTTTGTGCTGCGTCGGTAGTCCTTGCCCAGCATCACCATGGCCATGGTCTTGATGTCCAGCGCCGAGTGGCTAAACGGGCTTCGTCCCGCGAAGCGCATCAGATACCAGTAGACGAAGAGGAAATCGAAAGCGACCGGATAACCCACGAACACAGGCAGTCCGGGGAGGGCATCGAGCCAGCTTGCGTATTCCTGCATGGCTTCAGTCGGCGGGCGGGGGTCGCGCCGGGCCGCTTGCCAAGCCTCGGGGTGTTTGTCCCACCAAGCCAGCGTGTCGGGATGACCAGACGCGCCGGGCAGCAATTCCAGATTGGCGGAAAACGTGGCAATCAGGGTCTTGTCGGCAAGGTAAGCCGCAGACCCGAAGCTCAGCATCGAGTGTGGGCCGGGGATGGGCCCGTCCACCTCGATGTCGGTGCTCACATAAATCTCGATCATTGCGTTACCCCGCCATCGGCAGCGAGTTGGTTACGAAGCCAGTCTGCCACTTCTTTTTTTCCGCGCTTGACCAGGGCGGTGTTCCAGTCCTTGCATCGCGTGGGCGGCGGCAGTCGCCGCACACAAGATTCAGTTAAGCATTCGGTGTAACGCCTCGCCTCGGCATCCCCCGGTCGTCCATTGTCAAAGGCGAGCCAGACCAACCTGCCCACCGACACGGACGGCAACCAAGGCACCCAGCGTCCGATGGTCGCAATGGAGGCCCACCCGCAGACGGCCAGCGACAGGGCATCGAACAGCCCTTCCACCACAATCAGCGGCTCGGCTTGCCAACCGCCCAGCGGGCTGGCAGCACCGCCCCCCGGCCCGATGGTCAGCATCTTGTTCTGACCGCGCCGGGTGTCAAGGTAGCGCCCGTGCAATGAAGCCAATTTCCCCGCACTGTCCCGCAAGGCAACAACCACGGCGGGTCGGCCACCGAAGTCGGCATCAAAGCGCACCCCGACGGCCTCGGCGACATCCAGTGGCACCCCGCGTCGCTCGACATACCCCTGTCCCGGAGTGCCCATCAGTGGGACTGTCCGCGCAAAACGCTGTTCGGGGCTTTCACCCGTGTTGGGCATCAGCAGTGGATCGTCGAAGCGCAGGGTTCTCATTATTATTCTCTGTCGAAGGTAGTCTATCAGAATACTTAAATCCCATTTCGGCAGACTGTCAACCGTGGCGAAGCCTCTCAAGCCATGCCGGTGAAAACGGCGGAGTGGCGAGTGGCTTGCCCGTCCTCAAGAACCAAAGCAAACTAAACCCCTGCCAATGTTTCAATCATGCAATTTACGCTATCATTAAGTGTGGCAACTATCACCGGCAGCCTTGTTATTGAATGACAGCTAAAACAAAGTAACGTCATCCAGCGGGCAAATAACGGCCAAAACGAGACAGTCGAGGCAAAATTCTCAGTGGCAGTTGAACATCCCTAAGCCGCCATTCAAGTTATCTTGTTGTAGGCCGACTGGCTGCGCTTGAAATACAGTGCAATTTGGCTGAACCCCAATAGGGCAAGACCGCCAAACCCTTAGTCGAAACAGAACTAGACGGCGATCACCGCCGCCAGCCAAACCCTAAACATACAGATATGTCCCGTAGTAGCCAGTTGTTCTTCCAAGGTTCGGATGGAGTGCGGCATTTTCTGTAGTAGTTTAGGCATTACGCTAAACACCTTGAAGCAATTAAGCACACAATAGAAAAATGGACGACATGCAATCCAAACTCGCATCAAGGGCAACAGGGTGTCTTGCTGGTGAGGCCATGTGAAGGAGGTTCGATCCTGAGCTTTTGCGCCAGTGGCTGCCATAGCAAGCGAGGCCACATGCAACCAAGAGGTACGAAATCCCAGGAATCGATAATTCGTCCGTGTCAGGTCTTTTTTTGGCATATCATTGCCACCCTCGCGTTTCTAAGGGGGTTCGTTATCACGGAAGATCGGCCCTGATCCTCCGGGAAAAGTCCGGCGCTTGGTCTGCGGCCCGCGCCGCTGCGTTGATGTGGGAGCGCCGCATGAGTTCATCGAAAGGCAAGCTCTGGTCCATGCGCCCCTGCTCGTAAGCGTACTCCGGGGCATACCCGCTCAAGAGAATCTTCCATGAGTAAGGAAGGTGGCCGGGGTTCACGGCGGCGTGGGTGAGGATCATGGTGGTGCAGTTGGTCGTGAGCGTGTTGTAGAAGCGGGGATGCTCACGCAGTTCGTTGATGTCGCGCATGTAGTCGAGGAATATGCGGCGACCGCTCTCAATGGGGGCAGTCAGCCGAAAGAGATAAACGTCTTCCGGCGGGTCCTTCCGGTAGTTCGTCCGCACACGGATGGCGTCGCGCTCGTCGGCGACGACATACACCAGTTCGTATTGTTGGAAGAAGCCGGGAATCGTCCCATAGGGCCTCGTGCGGTCTTTGCGCGCCTCGATGGAAATGGTCAGGTGATCGTCCCCGAAGCCAAAGCTAATGAATATATGGGCGATGGCCGACCCCATCCAGTAGGCGGCGACGAGATCGACCCGATCCAGGCGACGCAGGTCGAAGGTGCGGTCATAGTAGGCGGGCGTGAAATCGGTCTCCGTGCGATAGTCAAAGTTCCGAATATTGTGGACAGTCACACGGTCGCCGTCGATGGGGGCATAGGGCAGCACGGCCACCTCCGGCTGCCAGTCACGGTCGTTCGAGGGTGTGGCGCTCCCCCAGACGGCCAGCACTAGCGCGAACGCCGCAGCAAAGCCGATGGCGGCAAGCAAGCGCACCCGCCGGACGGACAGTGCGCCCAAAACCGCCAACCCGATGGCGGCAAAGCCCCAAGCCAAACCGATGCGAACACCATCCGATCCAGGTGCCAGGTAATAAAGGGCCAGTGCGCCCCAGCCAGTGGCGATAGATATTGCGAGGCCTGCCAGGACTAGACCGAAGATCGTGCCGATCCGTCTTTTCAAGGCTGCTGTGCCCCCTGCGCCGCTGCATGATCGAGCAGGATGCGCCGTATCTCTTCGATGACCTCTGGCTTCCCCTGGCACGAGTGACCCGACCGGACCACCAGCTCTGAAACCGCCTCCTCAATGTGGGCGCTCTTGTAGGCCACGACGCCATCGTCGCCCTCTTCCTTCGGGCCATCGCCCTCTACCGCGATAATCGAGTGCGCCTTGATCCGTGATGCCACCGGGATGGATGCCAGTAGTTGGATGCTCGGGTGGTTCGGGTTCATGTTGTCAATCGCCGTCACGGGCCGGCGTAGTGCCGCAGCCACCTTCTCGTCGTCTGTAACCGCGGCGAGCTGCGCCAACCCGCCGACCAACGTCACGGGCAGGGTGACGAGTCTGGCGGCAAGGCCAGTCACCCACTGCCAAGCCGCCATCATGGCACCGTGATGCGGCGTCGCCACGAACACTACCCGCTCGACGAAGGGCAGGGGCGTGAAAAACAAGGATTGCTTAAGCAGTTCGCGGTTCTCGGGACTGACCTGTATCTCGTCGAAAGGCTTGCTGCTGACGCGGTCCCAATATCTTGTCCCGGTATCAATCGCGGTAAGCTTGGCCAATAGCCCACCCTGGCTGTGGCCGATCACCACCATGCGGCGCAACGCCGGGTCCTTACCCACCGGATCGAGTTCGCTCAGCGTATTGGTCAGGGCCGTCCGCAGCCGACCGGCTGAGTAGGGGATCGGGTTACCGGAATCATAGATAAACAGCCATATCTGGAACCGCTCGCGAATTTGCGGATCACCATCAAGTTCGTTGACCAGCTCGGCCCACCGCACCGGGCTTGATGCCGTCCCGTGTACCAACACTACTGGAATCTTTCCGGGCCGGTACGGTTGCATCATTACCAGGCCGTCCCGGGCTTGGTCGTGCAATTTCAGGTTACTGAGGATTCCCCCTCTAAAAAATCCAGTGATTTCCATGTCGTAGATCGGGCTCCCTTCAAGTTGATAGGCAAGCGTCGCCGTCGGGTCGGATTCAAGGGGTTGCTCCCGCCCTTCGACCATTACCGTGGAAGCCTGGTCTGCGGCATAGACCTCGATCCGTCCGCGAACCTGACCGCTGGCGAGGTCCGCCCGGGCATCTCCAAACCGCAGCAGTGTGGTGACCGGGACCTTGGTGCGTGGCCCGATGCGTTTCGCGCCGGAGACTTTCCCCGAGGCTTGTTCCTCCGCGAGGCTGGCAGCCATGGGCGCCCCGAGTCCGGGGCTAATATAGCGGTTCCGAAAACCCCGAACATCGAGGGTCGCTGTCGGAATCAAGTGATCGAGCCGGTAACCGCCCCACGTCAGACCGGACTCGTCCAAGGTGACCTCCATCGTCCCGAACGGAAGCTTGTGTATGCCAGGCTCCAGCCGTACCTCGTCCTTGTCCGCTCCCTCGCCACGGGTTATTCTCAAGCCTTTGGCGACAGCCTGGTTGTAGAGGTCATACGTCAGCCGGAATCGGGGGTCTGATGGCTTGAGGCGGGTGGCGGCAGCATCGTCCGGGAACATGAGCGCCCAGGCGTACACGGCCGAAGCCAGGAAATAGGCGCGATCCTGCGTGCGATCCGCATGCAGAAACGACAGCTCCGCCAAGGCAAACAGGCGGTCATCATCGCCCGCCCGACCCATCCCTTGATGCAACTCGGCGAGCACTTTACCCGGCTCCGCGTCGAAACGATCCAGCAGGCCGAGACGCCTGAGCACCATTTTCGAGGGTTCCGAAGGCTGCTCCGCCGAGAGTGCATTCTCGTTATGAATCCGATAGCCGGCCTGGATGTCCACATGCTTCACGCCGACCGGGGTCGAACAGCCCGACACAAGCAGCGCCAGGCCGACGAACCCCAAAACACAAAAAACGATTGGGGCAAGACGTCGCCCCTTTATTGCCAAACCTCGCATCATCTTGCCCTTCACTCAGCCGCTAGGGGTTGATCCGGGTAATCTTGGAGCCTTGCAAACCCAACCCCGCCATCAAACCCTTCTGCCCGAAAATAAAGGCATAAACATCCTCTTTGGCAGTGGTGGTGGTGAGCGACTTGGCAACCCCCGCATCCACGACGACCACGCTAGGCCCCACGCCGACCTCGAACCCTGCGCTGCTGTCGAGATAGTCGAGGGCGCTATTGGTCATGAAAAACATGGCGTAGTCGAAAGACTGGACGCCGGCCTGCAAGCCATAAGAACCGGCGACTATATTATAATACCCCACCGGCCGGCCGTTTTTGATCAAGGCTCCTTTCCCGTACTGCGCCCCGACGATGAATCCGGCCTTGGCAACGCCGGGAAACACCAATATCCCCTTGGCGCGACTCGCCAAGGATCGGGCTGCGGGGGTGCTGGCGTAAAGCCTCTGGAGGGCGGCATCCGCGTCGCTGTGGATCTGTGCAGAAGAAGTGGCATCCGCTTTCCCCCCTGTCGTCTGGCAAGCGGTTAAGGCCAACAGGGCCACCAACAGAAAAATGCTGAGTCGTTTAATATTCATGTTTGCTCCGTTCTAGTTTTGTTGTTTAGGATTCGTACTGTGTAATTGATTCAAGTTACCGCACTTTGGTAAGCACCATCCGGTCGGGGGGGTAGGCTTATAGTCCAGGGACACCCCGAGTTCTGCCATATTCAGTTTCTCCGTATATTTTTTGCCACCCTTCACCGGGCCAGTTCAGCGGATGGGATGTTGCCAGCCGCTTTCGACACCACCAGTCGGTACATCCGCCTGGGCGGATGTGACTTCAGTTAAGCTTTCTCACCGAATACCCGATCCGTTCTCCAGATGCCAACGGCGCAGCCGCTTCAGGCATCTTTGCCGTGGTTTTTTCTTCCATTCCTCTTCCAACAGTTCCTTGGCTGTCTGGGACAGTTTGGCTCATGTTTGTCACTTTTTTCCTTGATTCAAGGGGTGGCCCTTCTTTGAAAAAAGAGAGCAAAAATCTTGTCCTTTCCGAACATCCTCCCCAACTCCTTGACAGCGAAGAAGGGGATAAAAGCCACAAAAACGACCAGACTATTGGCTAACAATTCATGGAAGCCATTCTCAGAGAGTTCAAACAGTTCTCTCGTGATTTCTTCCCCGTTCCAAAGAACCATGATCACATGCTCGATAAACTTGAAGACACCGACGAAGACAATGAAGGCGAAACTCTTGTAAAGGGTGGGATAGATCAGTGGCTTCTGTTCAAGGCCGCGACCGAGGCGGACCACATCACCGATCATGATGACTTTTGCCAGAATCAAGGCTTCGATCACGGCCACCCAGTAATTCGTGTACGTGATGTCATAGGCAGCCAGAACGAATCTCCGGTATTGCGTGAACGCCGCGAATACGATAGAGAGATAACAGACATTGATCCAGTACTCGATCAACTCATGGACTATTTTTTTCTTCAAGTCCCCTTTTTTCTTGTCAGTCTTGCTCATAATCTATGGCCCTCATTGGATTCGGGGCGGCAACAGGTAAAGTGTCATGGCGAAGATCAAATAGACTATCAGCATGAATACCCCGACGAACCACGAGGATCGCCCGCTGTTCGTGACGAGGAACGCGGTCAGTGTGGCGATGAAAATCATCACCACCGCGCCCGGCCAGAATTGCAGTTCCATCGGCATCGGTCCGATGATGTAGCTGAGCAACACTAGCACCGGTGCGACGAAGAGTGCAATCTGTGACGCGCTCCCCAAGGCGATGCCCACGCTCAGGTCTAGCCGGTTCTTGCGTGCGGCGGAAAACGCCGCGCCCATTTCCGCCGCGCCGCCGACCAATGCCACGACAATGAACCCCACGAAAGCCTGGGTCATCCCGAATGCCTCCGCCGCTTTCTGCACCGACTCGACGAACACTTCGCTCACCAGCGCCACCAGCACCGTGACGCCCGCCAGGGTGGCCAGTGCCAGACCAAGGGGCCATGGAGCTTCGCTGGTTTCGCCGGATTCCGGGCTGGCAAACAGCTCGCGGTGCGTTTTGAGCGAGAACATCATACCCAACCCGTAGGTTACGATGAGCAGTAACGCCAAGCCCACGCTCAGCTTCTGGCTGAAGGCCGCCCCCGCAACGAAATCGGCACCCGCGACCGCTGAAGGAACCACCAACGCAACCGTAGCCAGGAACAGCATGCCCGCTTGCAAGCGGGCGCTGACCCGGTTGTATTCCTGCACATGGTATTTGAGTCCGCCGAGCAGAAACGACGCACCCAGTACGAACAGTGTGTTGGTGACAATCGCGCCGACGATGGATGCCTTCACCAGCATATATTCCCCGGCGCGCAGGGCGGTCAGTGCAATGACCAGTTCGGTCAGGTTTCCCAGCGTGGCGTTGAGCAGGCCACCCACAGCATCACCCGTCTTGGCCGCCACCGATTCAGTGGCGTGACTCAGGAGCGCGGCCAGAGGGACGATGGCCAACACGGACAGCACGAAGAGCAGCGTGTGCGCTGCGGGACCGAGCTTGGCTGCTGTGAGCACTAGGGGTACGAACGCCAACAGCCAGAGCAGTGGGTTATGACGGATTTCTTTGAGCAGGGGAGTCATGCCTCAACTCCCCAAGTTCCGCCGAACCGTGCGGTAAGCACACGTTCCGCAAGCAACGGGAAGAACACCTGAACGGGAACCGTGACCTTCGGCAGGATATTCATAGGCTAACCCCACCAACTGGTTTCAGCGGAGAGTCGTGCGCTAGCGCCAGCATCCCGCCCGAGATGATTCTGGCTTTGAAACCGCTTTGCACAAGGATTCGCGTCGCATAATAGGCCCGCTGGCCGGAGCGGCAGATGACAAGAATCTCGCGGTCGCGGGGAAGTTCATCCAGACGCGAGCGGAGTTGGCCCAGCGGGATGTTGACTGCGCCCGGCACCTGTTCGACGGCAAGTTCCGCCAGTTGGCGCACGTCGAGCAGGAATCCGCCGTCCGTGGCATCCCAGTGGACGAGTGGCATGTCGCCATGTAGGATGTCGGCGGCGACCATCCCGGCAAAGTTGACCGGGTCTTTCGCGCTGCCGAACTGGGGGGCGTAACACAGTTCGGCTTCTTCGAGGTCGTAGATCGTAGCATTCATCTGGAGTGCCATCGCCAGTGTACTGATGCGCTTGTCCACCCCGTCCTCGCCGACCGCCTGCGCACCGAGCAGGCGTCCGTCGGATTTGCGAAACAGGACTTTCAGCGCAATCGGCTTGGCCCCTGGGTAGTAGCCAGCGTGGGAATTGGGGTAGAGGTAGATTTTCTCGTAATCCCCGTCGCCGAGTCGCTTGAGCGTCTTCTCACTGGCACCGACCCAAGCGGCGGCGGCACCGAACAGGCCGATGATTGAGGTGCCTTGGGTACCCCGGAAATGGGCTTCGCGCCCGGCAATCACATCGGCGGCGATGCGCCCCTGCCGGTTCGCTGGACCTGCGAGCGCAATGAGACTCCACTCGCCAGTCACGAAATCCCTGACTTCGACGGCATCGCCGATGGCGAAGATGTCCGGCTTGCTGGTGCGCATCTGCCCGTCGACACGAATCCCGCCGCGCTCGCCGATTTCCAAGCCCGCCGCCTTCGCCAGCGTGGTGTCCGGGCGCACGCCCAGCGCAAGGATCACGATGTCCGCCGGATGCGTCTTGCCGGATTTGGTCAGAACCTCCAGCGAGCCGTTCGCGGCTTGCTGAAATCCGGCCACCCCGTCGTTGAGCGCCAGCCGGATGCCATGGCGTTCCACGAAACCTTCGACAATGCGAGCCATTTCCCGATCCAGCGGTGCCAGCACCTGATCGAGCATCTCGACCAAGGTCACGTCGAAACCGCGATGCACGAGGTTCTCCGCCGTTTCAAGGCCGATGAAACCGCCGCCGATGACCACTGCACGGGTCTTGGGTTTCACCGTCTGGAAGCCCGAGTATTTGTCCATCCCGGAGAGGAACAGGGAACCTCGTTCGATCCACTCACGGATCGCCCGTGCATCGGGCACAGTTCTCACCTGGAAGATTCCCGACAGGTCGATTCCGGGCAATGGAGGGCGGATGGAGGCTGCCCCCGGCGACAGTACGAGCTTGTCGTAGGCTTCGGTTGTGACCTCGCCACTCGCAACATCCCGCAGATCGACGGTCTTTTCATCCGGCGAAATTTTGATGGCCTCGCAGCCGGATTTTACGTCGATAGCGAATTGTGAGCGGAAGGTTTCCGCGTCTGCCACCAGCAGACTGGATTCCTTCTCGATCACGCCGCCGATGTGGTAGGGCAGACCGCAGTTTGCATAGGAGACATACGGCCCCCGTTCCACCATGAGGATTTCCGCCTGCTCATCCAATCGGCGCAAACGCGCCGCACAGGACGCGCCGCCCGCCACACCGCCAACGATGATGACCTTCATTTTTGCAGTCTTGCTTTCAAATTCCATACTTATCCTCAAGTTGTGGTTGCGCTAATGTTCACAGCAGCTATAGTGAGACTTGATCATGTACTAAGCCCGTACCCAGTACTCGACCTCTTGCAATGCGGACAGCGGGAAGAATTCGATTTCCGTGGCCCGGAATCCTTTGCCGGCAAACAGAAAGGCTTGATCCTTCCAACGCTCATCGGCGACGACCGCTATTTTTTCGATGTCGTCGCCATACTCCACCAGAAAGCCGACATCATCCCATTTGGCGTTGCGCTCCCAGCCTTGGAAATGATCGATGACCACCAACAACCTGGGTTTCTTGCCTTTTTCGATCAATTCAGTGATCAGGGTTTGCACCGCTTCCTGATCCGCCAGCCGCAGCAGATCCGTGACACGGACGCTAATCACCCCATCGTCAACCGCTAATATTTTATAAGCCATTGCCATATCCTGTGTTGTTATTGCGAATCGTCAGCATCCAAGGTTCCCCCCTGGAGTCTTGGTTCATGATAAACCATTGTCTTAGAATGGTCTCAAGGTGAATGGCGTCGGATCGGTGACCGCCTCGCCGGGTTTGCGGTTGGCGATCTGTACGAATTGCTTTGCCCAACGATCCATGATGCCCTTGGCGGGGCCGTACCACGTCAGGCGAGTGAGGTCCAAGGGACCGGCATCCGCCATGTCGCGGTCGGCGAAGGTGGCAACCACCTCGCCGGTTTCCAGGTCACGCAAGCGCCCCTCGAACGCGGCCCGGCGCTGGTTGATTGCACCCGCTGCCGTACCCGTCCCCGGAGGACCCGCCCAGCTCAGTGCATGCAGCACTGGCTGCGAAGGGTCGACTTCGATCAGTGCCAGTTCCAGGATCAGTGCCGGTTGTGTGTGCTGTTCAGGACTGCTAATGACCTGGAATCGATGCTTGGGGTCATTCTTGAAATCTTCCACCACCTGGTGGTGGAAGTAGCGGGCAAGTTCTGCGATGTCCTTTTTGACATCGCCCATCCAACTGGCCGAACTCATCTTGTGCATCCAATCCATTTTCAGCATGTATTGGGTGTCCACCGGCGCGATGAACAACTCCTTGTAGGCACTCTTGTCAAAGCCCGATTTGATCCAGACCTTCTGAAACGGCAGGTCCGCCCGATTGGTTTGTTGTCCGGGCTGTTCGATGAAACCGGCATTGGGGGCCGGATCGACGCTCACGGCCTTGATTTCGTTGGTACTCGTGCGCACAGTGGAACAACCCATCAAGATTAAGGTCAAGGCCACGAAAATCGTGTTGCGGAGTGGCTGAGTCATATGCAAATGTCTTTTCTTCATGTAAAAATTCAGTTCATTAGTTTTGGTTGGAACCCAAGGGTTATAACCCGACCTCACCCTTGCTTGCATTGGCAGCCCAACAAGTCTGTGGGAAGCAATAAGCCAATAGCTCAAGCAAAGGCAAAATCCTGGATGGGGTCGACTCTCGTCCTAACAGCCTTAATACGGGGGCGGCGCGGTGACGGTTGAGGGGGGCGGGCTTGACGACTTGGCAGCCGCGTTGCCTACGACCGCACCCACCACGGCCGCGCCGATGGCCACCGCCGCGACTTCGCCGCCATCCCAGTTGTTGTCATCGTAGTAGTTGGCCGCTGCCACCGGGTAGCCAGCGCGTGGCGGATAACGGCCTGCCGCTGCCGGATAGGCACCCCGATGGGGCTGCGCGGCGGCCTGCTGGCGTCCGCTGGCCCTGTTAGTGGCTTGCTGCTGGCGGGAGTCTGTCCGGTCGGTCATGCCTTCTTGGCGCTGGCCCTGCCGCTCGGTCCGCTCTTGCTGTCCCGAAATCCGGGTATCGGCTCTGTTTTCGCTGCGTTGCGTTGCCCCTGCCTGGCGGGAGGCCGTGCCCGTGCCGCCTTGGCCTCCAAACTTGGACGATGCACCGCCCGCACCGCCTACGCTGGATGAGAAGCCCCCGCCCGCCGCCGGCCCGTTTCGGGAAAAACCGCCTCCGCCTCCTGCCGCAGCCCCACCGCCAAATCTACCGCCTCCCCCGCCACCGCCTGCCGCAGCCCCACCGCCGCCACCAAATCCACCACCGCCGCCGCCACCGCCTGCCGCAGCCCCACCGCCGCCACCAAATCCACCACCGCCGCCGCCGCCGCCACCAAATCCACCACCGCCGCCGCCGCCGAAGCCACGGGCGCTCGCCACATCTGCGATGCCCATCATGAAAACGAATGTGCCGACAATGGCTGTCAAAATCATAGAATGCCTAATTTTCATTGCTGTCCTCCGGTTTGTTCTGGGGTTGGCATCCCCTGAGAATCGATCAGGGGCGCTTGTGCAGGGAAGGGAATCTTTTGCGCCCCTTGGTGTGGCGCGAATGCGAACATCGACTCGGTAACTTCGGGGGCTAGGTTCCAGTCGAGAAGCTGCGCCCGGAATTGGGGCTGACCCTCCGCGTTCTTGTAGGTCAACACCACACGAATCGGTAGCGGCTGACTTCCTTCTGCGATCCATATTTGGTAATCGACCGTCTCGTTGCGCACTGCCAAGTGATGGGCGGGGATGCCGAAAAGAGCGGTTTTTTCCACATAGTCGACCGCCTGCGTGCGGCGTTCGAGTTCGTCCGGCAACCGGCTGACCAAGAGCATGGCGAGCGGCAGCCGCATATGGAGATCTTTGAGGAAATACATGATCGCGCCGTCAATGCCGCCAGGCTTTGCCGTTTGCGCGTAGACGTTCCGCGTTGGACTGAATGCCGTGATGGTTGTGCCATCGAACAGAATCATGTTCCGGTCTCCATCGCTCTGTTCCACATCGACACGCAGACGGTCGGGCCGACTCACGGTTAGCTTGCGGGTCTCGCTAAATTCGATCTTCTGACCGGATTCTTGGACCACGTCATAGCCGTCCCGAATGTTCACGCTGAAGCGCGGGGTTTTCGACAGGAAATCGGCCATGCGCATGAGCAAGGCACGGGCGTCGCCTTGCGGTTCGACTGCCGCCTGCGATGCCGGTGCAACGGCCACAGGCACCGGCTGGGCCGCCGCCCGGTCCTTCGTGCAGCCCGCGACACCCGCCAAAACCGCCATGCACATCGCAACCCGGAGAACTAGTCGCCATTTTTTTGTTTTCATTGAATACCTCCTACTTTGAATCAAATGATACTTTTTTGTTGAGCAGTGCTTGATCTGTTGCCTGCTTATGGTTTATCTGTTGTAAAAAGGGTTTTGTCTCCTCACGACGCAGGTTGACTACAGAGACATCCTCAAGGCCAATGGCGTGACGGATGGCGGCAAGGACTTCTTCGCCCGAGTCTGTCTTGCTCAAGAAGCCAACGCAACCGGAAGACTCCGCCTGCACACGCACATTTGGGTCGTCAAGCGCCGTGATAAATACGACAGGGGTGCGATCACTGAGGGCGGCGAGCCTTCGGCCCAGATCCAGCCCGGACATTCCATCAAGCTGTACATCAAGTAGTAGACAATCGAATTTCGGATGCCCATCATCCGCAAGGAACGCCTCGGCGGAGGGATAGGTGACCGGATGGAACCCGGCAGCCCGCAAATACCGGCCCAAGGAGCGGCAAAGGCTCTCGTCGTCATCAACGACCGCGACACAGATGTTCTGGTTGCTTTTCATGGAGGAAACCCTAGCACAATGCATTTGTGTTCCGCTACTGCCCTTTAGGGAAGGTACTGTTGTTTTCTGTATTCAGCAGATCTATCTATACCACTATCAGTCAGTCCAGATTCCCGCATTGTTTTGCCATTGTTGGGAGCCTTGACGTTATAATGTTCGCAACGTACACAATTTACCGAAGCGCATTGAATACCGGCCACTTACTAAACCTACAGACCGACCATTCTTCGGATAACTGGCTTTCACCGAAACTATCGTTGTTGCCACCGTATTTCGTGGATACCGCACAACATCGCATCCAACACAACATTCCGGCATGAGTAAAACACTGGTATGAGTTGGATTACCATTATTTGGTCCATGGTCGCATCAGCCTGTCTGACGTTGGCGGGAATGCATAGTCTGGTTTGGTATAAAAACCGCACAGCTTGGGCCAGCCTTGCCTTTGCGGTGACCGCGTTGGGGATGGCGGGTACGGCCGCAGGGGAGTTTAGGTGATTTCCATCAAACATTTTCCCCGGCATAGTAAAATTGCCGATCCCTAAAATAACTCAGCCGAGACAGACCTTGCCGCCCGCCGCCGATCCGACCCCGCCATTGAGCTCCTCCCAAGTTGAAGACCTGAAACTGGCG
>CAIYXP010000038.1 GCA_903930145.1 uncultured Methylococcaceae bacterium
GTTCCCATCATCCTCGTAGGTAATCCGAACTTTGCTGTCCTGCTTCTAAAAATTTTTCGCCCCGCCGTGGAAAATGACTTGATACAATGACGCATTTCTCTCAATCTTTGTTCAGGAACAGCCTATGAGTACGCTTGCCGAGAAAATCCACACCGAGGCCAGCCGTCTGCCTGAAGACTTGGCCCGTCAAGTCTATGACTTCATTTGCTTTGTCGAAATGCGGCACGGCATTTCCCCTTTGTCCGAAGACTCAAGTGTCGTTGACTGGGATAGCTTCTTTGACCGCCATACCCGAACCGTCAGCGACGCTACACCATTGAGCCGGGATGAAATTTAATCTATGCGTACCAAAGTCCCCGACAAACTCCAAAAAATCATCGAAGAAATTGATCAGAACCACTATGCAAGGACGACTCGGCTGACGGTGCTAAAGAAATGGTTTGAAAAGCCAGAGCGCCTCCGGTCATTCGGTATATGGATGGCAAACCGTGCGGTGGAATTAGGCGGCGAAGCCGTTGACAAAGAGGATGAAAAAGCATTATTCGACGAGGCAAGATTGCTGTTGACCGATGTAAACCTATTTGACCCGATAATGGATCGCGATTCGACCCGCAAGCTTACGGATCGATTGCGGGAATTTCAAAATGACTACAAGCCTATCCCTTTTGGCTCTTGCCGACTGATCAAAAATTGGAAACTTATGTTGGTCGAAGAAGGACTGAATCTTTATCTGGGAAAATATGCTACATCTACTTATGCATACAAACTGGCGGCTGACTATTGCCAACACTATAGCCCTAGATATGGCACTAACCTGAACGGACCTTCGCGGGGGAAAGTCGAGGAGATTCTCCATTTTGTCGTCAATGTCGAGGTTTCAGAAGATGAAGTTTAGCTCGGTATGACCCACAGCCACTTCGCTTTCCTGCAAGCCGAATGGCCCGAATTGCACGGTTCGGCGGCAAAGGCCGAGGCGATGGCAAACACTGATGCCCGAACCGCGTGTTTTTATGCCCGTCGGACTTTGGAGTTAGTCGTGGCGTGGTTGTACCGGCATGACCCGGCATTGAAACTGCCTTATCAAGACCATTTGAGCGCGTTGATTCATGAGCCTAGTTTCCACGCTCTGGTTGGCGACACGCTTCATGCCAAGTTTCGGCTGATTCGTGAATTGGGCAATCAGGCCGTGCATAGCACCAAGCCGGTCAGGCCGTATGACGCACAAACTGCCGTTAAGGAATTATTCCATGTGTGTTATTGGTTGGGCCGGAACTATGCCCGCACGGCGGCAGGTAGGCCAGATTTGGCACTTAGGTTTGACTTAAGTCGCTTACCAAAAACGTCCCCCGTCCCCGCCCAAACTTTGGCACAGTTGCAAAAGCTGTCGGACGAATTGGCGGAAAAGGACACCCGACTCAAAGCCGTGATGAGCGGCAAGGCTGCGCTGGACGCAGAATTGATCCAGTTGCGGGCCGAAATTGCCGACATCAAAAATCAAAATGCCGCCCAACCCGACCAGCACGATTATTCCGAAGCCCAAACCCGTGATTATTTCATTGACCTGTTGCTGAAAGAAGCGGGCTGGCCTTTGGATCAAGCGCGTGACCGCGAATTTCCCGTCAAAGGAATGCCGAACAACACCGGGGAAGGGTTTGTGGATTATGTGCAATGGGGCGACGACGGCAAGCCTTTGGGCTTGTTGGAAGTCAAGCGCACCCGGCGCAGCCCGATGGAAGGCCAGCAACAATCCAAACTCTATGCCGATGGTTTGGAAGCCGACTATGGGCAACGGCCTGTTATTTTTCTCAGCAATGGCTACGAACATTGGATTTGGGATGATCTGAGCTATCCGCCTCGCCCCATTCAAGGCTTTTATAAAAAGGCGGAACTGGAATTGTTGATCCAGCGTCGCATGACCCGGCAGAGTTTGGCAAAGGCGGAAATCAATTCGGCCATAGTGGACCGCCATTATCAAACCCGTAGCATCCGGCGCATAGGCGAAGCTTTTGAAGTGCATCATCAGCGTAAGGCGCTGGTGGTGATGGCGACGGGTGCGGGCAAGACTCGCACCGTGGTCGCGCTGGCTGATGTGTTGATGCGCTGCAACTGGGCCAAGCGAATATTATTTCTGTCGGATCGAGTCGCCTTGGTCAAACAGGCGGTGAATGCATTCAAAGCCCATTTGCCCGCGTCGTCGCCCGTCAATCTGGTGTCCGAGAAGCACATTGAAGGCCGGGTTTATGTGTCCACTTATCCAACCATGATGGGGCTGATAGACGATGCCCGCGACGGCTTGCGCAAGTTTGGCGTTGGGCATTTTGATCTAGTCATCATTGACGAGGCGCACCGGTCGGTGTATCAAAAATATGGGGCGATTTTCGATTATTTCGATTCACTGCTCGTGGGCCTGACCGCCACGCCTAGAGATGAAATCGACCGCAACACCTATCGGTTATTCAATTTGGAACCCGGCGTACCCACCGATGTGTATGAAATTGACGAAGCGGTAAGGGATGGCTATTTGGTTCCACCGGTGGCGATTTCCGTTCCGTTGCAGTTTCAGCGCGAAGGCATACGCTATCAAAATTTGTCGGAAGAAGAAAAAGACCAATGGGATGCGCTGGAATGGAATGAGGAAGGCACGGTTCCAGACCGGGTGGAGGCCGAGGCGGTCAATCAATGGCTGTTCAATATTGACACCGTGGACAAGGTGTTGGCCCATGTAATGCTGCACGGGCAAAAAGTGGCGGGGGGCGACCGGATCGGCAAGACGATTGTGTTTGCCAAGAACCAAGCCCATGCGGATTTCATTGCCGAACGCTTCAATGCCCATTATCCCCACTATCAAGGCACGTTTGCCCGTGTCATCAGCTTCAAGACCGAGTATGCGCAAAGCCTGATTGATGATTTTTCCAATTCGAACAAGGAACCGCATATTGCCATTTCGGTGGACATGCTGGACACAGGCATTGACGTACCGGAAGTGTTGAACCTTGTATTTTTCAAGCTAATCCGTTCAAAAACCAAATTCTGGCAAATGTTGGGGCGAGGGACTCGCCTATGCGAAAACATTTTCGGGCCAGACCAGCCTAAGAAAAATTTCTATGTCTTCGATTTTTGCCAGAATTTGGAATATTTCAGCCAGAACCCAGAAACCATCGATGCGCCTATCAGTGAATCCCTAGACAAGAAGTTGTTCACTGCCCGTTTGGAGATGGTGGCGGAACTGGACAAGTTAACCGCCAACCCTTATCCGGGGGCTGAGTCCCAAGCCGTTGAATTCAACCGTTCACTGAGCGAAGCCGAAGTGAACATGTTGAGCGAAGCCGAAGTGAGCAAGCTAAATCCATTCGGTGCATTGCGCAACAGCATTGCCGAACGGCTGCAACAAGAAGTGGCGGCAATGAACCTCCACAATTTCATCGTGCGCCCCCGTCGCTTGTGGGTGGAACGCTACGCCGAACCCAAGGCATGGGAGAAGCTGGAACCCAATCATTTCGATGAACTGGCGCATCATCTCGCTGGCTTGCCCACGGAACTGGTGGATAATGATGTCGAGGCCAAATATTTTGATCTGCTGATGCTCAAACTCCAACTGGCGCTATTAAGGGTTGACCCCGGTTTCAATTCGCTACGGGAGCGAGTCCAAGACATTACCCGCGCACTGTCCGAACAGGACAGCATCCCGATGGTCAGGGCCGAAATGCCGTTAATTCAAGAAGTCATGACGGATGCATTTTGGGAAGATGTCACTGCACCAATGCTGGAAAATGTCCGGCGCAAATTGCGGGCTTTGGTTAAGCTGATCGAGAAAACCAAGCGCAAGCAGGTTTACAGCGATTTTGAAGATAGGGTAGGGGAATCGGTCAGGGTGGAACTCCCCGGATTCACCGAGGGCAACGACTATGACCGCTTTAGGGCCAAGGCTAGGCAATTCCTGCAAACCCATGAGAGCCACATCACCATCCACAAATTGCGCCGCAATGAACCCTTGACCGCCAGTGACCTTGCCGAATTGGAGCGCATATTGATGGAAACCGGGACTGCCACAACGCAGGACATCGAACTCGCCAAGCAAGAAGCCAATGGCTTGGGATTGTTTATCAGGTCTTTAGTAGGTTTGGATCGTGAAGCCGCCAAGCAAGCGTTCAACCAGTTCATGGCGGGCAAAACATTAACAGCCCATCAGATAGAATTCATTGACCAAATCATCAACCATTTGACCCAACAGGGTTGGATGGATGCCGCTTTGCTCTACCAATCGCCTTACACCGATTTAAGCCCTTATGGTGTTGATGGCATATTTGGGACAACAGAAGTCGATGAGATCATTTTAATTTTGGACAATATCCGGCTACGTGCTGCGGCATAGTTTTAGTGAATGTTGATTTTGTCCGCAAAGGGCGCGGAGCAGGTTTAGCCCCGCGCCAATCTTTGTTGGGATCGTTCTATCCCTAAGTTTCCGCTTAAACTTTTGCGATTAATGCAATTTAATTTTGGGTTGCAAGCGGCTGCGGAAGAAGTTTGAGATGACCATCAAACCGACGCGGAAGGGTCCGAACAAAGCCATTTGGTGCATCTTGTACAGAGAGAGGTAAACCAAACGGGCGACGGCCCCTTCGATCATCACACTGCCCATCAAGTTGCCCATGAGGTTGCCGACAGTGCTGAATTTCCCCAGCGCAACCAGCGAGCCGTAATCGGTGTAGACATAGTCCTTCTGGGCTTGGCCTTTAAGTCGAAGCTGGATGTTTTGGTAAACTTGATTTGCCATTTGATGGGCCGACTGGGCGCGGGGGGGAATGATGGCTTCCGGGCCTTTTTCAGGCCAAGGGCAGGCGGCGCAATCCCCCAATGCGTAAATGTCGTCATCCAAGGTGGTTTGCAGGGTTCGCTTGACGACCAGTTGATTGATTCTGTTGGATTCCAAGCCGGCAATGCCGTTGAGGAAGTCGGGTGCTTTGATGCCTGCGGACCAAACCTTGATTTCCGCTTGGATGTATTTGCCCGATAGGGTTTTCACGCCGTCTTTCGTCACTTCCACCACGCGTTCGCCTAGCAGCAAGTTCACGCCGATTTCCCGCAATTGATGGGCCGTGGCTTCTGACAGGCGGGGAGGCAATTGTGGCAACAGCTTGGTGGAAGCTTCAATCAGGTGCAATTTGATGTCGGAGGGTTGGATGGAGTCCAGCCCATAAGCATTAAACAGTTGGGTGGCTTGGTGCAGTTGGGCCGATAATTCAATGCCGGTGGCTCCGCCACCGATGATGGCAATGTCCAACACACCGTCACCGCCAAAGCTGCCTTGGGCTTGAGCGCGCAAATAAGCCGCCAATAAATGTTGCTGGAAATGTTCGGCTTGCTCGGTAGAATCCAGAAACTGGCAATGTTCAGCCACGCCGGGAATGCCAAAATCGTTGCAAAGGCTGCCGATGGCCATTACCAGAATGTCATAGCCATAGGTGCGGACTGGAACGATTTCATCCCCTTCAGCATTATTCATGGAGGCAAGCCTGATTTGCTTGGTATCCCGGTATAAAGCATCCATCCTCCCCAACACAAATCGAAAATGATTGGCCCTGGCTTGAGCCAAATAGGCCAGTTCATCGTCATGAGAGTCCATCGTGCCGGCGGCAACTTCATGCAGCAAAGGCTTCCAAATATGGATTTGGCTACAGTCCACCAGCGTTATTTCGGCTTGCTTCTTTTTGCCTAGGGTTTTACCTAGACGA
This sequence comes from uncultured Methylococcaceae bacterium, assembly GCA_903930145.1. Classification (GTDB taxonomy): domain Bacteria; phylum Pseudomonadota; class Gammaproteobacteria; order Methylococcales; family Methylococcaceae; genus Methylumidiphilus. The sequence continues at coordinate 5,733 of CAIYXP010000038.1, forward strand.
GTGGCTAGTTCCAAGCCTCCTGCACCGCCGCCGACGATGACGATGCGGGGAAGGGCAGGTGTGGCTGATGTTGTCGTGCTCATGCGTTTGACCTCTATGGTGAGAATGCAGGGTAGGGCGGATGTGATCGCGCTCTTGTCATTAATATTGCCGTTGTCGGGCATTAAGTATCGCAAGTATTCAAAAAATGCTCAATCTCAGCCAAGCCGAAGGGCCAAAGCAATTCCTGTCCGGTATCCATCAAGCGCAATACCGGGATTATCAGCCCATAGCGTTCAAGCAAACCCTCATCGCTTGTGATGTCTTCAAGGTGCAGGCAATTGGCTGGCATTCCTCTGGCTGATAGGCAAGCTGTTGTCAGGGCTTCCGCTTCCTCGCATAAGTGACAAGCCGAGGTGTGATAAAGCATTAGGCTGGGCATGGGTTTTTTCTTGATTGTCATTAAACTGTAACAATTATAGATTAATCTGTGATGCGGCACTTCAAAAGACCAGACACTTTTTGTGGCATCAAACTATGACTCCTACACTATATTCCGCTTCAGATTCAGATGTTAGTATGAACTATGACGCGCAAAAGCAAAAATCCCATCGGGATGCCTCCCGGCTGCGCAAACGCATTTTCTCGGCTGTCCGCGAACAAGATAGTGTGGAAGACGATAGCACGGTTGGAAACTGGAGTGTCCCCGCCCCCCGCATCAGTTGCCGCAACGTTGATGTCAATTACGGCGAGAAACAGGCGATTAAACGGGTTAGTCTGGACATAGCGCATAACGAAGTGCTGTCCTTTATCGGCCCTTCCGGTTGCGGCAAATCCACCTTGTTGCGATGTTTGAATCGCATGAACGACACCATACCGGGCTGTCGAGTGAATGGTGAGATAAAACTTGACGATGAGGATATTTATCTCAACCATATCGATGTCGTCCCTTTAAGGGCAAAAGTCGGGATGGTGTTTCAAAAGCCCAACCCATTCCCCAAAAGCATTTTCGAAAATGTCGCCTACGGGCCGCGTATCCACGGCTTGACCGCGACCAAAGACGAATTGGCTGAAATTGTCGAATCATCCCTGCGTCGTGCCGGACTTTGGGAAGAAGTCAAGGATTATCTTGACCATCCCGGTACCAGCTTGTCGGGGGGCCAGCAGCAGCGCCTGTGCATAGCCCGCACGATAGCGGTCAATCCCGAAGTGATTTTGATGGACGAGCCTTGTTCCGCCCTGGACCCGATAGCCACTGCCAAAATCGAACAACTCATTGACGAATTGCGTGAACAATACACCATTGTCATAGTCACCCACTCCATGCAACAGGCGGCGCGGGTTTCGCAACGAACCGCTTATTTCCACCTTGGCAAATTGATTGAGGTGGGTGATACTGCCAGTGTGTTCACCAAGCCTTTACATAGGTTAACCGATGACTATATCAGTGGCCGTTTTGGCTAATCTGGAGATTTGCAATGGATAGGCCCCCGACCGAAGGTCATATCATCAGGCGATATGATGGCGAACTGGATCATTTGCGTCTGAATGTTTTGGAAATGGGCGGGCTGGTTGTCAACTTACTTGGCAACGCCCTGATCGCTTTAAAGACCCAAGATGAAGACCTGGCCCATCAAGCAGTCGCGATGGACTATGAAGTGGATCAATTGGAAGTCGATGTCGATCAAGAAATCGCCAAAATCATCGCCAAACGCTGTCCGGTCAGTTCCGACCTTCGGATGGTCATGGCGGTCTCGAAAAGTGTCAGCGATTTGGAGCGCATTGGCGACGAGGCGGTTAGAATCGCCGGTTTGGCCATTCAATTGATAGAGAACGAGGGTGGCGAGCCCAACAGTCAAATGCTGCGTGATGTCAACAGAATCGGTGACATGGCGATGTCTGGCCTACGCAGTGCGATAGAAGTGTTTGATATCTGGGATGAAGAAAAGGCATTGCAAGTGATTGAAAATCACAAAGCCATGGAGGAGGAGTTTCAGGCCGACCTTAGGCATCTATTGACCTATATTTTGGAGGATTACCGAAACATAGGCTTTGCCATCAGTGTGGTGTTGGTTATCAAAGCATTGGAACGTATTGGTCATCATGCGCAAAATCTTGCCGAATATGCTGTTTTTCAAGTCTGTGGCGAAGATATTCGGAGTCAACAACCCTAGGGGAAAACTCGAAAAACCCCGCACTTCGACAATCTCAGTGCGAACGGTAATAGTTTAATCAAAAGGATACGTTCGTGGTGAGTTTGTCGAACCATGAACGTAACCGGTTTTTTGAGGTTCCCTAAGGCAAGGGAAGCTGAACAATTCGAGGCCGGTTTAATTCGGTTGCGCCAGGGTCATAGGAAGCATTGGGGAATTTGAATATTTCCATGTAGGCCGCCACGGCATCGATTTCGTTGGTGAATTTGACAGGGTTAAGCCCGTCTTTTAGGATGCTGAAATTGTCCCCGCCCTTTGCCAGGTATTCGTTCACGGTGACGCGATAGGTCTTGTTCGGACTGAGCAGCACACCGCCAGTCGCAATCAAATCAAGCATGCCAGAACGGGTGGGCGGTGAATGGGACAAGTCCATATGCGTCAATTTCATGTCCCAAATCTTGGCGCAGTGCCCCCGGTTGGATTTCCAACTAAAACTGAATCCGTTGGAAACCTGTAAAATGCGCTGTTGGGTTTGTCCCCCGCAACCGGCAAACTGTTGTTCAAGCACGTATTTCAACTGTTGAGCCGTCAGTTGGAGTGTGACCAAATCATAGCCGTTGGGTAGCAAGGCGGCTATCTCGTCGTATCTCACATCGTGTGGGTAGAGTTTGGCAATCAGACCCTTGCCAGCCAATGATCCTGGATTCACCAAGGCTATCTCTGCCCGTCCAAGTTTGGCAGCTTGGGTTGCCATCAATTGCGCATCGGCAATGAAAACCCCTGCTTGGATTTCACCATTCAAATCAGTTTCATTGGGAATCCCTGCCACTATCCTGCCGAAAACTTGTGTGTTTTCGACCGATTTGTTGGCTTCCGCGTTCATGGTCATGACGCATGACCAAAATAAGCACGAATAGAAGAAGCGAAGTCCGGCTGCGAGTGTGGGGTGTTTGAATTTCATCAGTGATTCTCTAGGGAAACCAGATTGCCTTAGGCCATTACTTTGGAGGAATAAAAAATGTTAGACTGCTACCATAGAGTTTAGTGAGGCACACATGGAATTTACAACGCCATTATAAAACCGTTGAAATGAATGATGTAAGAAAATTTGCCCGAACCTTGGGGGGTCTGAGCTAAGTTGGGCTGTTCCAAGAGTTTTTCGTCCTAAAATAGCAATGGGAATTGCCAGCAGGCTTGCCAAGGCTCTATGATAAGCATTTCTGCCATCGAAGAAAGCATAGACCATGACTAAAAAATTTTCCATCAAGCTGACCCGCGACCCTTCTGAAGTGTTCACCCAATTTAAGGCTTACGCCGCAAAGAATGGCGTAGGCGTGAGTGGTGATCACCAACTGGGTCAATTCAATGGCAAAGGTATCGTGGGGAGTTACGCCCTGTCGGGCAAGACTTTGAACATAACTATCGAAAAAAAACCCATGTTGCTGGGTTGGTCGTTGATTGAGAATAAAGTCCGGGAGTTTTTTGTCTAGTTTGCTAAGATGCCACTTTAGCGGGTGGGTCGGTCAACGTGTTTGGCTGTGCTGAATTCTTGGGGAAAATCGTTGTCAACTATGATGGGGACATTGATAAAGCCGGTAGATGGAAGCTTAGCTCTTGAAAAAAAAGCTAATTCTGCTAAATTATACAGTATGTCGAGTCAAGATTGAATGCACAAACAATTTCCATCCTGCTTTTGATATTCAACACTGTATTCCCTTGTTTTGATCGAAATAACCATTATTATAAGATTTATCCATAGACTACAGGCAATACATGATTGCTTAGTTCATAGCTTTTAATGGATTGTTAAAATCCTTTAAAATATTGCTAAACCCTATCCTTTGCGGAGAAAATTCACATGAGTACAACTAAACCCACCTCGTCGACGAAGCCAGCCGCTGACACCAAAGCCACTGCCGTCACTGAGGCCAAGACAGCCAAGCCCAAAGCAGAGGCAAAGGCTAAGCCAGATGCGCCTAAGGCTACTCCCACCAAAGCAGCAGCCCCCACCAAAGCCGCCACTGAATCAACAGCGCCTATAGCCTCGCCACCCGTTGCGAAAGCCCCTGAGCCTGTGGTTGTCGCTACGACAGCGACTGCCCCTGCTCCGGCAAAAAAAGCCGCGCCTAAGCCTGCCCCGGCCGTTGCTGAGAAACCTGCCACCGCACCGAAGGCAGCGGCAGCAACGGATGCACCGAAGGTAGCGGCAGCAACGGATGCACCGAAGGCAGCGGCTGCAACGGATGCTCCAAAACCAGCCGCTAAGCCGACCAAACCTGCCACAACAGCCAAAGCAGCCCCGGCTCCTGCTGTAGCCGAGCCATCTGTCGAAACGGCAGCCCCAGAAATTGAAAAAGTCGCAAAGCCTGCCGCCAAGAAATCCAAAGCCAAGTCTGCCAATGCGGAACAAGAGGCGCAACTTCCTCAGGTTGACGAGGCTGAAGTTGCTCGTATGATCGCCGAGGCGGCTTATTATTTGGCCGAAAAAAGAAATTTCCAGCCGGGTTTCGAACAAGAGGATTGGGCGACGGCCACTGCTCAGGTGATGGACAAGCTGAAAGGGGCCTGAGCGACTACGAGTGTTTGAGTTGATATTGCTTAAGCATGTGTGGCCTTGATAGCCTCCCGATTTCGGCTATCAACAAACTATATTGTTGCCGGTTTCGATCTAAGGAAGATTCAACAGCCGGCTTTCAATTTCGGGCCATGAGGGCCTGCCCACCAGCCAATCAATCCGGCCTATTATGAAGTACCGCGACTTGCGTGATTTTATCGCCAAACTCGAAGTGAGGGGAGAACTGAAACGCATCGGATATCCCGCCGATCCAAATCTTGAAATCACCGAGATTTGTGATCGTACCCTAAGAGCCCAAGGGCCTGCCTTGCTGTTTGAAACCCCTAAGGGTTATGCCATTCCCTTGCTTGGCAATTTGTTTGGCACTCCACAGAGGGTGGCTCTGGGTATGGGCGAAGAATCTGTTGGAGCCTTGCGCGAGGTGGGTAAGTTGTTGGCTTTTTTGAAGGAGCCGGACCCGCCTAAGGGAATGAGGGATGCTGTGAGCAAGCTGCCACTATTCAAGCAAGTTTTGAACATGAACCCAAGGGAACTAAAAAATGCCCCTTGCCAAGAGTCCATTTTGACTGGCGGGGACATTGATTTAGGCCGCTATCCGGTGCAAACCTGCTGGCCGGGGGATGTAGGTCCGCTGATTACTTGGGCCTTGGTCGTTACCCGTGGACCGCATAAGCCTAGGCAAAACTTAGGCATCTATCGTCTGCAAGTCATCGAAAAAAACAAGGTCATCATGCGCTGGCTGGCACACCGGGGCGGGGCGCTGGATTTCCGTGAATGGCAAAAGGCCAATCCCGGAAAACCTTTTCCAGTGGCAGTTGCCCTGGGAGCGGACCCAGCCACCATCCTTGGCGCAGTCACTCCTGTGCCTGACAGTTTGTCGGAATATGGCTTTGCCGGTTTGTTGCGGGGTGATAAGACTGAAGTGGTCAAATGTCGCTTAAGCGATTTACAAGTGCCGGCCAGCGCGGAAATCGTGCTAGAAGGGTTCATTTATCCGGGGGAGACCGCACCAGAAGGCCCATTTGGCGATCATACCGGTTATTACAATGAGGTGGAGGAGTTCCCGGTTTTCACCATTGAGTGCATCACCCAGCGGGAAAATCCCATCTATCACAGTACTTATACCGGTCGACCGCCGGATGAGCCTGCCATTCTAGGCGTTGCGCTGAATGAAGTGTTTGTTCCGATTTTGCAAAAGCAATTCCCTGAAATCGTCGATTTCTATTTGCCGCCGGAAGGTTGTTCCTATCGAATGGCGGTGGTCAGCATGAAAAAACAATACCCCGGACATGCCAAGCGGGTGATGTTCGGAGTGTGGTCATTCTTGCGCCAATTCATGTACACCAAATTTGTCATTGTCACCGATGACGATGTGAACGTGCGCGATTGGAACGATGTCATCTGGGCCATCACCACTCGAGTGGACCCTGCCCGTGACGTGACGCTGATTGAAAACACCCCTATAGACTATTTGGATTTCGCTTCGCCTGTTTCCGGCCTCGGCTCAAAAATGGGTTTGGACGCGACCAACAAATGGCCCGGCGAAACCTCGCGGGAGTGGGGGACGCCTATCGCCATGTCTGATGAAATAAAGGAAAAAGTTGACGGGGTTTGGGAAAGTTTGGGGATTGCATAAAACCAATCATCAACAGCAATCCTCATTCGTCCACTGCCGCCAACAACCCTGCCAGTTTGCCTGCCCTGTCTAAAGCGGACAGATCGTCAAAACCGCCGACATAAGTTGAACCTATATAAATTTGTGGGACCGTGCGCCTCTGAGTCTTCTGCATCATTTCCAGGCGCTTTTCCGGGTCAATATCGACCCTGATTTTCTCGATTTCAGTCACCCCCCGCGCCTTTAACAAACGTTCTGCCATGACGCAGAAAGGGCAACTGGTGGTGCTATACATTACAACTTTAGCCATGATTTAAGTTTCCTTGATTCGCAAAACAACTTTATTGTTGAGTTTTGATAGTGTGAAATTCTACAAACATCCCGGCGGCTTCGGTAGGCCAGCGATCAGGCAGGCAAACCGAACCGCGCTATTAGGGAAAAGAGAATGCAAATACCGCGAATTGCCCTTGTCCTCCCCCAAACTTTTTTGCACTAGTTTGACAAACATGCGGGCATTGGGAAGGTGCAGATAGTTGAAATAATATTGCCTGATTAGATGTATGATTTCCCAATGCTCATCGGTTAGCCCGATATGCGAAGCTTGGGCCAATGCCTGCGCCACCGACTCATTCCAGTCAGAGGTCTTCACCAAAAAACCGCTGTCGGTCAATTCCACAACCGAGCCTTCCACGACCAAGTGCAGCACACTAACCGTCCATTCAATAGCCGCTAGAAGCCACGTCCAATCCCTGTGGCACGGTGTCGAGTCGAACGACATCAGTGCTAATGTCACCGTTTGGGTGAAGTTCTATCCAACGATAGCCCTGCGGAACCTGGTCCAAGGCAAAATCCTTGCAGTCGGGCTTAAATTGAAAGCAGGTTGATGGGCAGCCCAGTAAGCGCAAGTTTTGGAATTGTTCATCCATGGCTTGGTGGATATGTCCATAAACGATGCCTTTGACGAGGGGGAATCGCTTAATCAGTTTGAAAAATTCATTGGCATTAGACAGTTTCATCGTATCCAGCCAGTCGGAGCCTGTGGGCAAAGGCGAATGGTGGAGGCAAACAATCGTATAGCGTTTGGGCTGATCCACAAGGCCGGCTTCCAACAAATCGAGTTGGTTTTGCGTCAAATATCCGCCCGCGTTGCCGGGGAGTGTGCTGTCAAGGCAAATGATCTGCCACCCATCCAGTAGAATTTGGGAGTGATAGTGAACATTGCTTTCAACCATGCTCAAACGGATCAATTCGGGATCATCATGGTTGCCGGGGAGGCAGTAGCAAGGAATGGATAAGCAACTCAAGCGTTCTTGCAAGCGTTGGTAGGTGGCGATGGAGGGTTCTTGGACCAGATCACCCGTCATCAGGTACAAAGCGACCCCATCGCTATGTTGCCATGCATGTTGCAGCACGGCTAGGAAACTTTGTTCGGTGTTGATTCCCATCATGGTGCGCTTCGGGTCGCTGAGAAGGTGGAAATCGGTAATCTGTATGATTCGGATAGGTTTGGCCATATGGCTAACAGGGTTCATGGCGATCAGTCCTTTGCGAGATCTTGATAAGTACGTATTTAATAACCGAAAATTGGGTTGATGTCTAATGATTTTGTAGCATTGCAGTTGAATAATCTGAAAATAAACATTTGACATCCTCAAATTTCAGACACAATACACGATATTAGGGTTTATTTGCATGATTCGCTTAAGGAGATTCCTCTGCCATGGGTAGACATTATCTTGAACATTTGTTTTCACCGCAATCCATTGCCGTATTCGGTGCGAATGGCAATGTCGATTCAGTCGGTGGCCGGGTCTACAGCAATCTAGTGGCAGGAAGTTTCAGCGGACCCGTTTATGCCATTAACCCGAAATATCAACAGATCGGCAATAAACCTTGCTTTGACACGCTGGATAGCGTCCATGAACAGATTGACTTGGCGGTCATTGCAAGCCCGGCAGCCACCGTGCCAAGCATCATCCGTGCCTGCGGTGAACATCAAGTGAAAACAGCCATTGTATTGTCAGCGGGTTTTGGTGAAATGGAAAGCGGGGCAGGCGAAATTCTCGAACAGGCTTTGCTTGAAGAAGCGCATCGCCATGGTGTTCGCATCTTGGGTCCAAATTGTCTGGGGCTGATGAGGCCGTCTGTCGGACTTAATGCAAGCTTTAGCAATAACGTCGCCACACTGGGTAAAATAGCATTAGTTTCTCAATCGGGGGCCATTTGCACGGCAATATTGGATTGGGCTAATGCCCACGCGGTAGGCTTTTCCGCCGTGGTTTCGGTGGGTTCGGCATCAGATTTGGATTTCGGGGATATCCTTGATTATTTGGCAATGGACCCGGAAACCCGTAGCATTCTGATGTACATCGAGGGAGTTCGCAATGCCCGCCGCTTTATGAGCGGATTGCGCGCTGCTGCGCGTTTAAAGACGGTCATCGTCATCAAAGCGGGCCGACATGCCGAAGGCTCAAGGGCTGCTTTATCCCATACCGGCTCCTTGGTGGGTTCCGACGATGTTTTTCGCGCCGCCTTCGAACGCGCTGGCGTGGTGCGCGCCGACACGATCAAGCAAATGTTTGCAGCGGCACAGCTTCTTTCCAAACCGCAACGAGTCAGGGGCAACCGGCTCGCTATTATCACCAATGCGGGTGGGCCAGGCGTGTTAGCCGCCGACAGAGCCTTTGAACGCGGCATTCAATTGGCGGTATTATCCGAGGAGTCCAAGTTAAAGCTGAACGAATCGCTTCCTGAAAATTGGTCACACAATAATCCAGTGGATATTCTTGAAGATGCCACACCTGAACGCTACAAAGTCGCTGTGGAAGTGTGTTTGCAAGACAAGAATATTGACGGTTTGCTGGTCATGCTGGCCCCGCAGGTGATGACTCAACCGACTATGGCGGCGAAGGCCGTCGTAGAGTCCAAAAATCCCATGCACAAGCCTATCCTTTGCTGTTGGCTAGGAGAAACCCAAGTGCTGGAAGGCAGAAAAATTTTCGATGAACAGCGTTTCCCAAGCTTTTCTGACTTGGAGAGTGCGTTGGAAGGCTTTGGCTTCCTCGCCGAATTTCGCCGTAACCAAGAATTCCTCATGCAAGCACCGGGACCGCTGGCAGACATGGACCACCCGGATATTGAAGGAGCCAAAGCGATTATTGAGGGTGCGTTGGCTGAACAACGCAGCTTATTGTCGGCCTTGGAAACGCGAGCTTTACTGCGTGCATTCAATATTCCAATGTTGCCCGCGATGACTGCACATTCCCCAGACGAGGCATTGACCGCCGCTGAAACCTTGGGGTTCCCGGTCGTCATGAAAATCGTCTCGCCGGATATTACGCACAAATCCGATGTCGGGGGCGTTCGCTTGAACATCAGCAGCGCCCAAAGTTTGCACTATCATTACCACGATCTGATCGAACAAGTCCGTCAATTTCGCCCTAATGCGAAGATCGATGGGGTTAGCATAGAAAAAATGCACACCAACCCCAACGGGCGGGAATTGTTGGTAGGGGTTATGGATGATCCGGTGTTCGGGCCGGTCATCAACTTTGGGGCTGGCGGGACGGCGGTGGAAATTCTGCATGACCGCTCCATTGCCTTGCCTCCGTTGAATGAACTCATTGCCCGCAATCGACTGGAACATACCAAAGTCTACAAAATGCTAGGCTGGTATCGGCAAAAACCGCCCGTCAACCTTGACGCGGTGGTGCGAGTGTTGCTCAGAGTGTCGGAAATGGTGTGCGAATTGCCCCAGATCAAAGAAATGGACATCAACCCGTTGACCGTCGATGAGAACGGGGCGTGGGCTTTGGATGCTAGGGTTGTTGTCAAACACCATTCGACGGGAAGGCCATACGACCACATGGCTATCCATCCTTACCCAAGTCATTTGGTCAGAGAATTTCAACTGCCTAACGGAACCCGCGTGACCATCCGCCCCATCCGCCCGGAAGATGCTCAAATCGAGCAGGCTTTTGTTCGCAATTTATCTCAAGAAGCCAAGTATTTCCGTTTCATGGAATCCATTCACGAATTGAGCCGGGAAATGTTAATCCATTTCACCCAGCTTGACTATTCCCGAGAATTGGCATTTATCGCCACTCATAAGCAAGGCGACAAGGAGACCGGCGTGGGTGTGGCCCGTTATTTCACCAACCCTGACGGGGAAAGCGGGGAAATTGCCTTGGTCGTTGCCGACCAGTGGCAAAACTTAGGGCTAGGCACTCGCTTGATGTCTTGCATTATTGAAGCTGCCAAGGAAAAGCACTTTCATTCATTGGAAGGTGAGGTATTGGCTAACAATGTCAAGATGTTGCATTTGATGCACAAACTGGGTTTTGCCCATCAAACCAAAGCCGATGAACCCGGCGTGGTGGTTGTGAGAAAAGACTTGTAAGCCCATTCAGGCTATTTAGCGAGTGCCACTGGATAATTTGGATGTTGAGGATTAGCAATCAACTTTTGCTGGCGTGGGTCAACGATTAAATCCATCGCTTCCAAAGGAATGACACCCAACAAAGGTTCATCACCCAAAACAACCGCTTCGGTTACATAACTACGGTTTTCAAACGCAATCTCAATGGGAGCAATTTTCGGTACTTTGCGCTGGTGACCATCTGCAAGAGTGACTAATTGCTGACTTACTTCAGTAATATCGAAACCCAATTGCAATGCAATCTCTTCCGTCACACACATGAATGTCGCGCCCGTATCCACCAGAGCATTAATTTCAACCTGATGATGATTAAACAGATTTGTTAATTTAAGTTTGGCGTAAGTTAAACCCATAATATTTCTCTTCTTGGCTACGCATCTATTTGCTTGGGCGGTTCCAATTTTCCATGGCAAGGCCACTAATTTCCTCTAAACTTTTATCCGGCCATAAATCCCTCTGCCATTGGGTATAATCGAAAGGTTCCCGCAAGATCAAGCTGACAAACCGTTCGGCTTCGACCACGCCAAGTGCGGCTATTAGGGCTTCGATCCCACGCAATTTCAGTTCAGTGTCGGTAATCGTATTCATCGATGGCTCCAATGAAGTTGACCGGGTTCATGGCCCGGATTTGAGGTATTGTGACCAGATTTTTCGGGCCAATTTCCTCGCTATCATGAAAAGCGAAAACAAAGTCGGGCCAGCCTATACGCTCAAGGGTTTTATGAGAACCTGTTTGTCTCTTAATCTGCCAACCGAGACGCAAGAGTGCAGCTAACACGCGCTTTGCTTTGAGCGATGACCATTGACTCATGCGGCGGCAAGGGAGATGTGAATGGGCATGGGGCGGCACTCTTCATGCTCAAGGCGTTCAGCAATGACACGAAGAGCCAAAGCTTCAACATTAATCATGGCCTTGTCGGCAGTTTCCCCATAAGCGAGAACTCCCGGCAACTCAATAACTTCCGCAAGCCAGCGCCCATCCTCTTCTTGTTCGTATTCAATGTTGAAATCCATAGAACCTCCGGTTAGTTGTTGATGGCATTTTGCGCTTTTTATACATTGGGCGCAATATGTGGCAAGCCGCTATTGCGCCCGAATGAGCCTTACCGCGTTTCGTGGCGCGGGTGCGGTCGAACGGATCGTTAGGCTGTGGAATCGATGCGCACGATAAAGCCCTGCGCACCCTACGAAACTTCAAAAGCGGGCAAGTCGATACCAATTATCTTCTGTCTTATTACACAAAGAGCTTTCTTTCCTATGTTTCCAACGCGCGTTGTATGCGCATATAGGTCGCCATTTCCTAAGTGCAGCTTTAAATTTGCGTCGTAGTTATGGGCGTGTGGACTTGAAGGATGTGGATCAGCGTCATTCTTATGAATTACCCATACTTCACCTTTATGCTTCACTTGCTGCTCAAATAAAGCTCGTGGAACGTCATCTGGAATGACGCTTTTAGGCAATTTAACTATAGCAAGAACTTTAGGATGAGATTTATATTCTTCGGTTTTCTGATATAGAGATTTTATAAGCTCATAAGTCAAGTCAAGTTCTGCTAATTCTTCCAGTGACTTTCCGGTTATCGTTGTCAGCGAAAGCGTTAGTTCTTCTGCCGTTACTACAACAGCAAGCTCATCGGCCAATCTTTGTATAACGACTTCGCCAAGCGTCACGTAGACCAATTTCTGAATTTTATTCAATATCAATGCTTCCATTTCCTTGTCAATAATTTTTTCGGATTGGTCCTTCATTGAAGGATGTTTTAAGTAAAATCATAAAGATGCAAGCTGTTTTAAGTATTGACTGTGGTTTTTTTTGATGGCTCCCATGCTCGGGCGTGGGAGCGATCAACGTCGGCAACTCATCCAGCCCTATATAATCATCCCCCCACCGAAATACTGATGACATCGCTCCACTGCCCCACTTGCTCGTCGTGTAGCCGATAGATGGCTTTATACCTCCAAGTGGCGCTGGTTCCGGGTGAGGGAAGCGGGGCGGGGTCGGTGGTGTTGGGTTGGTTGTTGACGGCGAGTAATACGAATCCATTACCATCCCCCCGGTCCACCCAGATTTCGATGCCACTGGCTTTGCCTTTGGTCCACATAATCACCGGATGCCCAGCAATGATCTGCACGTTCAGGATGGGTTTCCAAGTGGTCGGGTCATTCACTTGCGTAGAGCCGATGACCCACAAATCCTGCCCGATAGCGGTGGTGAATTTCTTATGAGTCTTCGCCCGTGCCACCAAAGCGCATGTCCTCGGGATGATGCCCGTCAGTACGGCAGGGCGATTCATTAAACCTATCATGGGCGGGACGGGCCATTCGACTAGGCCATCATTGTCATCGCGCAACTGATTCTTAAAGGCCGTCCAATATTGGGAGAAGGATTGCCAGTCGCCCTGTTCTTGCAGCGCTTGGCGGAAGTTGACGGCATCGGTCTGTAGCGTGGCAATGTCCTCAGGCTTGATTTCCAACAGTTCGGCATATTTGGGCAGGATGGCGGCAAGGTGTTCGAGCAATTCGGCCTTGCCAGCGTCGTCATGGGGCATGTAGGGTGAAGTGGACATGGTGTTTGGTCTCCTAGAAATAATGTGTTGTATTTAATGGGTTTCCTGTGGCTTTCCAAGCTTCCGCCAAACTTGGTGGGCGGTCAGTAACGGCTGAGGAGTGCGTATCAATGATTGATGATTGCTCATCGAAGGCTGAGGAGTGCGCATCGATGATTGGTGATTGCTCATCGAAGGCTGAGGAGTGAGTATCAATAATTGGTGACTGCTCATCAGGCTCTGATACTCGGTATTTGCAATTGATGATTGCGCATCGGAGGCTGAGGAGTGCGTATCAATGATTGATGATTGCGTATCGAAGACTGAGGAGTGAGTATCAATGATTGATGAGTGCGTATCGAAGGCTGAGGAGTGCGTATCAATGATTGATGAGTGCGCACCAATGGCGACTGACCTCCCATCAAGTTTCGATGAGCCATCAGCAAAGTCCGAAAAGCACCCATCAAGGCGTATTGACTGCTGTACTAATGTGGCAGACTGTCCGATAAGCACGGCTGAATCCTAAGCATTCCAAAGCAAACCGATTTGTTTCCGGCGAGAGTGGCTTGAGTTGTCATAGACAGCGCTCAAGAATTCTCACTACCCGTAAATATATTCCCCTCTACGTGGCGCGTAACGATCTTCTCAAATCTCGACCACGCCACTCGGATAAACATAATCCTGACAAGGAATATTTTTCACAGGTTTATACGCCTGTTGTTGAAAATGTCAAGTTTTTTTCTGCCGGGTGTCATTTGTAGTCCCAGTTTTAGCCGGTTCCAGTCAGTTTGACCGCCTAAAGGCGGGACTACAAACGCTATTTGTTAATCATGTTGACCGCCTAAAGGCGGTAATACGAACGCTAATTTTTGATGGCTCCCAAGCTCAGGCGGTGGGAGCCTATCCTCGGACGCTTTGCTCATTCCCAAGCTCCCGCTTGGGAATGCGGTCTTTGAAGCTCCAGCTTCACCAAGGAACGGTCAACGAACAAGCAGGAGCTTGCAAGACATGGGTTCCCAAGCAGGAGCTTGGGAACCAGCCCAACAATAACGCCGTTTGCCCACGTGGGCCTAAAGTGGACAGGCGATGGCGGGGTGTCGGTTCAGGAAGAAGGCGTGGTTTTGCTATCGACCACCTTCACTGAGGCATCCGAAGGATAACTGGTCGATGTAGTGACTTGGCTGGGGAAGACCCAAGGATCAGGGTCCATAGAATTATGGTCGTCATTTTCCCTAGTCTTGTAATTGTCGTAGTAAAGAGTCCAGATGTCGCAGGCCTGCCATGTGATGAATGCAACGTCACCTTGGGTGGAATCAACGGTTATTGTGTCAGTGACCGTATACGATGCCGATTGCGTCACGCTATAGCTTACGGTGAGCGTAACATCCCTCTCCCATTGCGCATTAAAGCCATGGGAGGATGTCGCAGAAAGGAGATCACCAAAGCCGCATGAGGCTTCATGATTCGAGGTAAAACCCAGTTGGAAGCTGGTGCTTGTTTCAAGCGACGCTGAGTCGTTAGTACTTAGTCCATAGGTATAGCTGATTGTTTTGGTTTCGACTACAGAAGCTTGGGCTTGATTGATGCAGCTAGAGGATTGATATTGTTGCTGCTGTTCCCGCCTATACCGGTAGTAAGGGTGATTGCTGATTTGCCATTCCACCAGATCCGTTCCAATCTTGCTAGGATCGTCTTTCACGTTGAAAAATGGCAAGAGCGTCTCGCCGATTAACACCTTCGGGGGGAAAGCCGGCTGTTGGTTAAGGCCGAGCGGGGATGGCGGAATTCCCAGCAGCGATGTCAAGTACAAGCAGCTTTTTTGATCGTCAGTCAACTGATTACCCAGCGTGGACGGCATATAGACCGGCATAGCCTTATTCGGCTTGACCGTGAAGACATGGTGGCTGTTGCGGTCATCATCCTGCCGGACTGTAGTGTCTGGGAATTTGGGGAGGCTCTCATACTTGTTGCTTGACTTGTAAAGCGACTTGCCGGACCCTTTGTTGACAATATAGACATTGCCATTGCCAGCATCTTCGAAGCAGAATTTTTGGTTATCGTCACCGGTAAAGCTATGGTCTTCCAGCAGATCGCTATTGTCCGAGCCTATGGTCCAACAATAGTGCGAATTGGTTCTGAAGACATAGTACCAATTTGTGCCAGTCTCCTGCTGGGCTGGCATCAGCAAAAAAATATCAGCAGTATCGCTTATATAGTAGAAGTTTTCGTCACCGTCGCGACGGATATTGTCACCGGCATTGTTGTTGTGTTCAACAGACACATAATAGCGCAGATAGTTATCATCTTGGATGGAGTAAGTGGTGGACATCAAAGAGTTCTCCTTGCATTAGTCTAGTCAGATTATGAAATAAGAAAGTGGCAAATGCCTTGCTTATTTTATATGCAGCACATATAAAATGTGTTTACGCAAGGCTAAACCGCGAATAAAAATACCTCTCCGTTAACTGGATTACAAGTGCAGGATTTGTGTTTGCAGAATTCGTTTTTTCGTAGAATTTGTGCTGAGCAATTTTGCGATGTAGAGCATGATAATTGCATATTCAAGTTGTAAGGTTGGGCAATAGCTTCCTCTTCACTGCCAGTACAGTGGGATGGGCAAGCATTTTAGCTTACCAACCATCCGCCGGGATTGGATGGCTCCCACGCTCCGGCGAGAGCCAATTCTTAGACGCTCTGCGTTCATTCACCGCAGGAGCGGCTAAATTACGTTCCCACGCCGGGAGCGTGGGAACGATCAAAACAGCGGTTGGGTCAATTCAAAGCTCGAAAACCCATCCTTAGTTCTGACTTGCGCAAGCTATGGGGTGATTAGCTTATGGCTTGGGGTTTCTTCTTTGAAATCATGGCGGGTTCCCGTTTTTATGATTATGCCCGATTTGCTTAGCTGTGGGCTGCTGGCATTATCGAATCTATAAACATTTTCGTCAACGCAACGATGGAGGATTATCTCGATATAAAACGTTTCGTTTGGTTTTAGACAAGTATTGACTGCTTCATCATCAGGGCGATATTCGACCGCGTGGTAAAATGCGAAGCCTTCAGTAGGTCTAGCGATCACTCGAAAACCAGTCAGCTTATTTTTGTTTATCTCATCATAATCGATATAATAAACGAGATGATTACGATTAATTGAATTTTGTTGTCGATCAACAAAAAAGCCTACAGAAAGTTTGTCAGGGTCACGACTCTTACTGCCTAATAAGAATAAATCATAATCTAATACCGGTTCTCCCTGATCGTCTTTGATGACAAATACTAACATGCTATAGCGATGACTATCCTTTTGTGATTCTTTAGTCAGATCATCCAATTCATTACCACGTTTGACATACTCTTTTGCAGTTGTAATTTTTAAGCATTTAAGAATCTCATCGACTTGGGTTTTTTTATCCATTGTGGATCGTAATACACTGCGCATAATGCCTATTTTATCCCCCGAGTGGCTGGCATCAGGAAGGACACCCATTGGAACCTTTTCGGGCCGGGCTAATTTACCCTCAACTTCGAGTAAGTGAACTTTAATGGATTCGGAACCATGCTTAACTTGGTATTCCTGATCTGTCTCAACTAATTTCATCAGGCTATAGTTAAGATTTGCCCCTGCCACCCTGACCACACCATCAGACCCTTTTTCAACTAAATAGCTATTCAAGAAATCATAGAAATTATTGTCGATGGTTTGACCCGTCAATACAAAGGGGAAGAAAAGTGATTTTGACGGTTTATAGTTGATATAAGACCTAGCCAAATCAATCTGTTGTTGACTGCCCAAACAGAGCCAATCCAGAACATGCTGCCCCGGCTCGATACCATTAAACCATGCCTTGATTCTTCCAACCCTAGCTTTGCCGAGAGCAGCCAATGCTGAACCATGATTTGCCGGGGCTAACATGACTAGGTGGCGTAAAGGGGAGTTTTTCAGATTATTAGCACCATAATAACGTTGAAGCCATTCGCGCACTACGGGACCACCCGTTGAATGAGTGATGCATGAAAATTCTTGGATGCTGCCATTCTCTGATATTTTGTCAGACAAGGCTTGTTGAAAGGCACGTGATATGTCCGCAATGGTGACTTCATCATTGAAACTTATATAACGACTGAGCCAAATCTGCTTAATATCGAGGCTTATACCATGCATGGAGGCTCGTGCAGCTAAAGCTTCTGGTAGTTCACCATAGGTTTCGGTATCAGTGACACTCCAGCCATGAACAAATACAACAATCATTACAAAATCTCCTATTGGGTAAGCATAATCCTACAGGGAATAATTTTCACAGATTTATACGCCTGTTGATGAAAATGTCAAGATTATTGGATCGTTCCCAAAAAAAACGGGCGCTTAGCGCCCGTTTTTGGATTGAAGATAAAGTCAAGAATTACAGGTTATAAGCAGACTCCCCATGCTCCCGAATATCCAAGCCTTCCCGCTCGGTTTCTTCGGAAACGCGCAAACCCACCAAGCCATCGACTATCTTGTAGGCGATCAAGGAAACGATGCCAGACCAGACGATGGTCAAGCCAACGCCCCATGCTTGGCTGGTCACTTGCGCCAGCATGTCATAGTCGCCGACCTTGTTCAGCACGTAATCGAAAACGCCGGTTCCGCCCAAAGCAGGTGAGGCAAAGATGCCGGTTCCCAATGCGCCGAGTATACCGCCCACACCATGTACGCCGAACACGTCTAAGGAGTCATCATAGCCAAACTTGTGTTTGACAAAACTGACGGACCAGAAGCATACCCCACCGGCGATGAGACCCAACGCGATGGAACCCATCGGGCCGACAAAGCCGCAAGCCGGGGTGATGGCAACCAAACCCGCCACGGCACCGGAGGCTCCGCCTAGCATGGAGGGCTTGTCATGGGTCAACCATTCGGCAGCCACCCAAGACAAGGTAGCGGCGGCGGTTGCCAGCAAGGTATTCGCGAACACTAACGCGGATACCCCATTGGCCTCTAGGTTGGAGCCGACATTGAAGCCAAACCAACCCACCCACAGCAGTGAAGAGCCAATCATGGTCATCGGCACGTTATGGGGTTTCAAGGATTCCTTGCCATAGCCAAGACGCTTGCCCACCAATATACAGCCGATTAACCCCGCAATACCGGCATTGATATGCACCACGGTTCCACCCGCAAAGTCCAAAGCGCCTTTCTGGAACAGGAAGCCCGCCGTGGCAGCGGCTTTGGCTCCGGCTTCAGCGTCGGTGTAGGCATCCGGGCCAGCCCAGTACCAGACCATGTGGGCTATCGGTAGATAGGCAAAAGTCCACCAAATCAAAATGAACAATAAAATGGCGGAAAATTTCATGCGCTCAGCGAAAGCACCGACAATCAGCGTCGGCGTGATCGAGGCAAAGGTCAACTGGAAGACAATGTAAATATATTCAGGTATCACGACGCCTTTGCTGAAGGTGGCGGCGATTGAATCCGGTGTGACCCCTTTCAAAAACAGCTTGCTAAATCCACCAATAAAGGAATTGCCTTCAGTGAACGCTAAGCTATAACCATAGATAGCCCATAATACGGCGGTCAGTGCAAAAATGACAAACACTTGCATGAGCATGGACAGCATGTTTTTGGACCGCACCATGCCGCCGTAAAATAAGGCCACTCCCGGCACGATCATCAAGATGACTAATACGGTTGCGACAATCATCCAGGCAACATCGCCTTTATTGGGGACTGGCGCGACCGTTTCTGCTGCCAATAGTCCACTAAAGCCCATTAACAATAGAAAACCGGCTAACGATTTCATAGGTTTCTCCAACTTATAAGGCTTCAGCGCCGGTTTCACCGGTGCGTATGCGGACGACTTGCTCTAGGTTGGAGACAAAAATCTTGCCATCCCCGATTTTGCCAGTGTTGGCCTTCTTGACGATGGCATCAATAACCGCATCCAGTTGTTCATCGGCTACGGCGACCTCTAATTTCACTTTCGGGAGAAAATCCACGACATATTCGGCTCCCCGATACAGTTCGGTGTGGCCTTTCTGTCGTCCAAAACCTTTGACCTCGGTCACGGTGATGCCGGACACCCCCATTTCGGACAATGCCTCGCGGACATCATCCAGTTTGAACGGTTTTAAAATTGCGGTGACAAATTTCATTGCGCTGTCCTCTAGTAGCGTTAACGGTTTGATCTGCTCAAGAAGACTATGGCAGAAGCCGTGCCAACGTTATAGGTGATTGATTTAAGAGAAATCAATTAGAAATTATAATAAATTGTTGCTCGTTTAGGGTGCGCAGAAGTGGGGATGATCTATTTTGGTGCAGATTAGCCAATCAATAGTCGGCTTTTGAGTCTGTGAAGAAGTAAATGGTTAAAAATTGCCAAACGTTTGCCCAAAATTTCCAGTATGAATTTTTTATTTAAGATTGAAGATGATGCCGACATTACCAGCGAATTCATTTCCTGAGTTAGGGCCGGGAACGCTGACCCCGCAGTAGGTTTGCAAGTTTAACAGAGGGTAATAGACAATGTTCAAAATGGCTCCAGAGATATTGGTATTTCCGGAGAAATAATCTCCCTGAAGATGCAATAACTTAGGAAAAATCCGAATTTCAAAGCCAGTCATCACTCCGATGGGTTGGTGAATGGTTGCCAATGCATCGTTTACAAAAAAAGGGCCGACATGGACATTCAGAATATCATTGATAATGAGAAGATTGTCTGCAAATGTAAAATTGTGTAATTGCTTAGGCGTAACATTAGCCAACACTGTCCCGATTTGTGTGCCAACCGCCAATGCCCATACGCTGTTCATTTTTAATGTTTTGGTCAGCGTGACATAGCCATCGTATTCATAACTTTGCGCACCACCGCCTGAAATCGGCACATTCAACAGTTGCAGGCCGAAGGTCCAGCCTGATTGGGTTGCATATTCGATGACGGTGTTCGAGTAGTCTGTGTCTCGATAGAGGTTGAGTTCCTCGGTGAAATACAAGCCTATCGTCTCTGCATCAGCAGGGTTTATTTTGATGCGCTTGGGGGCTTTGGGGTGCGAACCCTCGCTCCCGACCACATGAGTGGCACATGAGATCAAGAGCAAGAGTAGGATGGATTTTGACAGAATTGCCTTCAAGCATTTCGTCATTCAACGATCTAATCGGTTTCAATACGCCTGCAATGGGAGATGATTTAAACCTTGCTATGCAATTCCAAATGGAGGGCAAGAAATTCTTCGGTCAGCTTATGGTCGGGGGCATAGTGGATCAAGGGTTGGGATTCGCTGTGCGATTCGCGCACTTTCACCGAGGGGGAAATCTTGCTGTCCAATACGGGATGACCTTCCGCTATCAGCGAGTCCACCAGTTGCTGAGGCAAATTGGCGCGGGATTGGAATTGATTGACGACAATACCTTCAATGATGAGGTCGGCATTCAGGTCGGCTTTGATTTCGGCAATGGTGGCCAGTAGGTTATACAGCCCGTCACGGGAAAAGGCATCGCAATCGAAAGGGATCAGGCAATGCTTGGCGGCTACCAAAGCGGTTCGGCTATAGAAGTTCAGTGCCGCCGGTGTATCAAGGTAGATGTGATCAAAGCCTTCCAAATGATCCAGCGCTTCGCGCAGTTTGAATATTTTGTAGCGCGACTCCAACCGGCTTTGCAGCGGTTCCAATTCCGCGTGGGCAGGGATGATGAACAGATTGGGCCAGCGGGTTGCATGAATCACCGAGGCCAATAATTCATTGGAATGGGTTTTGCCGAATAGATTGACGCCTAGCGTCTCCTTGAAAAAATGGGCAATGGTGCGATCAGGGTCGGCTACTTTTTCGCCCAACAAATAATGGGTCGTGTTGCACTGCACGTCCAAGTCGATGACCAGCGTCTTTTTGTCGTCAATGGCACTGATGGCTGCCAGATTACAAGCAATGGTCGATTTCCCCACGCCGCCTTTTTGATTGAATATGACCCTGCGCATGATAGTCTCGAAATGATTAGTTGTTTGCCTTTGGTTGATGACCACGATTAAGAGTGGCATCGCCTCTGGCTTGAATAAGCGCTTATTCTACCTTATTTTTGAACCGACCAATCTAGCTTCCATAGGGAAAGCCGAGTCGGTTTTCAAAACGGTTCCACCCGTACCCTATCCATCAGTGCTGTCACCTCGTCGGGGGTAATCATCGCCACATCTTGACGCAGCGCATTGGCCGCACCGGCGCAGGCAGCATAACGCAAACGATCTGCGTAAGCCATGTTCAGCAGCCAACCGTGGGCCAATCCAGCACAATAGCAATCGCCACAGCCTACTGGGTTGACTTGCTTGATTTTGGGCGGAAACACTTGCCACTGGCCTTCGTGCAAGCCACTGACTTTAACCGCTCCTTCACCATTGGTGATATGCAGTTCTTCAGCCCGTCCCCAGTAGTGAGTTTGGTCAAATTCTTGCCGGTTAGGTTTGGACAAAGCAGGCGGAAAAGGGCATTCCAGCGCCCGCTTCATGGCTGTCCCATAGGAATCCACCCAACAAGGCACCGAATGTTTGTTGCACATTTCCAGCAAAGCCACATAAAGACCGTCAGTCAGCGGGTCCGGCACTGACCCACTGGCGATGACTAGCCTGACTGAGCCAAGCAAGCTATCCATTTGATCGAGCAATGCTTGGTATTCGATCCGGGTCACCGGGAATCCATTAGGCAACACCGTGGTTGGGTGTCGCGAGTTGAATTTGGATGCCATAAAGCCCACCCGTAACGGTGCGGCGGTTTCGATGAAGGCATCCTCCACGTTTTCGGTACGCACCAAATCGCGCAACCAAGCGCCACTATGACCGCCAGCGAAACCAGTCAGTGCAACCCGATGGCCGTGTCGGGCCAGCACCCTTGCCACATTCACGCCTTTGCCTTCGGCAACCATGGGCATGGCTTGCACCCGGTTGATTGCACCGGCCTTGATCTCGCCATCATGAATTAGATTCAACAGCGGATTGGCGTTGATGACTAACACATCGAATTTTGCTTTGGGTTTAGTTAAGTTTGCATGACTTGGATTCATGGTTTTGCCTTGGCTTGAAAATCGGCTAGTTCAATTTATTCCGTTACTTTTGGCATCATGGGAATACTGGTTCCGATCGTGACATCACCCGCCCCTAGCAGGACATTCTCCACTTGGATGAAACGGGCCGCCGTTCTTTTGTCGAGGGCTTTGGCAAACTTACTATAATACTTTGCCAATAAGTTGAGTCTCGCTTTACGATATTCAAAGCCCCTTTTGACTAATTCATCGGCTTTTGACTCTGTGATGTCGTCAATACTCTTAGCGTAATCTTCTATCGTAGTTTGCCGATAATCATTGAGCTTAATCAGTTCCGCCTCATATTTTTGATAAACCGACCAGAACTTATTGCTCTCTTCTTCGTCCAGTTCCATGGCATCCCTTATGAAATCACGCTTTTTAATCCGTATGCTGGCCCGCATCATGGCAAGTTGGTCATGTTCAGAAACATCAAGTGCTGTTGATGAGGCAGTATCATTGCCATCGGTTGGAGCGGTTGAACCCTGTGCTTGTGCCAATGCCGGTAGTCCGCCGATCATTAGCAAAAGTGCCATGGCAGAGAAAGTTTTATTCATGCGTAACACCCTATGTAAATGAAAAAGTGTAAGTTGAGGTAGCCTGAAAACATCAATGGTCGCCTGATATTTTCAAGCCGAAAGTGTTGATTATAATTGTTCTGGGTTTTTATTAAATCCGAGCAAAGCATATTCCATACTATCTGACAATGCGCGCCAACTGGCCTCAATGATATTGGGGCTTGCACCCACGGTCGTCCAAGAACGCTCACCATCATGAAAGTCGATTAACACCCGAGTGATGGCAGCAGTACCCTTGTCAGTATTTAAGATACGCACTTTATAATCTGTCAGTTGGATTTTTTCCAATTGAGGGTAATGTTGGCACAAGGCTTGGTGCAAAGCCCTTGCCAAGGCATCAACGGGCCCTGAACCTTCGGCAGCGGCAAATTTGATTTCCTTGCCAACCCTCGCTTTGACAGTCGCCTCGGACAGCAAGCCACGCCCCCGCCTTTCTTCTGCCAAAACCATGAAATCCATCAACTCAAACGGAGGCTCATACCCGATACGACCCCGTTGCAATAGCAAATCGACCGAAGCTTCCGCTGCATCAAAGGCGAAACCCTGATGTTCGAGTTTTTTCAGTAGGTGCAGTACACGTTCGGCCTCCTCTTGGGTTATATTAAACCCTCGGTTTTGGCTTAAGGTAATCAGGTTGCCACGCCCGGAAAGTTCGGAGATGACGGTGCGCATGGCATTGCCCACCCATTCGGGTTCGATATGCTGATAGCTACCGGCAGCTTTCAATACCGCTGCGGCATGTATGCCGCCCTTGTGAGCAAAAGCACTTTCCCCGGTGTAAGGTTGTTGGCGGTCATGTTTCAGATTGGCAATTTCCGCCACATAACGCGAAACGGCAGTGAGGTTGCGCAATTGCTCTGCCGTGACGATTGAATAACCCATTTTGAGTTGCAGTCCGGGAATGATGGAGGTGAGGTCGGCATTGCCCACTCGCTCGCCATAGCCGTTGATGGTGCCTTGTATTTGCACACAGCCCCCGCGCACCGCCGCCAAGGAATTGGCGACAGCACAACCGCTGTCATTGTGGACATGTATCCCCAAACGAGTGGGAACCAGCGTTGCAACTTCCCTGACGATGGCTTCAATGTCCCAAGGCAAGCTTCCGCCATTGGTGTCGCATAGCGCCAGAAAATCCGCACCCGCTTCCGATGCAGCGCGCAAGGCGGCAATGGCATAGTCTGGGTTGGCCTTATAGCCATCAAAAAAATGTTCGGCATCAAAAATGGTTTCGGTGCCATGGCCTTTCATGAAGGCAATGCTTTCACCGATCATTTTCAAATTTTCCTCCAAGGTGGTGTCCAAGACTTTTTCCACTTGGAAATCCCAGCTTTTCCCCACGAGCGCGACGGCGGAAGTATCGGCAGCCACCAATGCTTGAAGATTCTTATCGGCTTCACAGCGGCTATGTTTGCGCCGAGTGGCTCCGAATGCTGTCACCTTGGCTTGCTTCAATCCAATCTGGCGAACCCTTTGGAAAAACTCGGCATCTTTTGGGTTTGAACCGGGCCAGCCGGCTTCGATGTAATGGATGCCCATCTGATCCAGTTTGGAGGCTATCGCCAATTTGTCGTCACAGGATAGGGAAATGTCCTCCCGTTGAGTACCATCGCGCAGAGTGGTGTCGTAGAGGAAAATCTGAGTCATCGTCATTATTGTGTTGGTTGTTAAACTGATTCGTGGTTGCTGAGCATCGTGTGACGGCCATCAATCCCATGGAAATCCTAGGATTGAGAGGATTGGCAGGTGAAAAGTGACAAGCCAGATGTCGATCAGTTTGATACTGCCACATCGTTCCGAGCAAAGCTTGGGAGAATTATACGTTTTTCGGCGAGTTAGAGAAATCTGAATTTGCCGAAATTGGCGAAACAAATGGATTTTGGTCAATTGCGACCTATAAAATCCACTGGTTTGGCAGGAAAAGCATCAGAAGTTGACGAACAAAGACCCCATGATGAGATGATTCATGGTGGTATTGGTATGGGTGGCGTCGTCGATGTATTGGTTCATATAACCCAATTCGGTTCTGAAGTTTGGATTGAATGTCCAGCCTAGCCCCGCAAATGCGCGGTTTTGACCAAAGCCGGACTGCCCACCCGCCGGTGTCGTATTGGCGCGCACGAATACTTCATCCCAAGCGATCATGCTGAGTTCGGGGATGGATTCCAAAGAATGCAAAAAGCGAAACATTTGCCTAGGGTGTACTCGGACGGTGTTCCCGTTGCCGGGTAAAAAATTACTTTCAACCATGATTCTGTAAGTGAATATACCCATGCGAGTAGGCCAAACGTAGCGGAATCCGGGCCATACATCTTGTTGAGATGCGGGTGATTTACCAAGATTTTCGGTAGGTACCCACGTGTAGCCAGCCCAAATGGTGGCCCGATCACTCAGCGAATAACCCACAGCGGCGCGCAGAACTCCTTGATACCAATGATTCCAGTCATTGTTCCAACGGGATTGGCCTTCCAGCCAGACACGAACATTTTCCAGTCTTGGGTCAATCGATATTAAGCTACCTTCTGCGACGATATGCGCCCAACTTCCAGCGTCTTGAGTCAGTTCATCAGCATAGCCCTTAATGGCAAGTAATGACAGGGTGAGGGTTGCCAAGGTCAATGCGGTTGAGTTTTTAGCAATATTCAATGCTCTAGTCTAGGGTTGATGCTGACAAGACTAGCGATATTTATGCCAAAACATCATTTTATTGTATTTTAGAAGCTTAACTAAACAATCTGGGAGGAGTATGGTTATTTCAGAGACAAAAAGCTTGTTTTGAACGTGACCCCCTGGTTGTTTTGCACGGCTTGCTTTGGCCTGTAAGATTAACTGCCCGATGGAAACCAACAGAACTATAAAACTTAAAACAGCCAGCACAAATACCAGCCAATGATTGAAATATATTCCTAACCATCGCTTGGCGATGATTAGGCCAATCAGATGATGGATAAAGAAAATGGAAAATGTGGTTTTGCCGAGTATCATCAACCATTCCAGTCTTATCTGTTGAATCTCCACTATCCAATAGAGTACAGAAAAAAGTAGACAAAATGTCCCGTACATCAAAAGCGTGGTGATGGGTTTTGGAATCCAGTGATTATTCAGCAACAGATCACTTCGGAAGTCCACTACCAGTGACTGATTTTCAATCCATTGTAATACGATAAACATAACAATCAAAACAATGCCTAGGATTGTTGTAAATCTTATCGCTTGTGAACATTCAAACCATCCTTTATACGGTCCAATGATCCATAACCAACCCGGTATCAAGCCGAAAAATACCGCTGCCATCCAAGGCCAGGGCGCAAAATCAAAGAACAGGGCAGGGGATGCTTTAGGGTGGTTAGTCACCCACTGATATAGTTCGGGATAAACCCCAATGAAGGATAAGTAGAATAACGGGGATGCGGCAAGGACTAAGATTCGGCCTAATGGGTGCTGTAATATAAATAGCAAGGGTGCTGAGGCAATCATGCCTAAACCAATGGTATGCAAGGCCGTAGTGCCATACCAAGGGTCTTCGGGAAATATAAGTATATTTAAGGCATAACCTGACAGGATTATCATCAATCCACGCCGTATATACCTAAATGTCTTGGAATAAATGGCAGTGGGGTGAAGTAATGCGGTTTTGGTGAATGACAAGGAAAGAGAGAAACCCACTAGGAATAACCAAATCGGCACACCTAGGGCGAGGGTATAATATATGAAATAATACCGGCTCCAACCCATATCCCCATTCATCCACCAACGGGCTGTGTGGTTTAATACCATGAAAATGACACTTAAACCACGCAGCCCATCGATGAAACGAATTCGATCCATTGCCTTGGCGATAGAGTGTTATCAGCTTCCCAACTAGAACGTATGGATTATTCCGTCTTAGTTGCCCCGCCGGGGATAATCATAAACTGGGGAGTGCCGGATGATGAATCTCCGGTATTACCCGCTTTGGCTTTGCCTTTCTTGCTAGTTGCTTGTTCCGTTGACGCATTTGCGTCAGTCGTCATTTGCTTTTGGCGGGATTTGGCCGAATGGCTTTCGCGAACCGCCCGTTCAACTTCGGGCGGGGCAAGGCCGTCGCCGCAGGCGGATAGAATAGAGATTCCAAGTATCAAACCAAATAGTTTCAATAATTTCATTTGTGCCCCCGATTGTTAAGGTTTTATATCAATGCTACTATTTTTGTGTTTTGAATTAAGATAGCTAAACAACGAATTTCTTATTTCATTTCGCGAAGAAACGAGGCTGTTAAGTTCTTCTATTTTCTCTGGATTAGATTTCGGCGAAAAGTTTTTGCTTACTTTCCACCATTTTTCATAGGTTGAGCGAAACTCCTTCATGATTAAATAAGCAATATGATCCTTGGCATCAATTGCTTTTTCCAAATCTTCGTCAACTAGATTATCAGAAATGCCCAACCGTTTGGCGACTATTTTTGGTGTAGTATTCTGAACGTTTTGATAATCTTCGTCTGTCATGCCTAGATACATGATCTTACTCCGATAATGTGTTGAATGGTAATGCTGTTTATAAATATGGGATGTCTGATACAGCAACATCAATATTATTGTCTGTACTTTTTAGCCAGAAACTTAGCTCTTTCTCTCGCTCATACTTGTCACGGTGAGGACCAATAATAATTTTTTCAATTGCATCAAGAAATTTTGATTTGTCCCCTTTAGAAGTTTTTTGCTTTGTAGGCTTGAATAACTCTAAATAGGCTATTCTCCTACCATTAACATCGCGAAATTTCCTAGTATATATTGGACTGCAAATAATCCTGAATTCATTTTCCTCGCTAAACCCAAAATGTTTACAAAATGCAA
>CAIYXP010000039.1 GCA_903930145.1 uncultured Methylococcaceae bacterium
AGGCTTCCTAAACCCGATTTTTGATGAAATGAAAATTTCGTCAAAGTGGTGCAGGATGTGGGCGTAACGTTTTGACCATGCCTCGACATGGATTTCATTGGTGTTAGTATAAGCAACCACCCGCATGCTTGATTTTAAATTTGGAAGCAGACGGCTTATTTCCATATTCTCATCCATGAAAATGGCATTCCAACCATCGCAAAACTCTGCATAATTCAGGTTAATTCCCAGTAGAGTGTTGATATAATGATGGAATTCATAATTGCTGATTTGATTGCGTTCAAACTGTTCAACCGTTGCATCAGGCTTCGCCCTCTCCTTCAACACATCGGCAGGAATACCAGAAAATAAGCTCCACATCCTAAACATTGGCTCCCAGTCAATATTGAACACTACATTGCCCAAATCAAATATTGCTAACGTTGGTTTGTATTCGCTGCATGACATAAAGAATTCTATGGTTGAGAAGTTAAGTTCGAAATGCCTAAATTAGACTGTTGTACCTTCGATTGCCACTGCATCTAAGCTTAGACTATAGTATGGATCATAGTGAAATGGCAAGAGCAACTCAATTTTGCCAATGCGTTTAGTCATCTTAACAAACTGATTTTTGTGAGTGTTTTACAGTCTATTCCTGCCATTTTTCAAGTTCCCGCCAAGCAACATCTTCGAAGTTAAGTCGTCATCGCACCGACAACTTCATGCTGAGAAGATTGTTCTTTCGGGGGGGACTGGTTCTAGGCACAAATAAGCTGAATCTATTGTTTTTATCTCTGGATTTTTTCGGTTATACTAGGGTAATATATAAAGCATTATTCACAACCAATGTTCAGGAGCAAACATGAACGACAAACTACAAGAACTTTCCGAAGTCGAACTAGCCCAATTGATTGATACCGCGCAGAAAACACTACGCGACAGACAGCTTGGCAAACGCAAGGAAGTAATCGCCCAAATCAAGAATTTGGCTGCCATGATTGGCTACACCGTGGAACTTACCGAAATCTCCCCTGAAAAGGCTGTCGGGAGTTCCAGGAAGGGTTCTAAAGTTCCTGTCAAATACCGCGATCCAGAAAATCCAAAGCATCAGTGGACAGGTCGTGGGATGCAACCCAAATGGTTGCGGGAATTGATAGAGCAAGGCAGAAGGCTCGAAGAGTTTAGTGTCTAAATCCCTTCGCTTACCTATAATGGTATTGTGGCGCTTGGCACTTTATCGGAGTGTCAATCGCATCGAAGATATTGCAAGATGCTTCGAATGAATGGAATCCTGATCTAACCACTTGATGGCAACACTTGTTAATTTAATAGTTTTGCCATCAAGTCGGCCTACCCAAATCCTATCTGGCTAGAACTGGCAAAATCGCTATCGATTCACAGCGGTTAGCACATTTTAAATTCTAAGCCGGCATTTCACTCTATAATAATTCCAATTTTGAGTAAAATGAAGAAAGTCTGAACCCAAGTCGGGCTGCGATTTATCGATTTTTTTTCACGTTTTGCCATATCAAGGCAAGAAACACTATTTATCCAACAAGGATTAACGCCCATGACCATTTCAATGTACCAAGCCTCCATTCCCGTTTTGATTAAAGCTCTGACCAACCTAGCCAACATTCTAGAGAAGGCCGAAAACCATGCAGAGGCTAAAAAAATCGACCCGGTAGTGTTATTGCAAGCCCGGCTCTTTCCCGATATGTATCCGCTGACCCGCCAAGTTCAAATCGCGACCGATGTCGCAAAAGGCTGCGGTGCGCGATTGGCGGGGCAACAACCGCCAAGCTTTGAAGACATTGAAACGACCTTTGCCGAACTTCAAATGCGCGTCGCTAAGACCATCGCCTTTTTAGAAACTTTCTCCCCCGCTCAAATTGACGGGTCTGAGGAGAAAACGATCACTTTAAAAGTGGGGCGCAGGGATATTTCATTTCAAGGCCTGCCTTATCTGTTCGAATTTGTCCTGCCCAATGTTTATTTTCACACCACGACGGCCTATGCCATTCTTAGGCATTGGGGCTTGGAATTGGGTAAAATGGATTTTCTTGGCGCACATTAGTTATAATCGATCATATCGATTTTATCGATGCAATATTATATTGGATGACATAGCCTGCATCACCAGAAACGTATCGAAAAACCAGCCCTAGCTTTCAGCCATGAACATACCTAGCAAAGCAGTTGAAGCGGGAAACTCCGATTCTTCCTTGGATGAAAGCAAGTCAAGCCTAGGTTTAGATATGCCGCTTGGCAAACCCTATTTGGTTGGCGTAGGCGCATCGGCTGGCGGCTTGGAAGCCTTGGAGCGTTTCTTCGCCGCCGTGCCGGTGGATAGTGGCATGGTGTATGTCGTCATTCAGCATTTGTCCCCTGACTTCAAAAGCTTGATGGATGAATTATTGGGCCGGGTCACACCGTTGAAAATTGTTCGAGTGCTTGAACCGGAGGAAATTCAACCCAACACCATTTACATCCTGCCACCACGCAAAGAGATGGTGCTGCAGGGCGAGCATCTGCTGACCTTTGACAAACCCACCGACCAGCCGCTTAGCCTGCCGATCAATACCTTTTTTCGCTCATTGGCTAGGGAATGGGGCGAGAAGTCGATTGCGATTGTCTTGTCTGGAACAGGGTCCGATGGCAGCATCGGCATTCAAGACGTGCATGATGTGGGAGGGCTGGTCTTTGTCCAAAGCGTGGAGACCGCCAAGTTTGACGGGATGCCGCGTAGCGCGATCAACACGGGCTGTGTCGATGCCATCATGCCGCCCGAGGAGATGCCCATGGCACTCGTCGGTTATGTGCAAAACCCGAATCGCTCATTACTAGACTTTCGGCCTGGTCACGGCGAACCGTTGACAGGGGTGTCGGCGGTGTTTGAAAAATTGCGCGAAATCTACGATTTGGATTTCAACTATTACAAATCGGCCACGGTTTCCCGCCGCATTGATCGCCGTGTATTGCTGGGAGCCACGGGTGTTTTTCAAGATTATATTGATTTAGTCCTGCGTGACGAATCCGAACTGGACAAATTGTACAAGGACTTATTGATAGGCGTCACCCGCTTTTTCCGCGATGCCGAGGCTTTTCAACTAATCGCCCAGCGGGTTATCCCTTCCTTGTTAGATGCGCACCCGCCTGAGGAAGAGTTGCGGGTTTGGGTGGCTTGTTGTGCCACTGGGGAAGAAGCCTACTCTGTGGCGATGTTGTTCTTGGATGCCTTTGAACAGCGAGGGCGTGAGCCCAACATCAAAATATTTGCCACAGACATGCACCGGGAATCCCTACAAAAGGCGGCTGAAGGTGTTTTCAGCGAAGACAGCATGGCCGCTGTCACCCCGTTGGATCGGCGCGAGCGCTATTTTCACAAAGAATCGAATGGGTTGTATCGGGTTTCGTCACGCTTGCGCAAATTATTGATTTTTTCACAGCATAACCTGATAAAAGATCCGCCTTTTACTCGAATCGATTTCGTCAGTTGCCGTAATATGCTGATCTATCTGGAGCCAGTTGCCCAAAATCGAGTGATTGCAACCTTCCACTTCTCATTAAAGCCAAATGGATATCTATTTCTCGGCCCTAGCGAAGGCACCGCAGAGCTTAGTTCGGAATTTGACACGCTAGACCGGCAATGGAAAATATTCTGTAAATCCAGCGATACGCGCTTGCCGCTTGACCGGCGCATGAGCCTTGGGGTTGCCCCAATCAGAATGCCAAGTAACATGCCTTTGCATTCAGCGAACAAATTGCCCAAGGTCTATGACCAACTGCTCAATAATTATATGCCTACCGGGGTGCTGGTGAATGACCGACGCGAGGTGGTGCATATTTTCGGTAACGCCAATCGTTACTTGCAACCTTCCGTAGGACGAATGAGCAATGATTTGGTCAGCCTGACCCAGGGTGATTTGCGCATTGCCCTGTCTTCAGTCATTCAAAATGGGTTTAAAAAAGCACAACGGTCGACGCTGAAAGGCATCCGTTACCAAGATGCTACGGGTAAGCTGATCCTTAATGTGTCGGCAGAACCCGTCACCGATAAATCCACTGGCGCAAATTACATGATGGTGCTGCTGGAAGAGCAAACATTGCCTTCGATTACCCCAACAGCATCCAATCAAAGCTATGACCTGAGCGAAGAAGCCCGCAGCCGCATCCTCAGCTTGGAGCATGAATTGCAGCATACCCGCGAAGC
>CAIYXP010000040.1 GCA_903930145.1 uncultured Methylococcaceae bacterium
GTGATTGAGATGATCCCCAATCAAGGGGTAAGAATTCTTGACCTGTTAACCAACAAGGAAATCACATTAACCGATATAAGTCTCAGTGAAACCGGCTATTTGGGACTGACCATTGCTGGAAGAATAGTGCCGTTTGCAGATTTTCATATATCCTCTGGCACCTTGATTCCATTGCCGGATGGCGTTTATGAAGAAAAAATAACACCCATCATTAAAAAGTTCTTCAAAACTGACGATACTAGCCAAATGGCGGCGTTATCAGCCGGTCAAGAAGCTTCATTCACGGCTAAGATTATCCGTGTATCATTACATGCGGGAGGCGAAGACAATGTGTTTTATACCGATATGGAATGAGTATTTAACAAAATGTTTTATATAGACTTTGCTTTGTGCATGACGATTTGGCACGTTTGTTTAGAAATGGACGCGGAGCCTTAACCCCGCGCCCTACCATCCCGTGGCGGATATATTTGGCGCTCCCTTCCTTGCGAGTCCTGGAAACGGACTCATGGACACCCACACGCCGCACCCGTTACACCCTGGGGTACAACGGCTCTGGGTCTTGGTGGGCGGACTGACAAGCCGAAACCCCCTGTTGTTGTTCCTGTTCTGCGGATTGTTCCTGTTGCGGTTGGCACAACGCACGTTCTGCGGTTTGTTGTACCACGCACCTCCGCGCAACACACGGGGCCGATCATTTGGTCCGTTCCCGTTGAAACCTTATAGAGGAAAAAAGCTTTCGCCGCAAGCTCAATGTGTCGGCATGACAAGCATGACCAATCCAAGCCTGAACACTAGAATTAATTTCGGGCCAGTTCAATTGGCCTTTGGCGTAGCCCTTGGCGAAAGAGCGCAAGCGGCGGCGAAACCGCAAGCCATTTTCGTTGCGCAAGCGTCTGCTGCGTGGAAAAATACGATAACCCAATAGTTCCAAACCCTCATTGACTTGGCAAACCTTGGCTTTGTCTGAATGAATACGTAAACGTAAATCACCCAACCGTTCCACAACCCAATCACGCCAAGCATATAGCGATACCTTGCTGTCCGCTAATAACACCATGTCATCGACATAACGTAGGTAGGCACGAACTCCCAATTCTTCTTTGATGCGATGGTCGAAACCATCCAAATACACATTGGCAAAAAATTGGCTAGTCAAATTTCCTATTGGAATTCCGCAAGGCCGCTCCAAAGGAGTGAAGAGATTGTCTCCGGGAAAGTAAACCAAATTTTCTGGCTGGATTTTAGGGCCACAGTCGACGATTTGGTTCAAAAGATTCAATACTTCCGCATCGTCTATGCGGAGACACAACATATCCTTGAGGTTGGCGTGATCGATGGATGGAAAATACCGCCGGACATCAAGCTTCATGGCGTAGGTGTAGCGTTGTGCCCACAACTGATAGCGATTGACCGCCGCATGAACTCCCTTGCCACGGCGACAAGCATAAGAGTCGAATATAAAGTGCCTGTCCAAGGGCGGTTCGATAATGTTCATTAATGCATGATGCACGACCCTGTCCCGAAACGGTGCGGCTGCAATCAAGCGAGGCTTGCGTTCGTAGATTGTAAACAGCCGGTAAGCACCTGTATGGTAGTCACCATCTTTCAATTCACGTTGCAAATCCAACAGATTGCGTTCCAAATCCAGCTCAAATGCAACTGCACCCCCACTACGCGATTTACCCCGCCGTGCTTTGCGCCAAGCCAACCAAAGATTCTCGAAGGCAATCATCTTCGGCCAAATATCATGCAACGGTTGCATTGATGTCTTCTTTGAATTTCAGCCATCCGCCAATTTGTCTGCCAAGGTCATCAATCAAACGCGCTCCGTGTTCGTAGCGTTTCAGGTTGATGACTTTCAACTCCAAAGCCAAGCGCCACAAATGACGAGTGATGGATAATCGACGGTTGGCGCGGGTAAGTGAAACCCGTTTGTCGCGGGAATAAGCGGCATCAACCAAATCTTCCAACACAGCGAGCAAACCGGTTTCCAGCCGCTCCCCCAAAGTAAAGCGCCGCACTCTTGGAAAATCGTCTAACAAAGGGATTAGCCAAGCCAATAGTTCATGACAGGCTTGCACGGCACGAGGCACAGATTCGCCGCTATTTTTCATATCGTAATTACCCTATGATAAATGCAGTTAGCATTAAAAAAAGCTAGGGGCTTCGCCCCTAGAACCCCAAAAGGGAAAAAGAATAAAGATCAAAGGGATAATGTCCTGACAAGCCGAAACCCCCCGAAGTTGTACCCGCCCTGCGGAAAGTCCCCGCCGCGGTAGGCACAACGCACGTTCCGCGGTAGGTTGAACCACGCACCACCGCGCAACACACGGGGCCGAGCATTTGGTACGTTTATTGCTAATGACTCCGCCAGCGCATAATCCTCGCTCCATTCCGAAGCCGTCCATTCCCACACATTGCCGGCTAAATCATGCACCCCGGCAGAGGTTTCGTCAAACGTCTGCCACCAGTCAGCCACCCCGCCGGGGAAGCAACCGACCGCCGTGGTACGTTTCAAGCCGGATTCATCGCTATTGCAACGCCAGGATTCCCAGGGATCGGCCCATGGGTAAATGCGCCCTTCCGGGCCTCGCGCCACCCATTCCCATTCCGCCTCGGTCGGTAGCCGCACCGATTGCTTGGAGGGTAGGTTGGCATTCAGCCAGTTGCAATAGGCTTCCGCCTCAAACCAAGACACGCCCACCACCGGGTGATTCGGCAGGGTCCAAACCCGGTCATCCCAATAACGCGGTTCCTTCCAACGATTTTCATCACGGGTGCGTCTACCGTTTTCACTCCAGAATTGATTATCAAGGTAGCCGCCCTGTTCGACAAAAGGCCGGAATTGATCGACGGTGACGGGGTAGGCGGCGATGTCCAATGCGCAGATGTGCAGTGGGGCTTTACCCTCAGGCCATTTCTCACTTGAATAAGCCTCTGGGTCGGGTTTTGCACCTAGCCCTAAGCGCAGCCCGTCAAACCGGGGGAATTGCCCGCTGGCGATCACTTGGTCAGTGCCGGGGATGCGGACCCAGAGAAAATCCGGCATATCTTTGTTTCCCATCTCCCTGCCCTCTCCCGTGGGGAGAGGATTCCAAAATGTAACACCCAGCCTTGGGTCACCTATCGTCGCCAACACCCGACCGGCGGCGGCACGGGCGGGCATGTCGTCGCGCAGCGCGGCTTCCGTGTTGAGCAAATCGACCAAACGGAGGGTGATGCGTTGGATCAGTGCTTCGTCTTGATCTTCCTCCGGGGTTTCCTTGCACCAGCCGGGCAGCAAGGCACCCGCCAGCCAGACTCGCCGCCAGTCGGCGTCGTCCATCAATACGCTTGAGTTAGATGCGTCCCGCTGGCTGAGCGGAGTCGAAGCCAGCTTGTTCACTTTGACTTCCCCCCTCGACTTCGCTCGGGGAACAGGCTGCGAATGGCTTAATTCATCAGTATTGTGGCTAGAAGGTTGCTTTTTGCACAGCTTTTCCAACAAGGCTTTGGCAAGGTGGGTGTTCGCGCCCTGCTCGTCATGGCACAGGTGTTCGCCATAAAACCGCGACACTTCCCACCATGCCGGGTCGCCGGCCCGTTCCACCGCCAAATCCAAGCCATCATTCTTTTGTTGCCGCCAGTACATCGCCGCCAGATATTCCTCAAAACTCAAATGAGGGAATACATACCAAGCATCAGTCACGCCTTCTTCCAATTGCACCACCCGCTCGGTCAGCAACAAACCATTGGCATGACGGCAATAATCCAAGAACACTTCCAAGCCTTGCGGCCCTAGCCATTTGTACATTGCAGCGGTGATGATGCCCTTGGACACCAAGGCCCGGTTGCCGCTACCCCGCTTGTCGCCGCTTTCATGGGCTTTGTAGGCAATCTCCTTCAAGCCTTGTTGCAGCTTTTGCTCGGTGACATTGTGTTGACTCAGCGCATTCAGCAAGGGCGGGCGCTTGACATCGCCTTCCCTCGCCCCCTGCCAGCGGATCAATAGAATATTCACGCAATCCCGGTACACGCCCACCCGGCTATCCGGCAGTTCCTTGTGGGCATGGACTATCGCCATCACCGTCAATAACAAGGGCGTACCGGCCAGTTCCAGCAAGCCGCGTGGGTCGTCCGGGTCCAACACGCTTTTCAAGGTTTGTGACTTGCCACAATAATCGATGGGGCTGGTGGGGTTCAGCAGCTTCAACGCACCATACCAGCCGTCGATGAAGGCCCGAATTTTGTCGCGGTTGAATTCTGCAAGGGTATGGTCTTCCCACGGCAAACGCCAATCCGCTTCTTGTCGGTAGCTATACACCCGGCAAGTCGCCAACATCAGGCAGCGCGGATATTGGTCGGCAAAACCGACCAAGGAGGCTTTGACCACAGCACGGCAATCGGCGGATACTTCGTCTAAGCCATCGAACACGACCAAACCGCCTTTGCTGCTCAATTCGTCCAGCAGTGAACGCCCAAAACCCTGCAATTTGTCGCGCTCGTCCACTTGTTGGCAGATAAAGGCTTCGACTTGGCTGCATGAGCCGGTTTGATGGGAACTTAAGGATGCGGCAAAACGGCGCAAGGAGACGAACACCGGCAACAATGCCTTGCCATTCCAACCGGGCAAACCTTCGCTTAGACCCGCTTCACTGGGATTGATTAAGCCATCCGCCAAGCTTGCACACAGATAACGACCCAAGGTGCTTTTGCCTGAACCCGGCTGGCCGAGCAACACCATGCGCCGGTCTTGGGCATTCATCAAGGCTTCGACTGCGGACAAAGGCTGGTCTTTTTGCTCGTCCGGTCGATTTTGCTTGAGCTTGTCGGGCCGGGGTGAGGTCGTGTCTAGCGATACGTAGACTTTTTCCAAGGTCAACCGTTGCGCGGCGGGGTCGGCAGCGCTAGGGTCCATGACTTCCAAGGGCAAGGCCCGCCATTCGCTATGCATTTGACGGAGGTAGGGTTCGCGGAGTGGATGTTGCGGCAAGACCGGCTCGGTTTTCAAAACCGAGTCGGTCTGCGAGAGCTTTTTGCCAGTGATGCCCCATTGCAATTTGTCCAATCCTTCGTCCGTCAAGCCGCCGCGCAAATCCACCCATGTAAACTCCTGTAGAAATAACGGCAATTCCGGTTTTGCAGGCGCATCAGGCAATAACACTGGGATGACGGACAAGCCACGTTTGACGAATTGTGACAGACAGGAACGCATTTCGGGCTCTTCCCAGGGTCCCAAGCCGTCTTTGCCGATCAACACGGCTGCGGTGCGGGTGGTTTGGATGATGGTTTCCAGTGCATCCTGCCAGGGTCTGCCGGGTTGGAGTTGCTCTTCGTCTAGCCAAACTGCGATGCCGCGAGCGGATAAGGCTTGCGCCAATAAACGAACTGTAGGCTTGTCTTGGCTGCTGTGGCTCAGAAATACGTCAAATGTGCCATCAGCATGGGCTGTTGCCGTCGATGGTTGCTGCGGAATAGATGATGCTGGGTGGTTTGCCTTGTGTCCAGTCAGCCATTCCCAAATCTTTGTCCAAGCCATGTTTGATTTCCCCGCCGTTAATCATGCGAATAGGATAATCCCAAAACGGCTGGGCTGTCTTGTTTTGGAGCGTCAAAGCTGGCTTAGACAGGCGAAGCAAACTTCGTATTTCCAATTTTATTGTCAAAGCAAGCTTTGACGCTCCCGTCCTCTTGTCAAAGCAAGCTTTGACGGTCCAACTATGCTTCTTACCAATGCAAAGCTCGCAGCCGGGAGAATTTCTTCCGCTGATGCGCCTGCATTCTGCTCAACACGTCCGCCAACACTTCCACCGTGCGGACGATGTAGTTGCCCTTGTTCAACATCACACATTCGGCGCGCACACTCATTGCGGCATCGGTGAACTCGGGTCTGGATGGCTCGCCCTTCTTGGTCATGGTTTCCAACACCTGCGTGGCCCAGATCACCGGCACATGGGCCGATTCGCAAACCCACAGGATTTCTTCTTGGATTTCCGCCAAACGGACACTGCCCAATTCCACCGCCAAATCGCCCCGCGCAATCATCACCCCTAGCTTATGGCGACCCATGCCACCTAAGATCAAATCGGGCAAGTTGCGCACGGCACGGTCAGACTCGATCTTGGCGATCACCGACAAGTTCGCACCGCCCCGCTGATCGAGTTGCTGCAACATGTAGTCCAAATCCTCCAACGACTCGACAAAGGAAAAGCCAACCATATCCGCATGTTGACAGACGAAATCCAAATCGTGCAAATCTTTGCTGCTAAGCGCCGGCAATTGCAGCTTGGTCTTGGGGAAATTGATCCCCTTGTCACTGACCAGACGGGAACCGTTGTTTTTGGCTTGGGTCACCCGCAACAAAACCCCGTCCTTGCGAATTTTTTCCACGACCGACCCGATTTTGCCATCATCAAACCAAACCGGGTCTCCCAATTGCAGGCAATGCTTGACTTCCTCCTCGCCACAACCAATGCGGGCTGGCATGACCAACTTTCCATTGGCGTTGCGTAGGGCGGGTTGGCCTGGCTCATCATTAAAACTGAGCAATAATGGCTCCCCCACTTTGACCCGAATATCCACTTTGGATTCGTTGAGAATCGAAAGCGTCGTTTCACCGAGAATTTCCCCTTCACCCCGCACCAAAGTCGCCATCACCGCATCGCCCAAATAGGCCAGTTTCTCGCAATGCGCCAGCCAAATATTCCGCGACGGATGCCGGATCAATTGCAAGCTGCGCGGCTTGCCGCGAGTGTCGATAAAATTTAACAAATCCCCGGCCTTAAACAGCTTAAAGACTTCCCCGGACACACTGATCGTCTTGTTGTCCAAATCGGGGGGCTTTTTGGCTTGGGCATTGTATAGCATGATTTCCACTGGCTCGACCACCTGTCCAAAATCATCCCGTTTTGGTTTGCAAGCCAAAATCTTGGGCGCTTCAGCCAAAGGACCGGTGCGCAGTTTGTGTCCGCCTAGGTCCATTAACACCCGGCAATGGCGGCGGGTTTCCTTGGATGCCCTGCGGACATTGTGGATCATCGCCGCCCATGCCGTTGCATCGTCGTGGGCACAATTGATGCGTATGCAATTGGTCCCCGCGCGCAGGAGATTCTTAATGAGCTTATAGTCTTCAGCCGCCGAAGTGGGCATGGTCACCATGATGCGGACTTCACGCTCCCCGTCCATAGGCCCAAAAATCTCATCCGTATGCTTTTCCAGCAAGCGTTTTCCCACGTCAGCATAAGGGGACAATGCGCTATCGGGTTCGCCCAAGGCACACGCAAGCAGGCCAATGACCGCATCCAAATTAGGGAGGACATTCGCTTCGATCCTACCTAGCGAAGACAAGCCCGACCTCGCCAAACGCTCTTGCAATCGGCGCAGATCGAACTGGCGCAAAGCCAGATAGTGGGCCATATTGCAGGCGCTGGGAGTAATTCCTTCTTCACCGAAATGATGGGTGAATTCACCTAGACGAAGGGCAGACCGCTCCTCAACCTGGGCGCGCAAGGCCCTTAACTCGGCTAGGAGATCGTTGAACTCAGAGTTGGATGCAGGGTTGTGAGGTTTCATTGTCACTTTACGCAGAAAAATAAACCACAGCATAACATGGCATTGTGACAAGCTTTTGATCTATTCGAATTGACAGCGGCAATTTTCGAAATGATTGGGGCTTTGGCAAATGCTTTCTTGAGATTGTCACAAGATCGTTATTTTATTGTCATGTTGGCTCAATATCATATTTAAAATGATTCAGAACCATGCCCACAACACGCTCATTACCC
Organism: uncultured Methylococcaceae bacterium; assembly: GCA_903930145.1. Lineage (GTDB taxonomy): Bacteria > Pseudomonadota > Gammaproteobacteria > Methylococcales > Methylococcaceae > Methylumidiphilus. Next base: position 7,767 of record CAIYXP010000040.1, read on the forward strand.
GCTTGAGGAACCCCACTTGAAAATCGCACTTATCACGGACGCATGGCGGCCACAAATCAATGGCGTGGTCACTACCTTGCAAAAAACTTGTGACTACTTGCGGGAATTTGGACATACGGTTGTAACATTTACACCAGACCAATTTAACAATTGGCCATGCCCCAGCTACACCGAAATTCGGCTGGCCTTGGGGTGTGGGCCTAAATTACGGAAACGCCTTCGACTCTATCAGCCAGATGCGGTGCATATTGCCACAGAAGGCCCGTTGGGGCTGGCTGCACGACAATATTGCGTAAGCCAGGGGATACCCTTTACCACCTCCTTTCACACCCGCTTTGCCGAATATTTGAATCTTAGATTTCGTCTCCCTTTGTCTTGGGGTTATGCTTTTTTACGTTGGTTTCACTCCAAAAGCGAGCGCATCATGGCTGCAACGCCCGCATTGATAAATGAGTTGAAACAACGTGGATTCAACAACCCAGTATTATGGTCACGAGGCGTGGAAGTGGACTTGTTTAGGCCGCGTGAAAAGGGCTTTCTGGAAGGGAAAAGGCCAATCTTCCTCTACGCCGGCCGGGTTGCCATTGAAAAGAATCTGGAATCCTTCTTAAGCCTGGACTTGCCCGGAACTAAATATATAGTCGGCGATGGTCCACAGCGAGAGGAACTCGAAGCAAAATACCCCGAAGCCCGCTTTGTCGGCTATAAGCTTGGCGAGAATTTGGCTTGCCACATGGCGGACGCGGATGTGTTTGTTTTCCCCAGCCTGACCGATACCTTCGGACTGGTATTGTTGGAAGCACTGTCCTGCGGTGTACCAGTGGCGGCCTTTCCGGTGCGAGGCCCAATCGACGTGATCTTGGACGAAAAAGTAGGTTGCCTAAACGATGACTTGCAACAAGCGGCACTCGACGCACTCGCCCTAAACCCACAGGATTGCAGGGCTTATGCATTAAACTACGCTTGGCAAAACTGCGTCCGACAATTTGAGAGCCATCTTGCCCCCATTACCCGACAACCAGACCCAAGCCCTGTGGTTTGGTGGCGGCGCTATTCTTCGAATTGAAGACCAGCCCGCCTCAATCGTTGATTCCACAAATCCCAGCTACCGGCGAAACATCCCTTTTATCACAATAACTTGGGATTCCTGCAAAGTTGCCAACCGATAAAACCCCGCATTGAAATGGATTTCTTCATTCCTTCCCTCGCTTTTTGCTTGTTTAAGGATTAAAAACGATGTTAACTTAAGGCATGAAACAGTCTTTTGCCTTAGGCTTCACCCTCATCGAACTCTTAGTCACCGTCGCCATGATTGCGATAGTGCTGACGATAGGCGTACCCGCTTTCAGGGATACCGTCCGCAACAACGTATTGACGGCCAACATCAATGACTTTATCGCCACTTTGAACTTCGCCCGAAGCGAAGCTGTCAAGCGAGGCATTTCCGTCACTGTCAGAAAAACGTCTACTTCAAACTCAGTGGGTTGGGAGGGAGGATGGGAAGTGTTCTCGGATAACAATGCCGATGGGACAAAGGACACGTCTACCGATCAAGTCATTCGGGTTCATGAACCCTTAACATCCAATTTAACCTTGCGTGGCAACAATAATTTTGTCAATCGAATCACTTATAAACCCAGCGGCGAAAGTAACACGTTTGGTTCCTTTGCATTATGCGACACGAGTGTGAGCGGAAACCCCACCAAACGTACCGCTCGCTTACTCGCTGTAAGCATACTAGGCAGGGTTAGCTTGACCGCTGACAGCGATAACGATGGCTTACTGAAAAAAAGTGACGACACAACTTTTACCTCATGCACCGACCCATGAAAACCATGAGCGGTTTTAGCTTGGTTGAATTGTTAGTGGCCGTGTTGATATTGGCCATCGGACTGACTGGCTTGGCCGGTTTGCAAATCTCTGGCATCAGAAACAATCAAACGGCCTACTATCGTTCTGTTGCTACTCAATTGGCTTACGACATGGCTGACCGTATGAGGTCAAATCAGGCGGGTGTGGCGCTCGGCCTGTATAAAAGCGGTACTGAGGGCAGCGCTACTCCGGGCACCAGTAATAGTGCATGTGAAACTGGCACTTGCACACCCGCAGAGTTAGCGGCTTACGATTTGAAGCGATGGAATGACGAATTGTCCGCAAAACTACCCGGCGGCAGTGGCATCGTTTGTTTGGACAGCACACCGGACATAGGCGACTCGTCCGACCCAAGCGCCTCTTGTGATGGAGTAGGCACTATTTATGTTGTGAAAGTCTGGTGGGACGATAACCGTAGCGGCACCACAACCCAAGGCTTTGTGACCAGCTTCCAACCTTGATGACTACTCAATTAAAATTTAGCAGCATTTATGCCTTGACCTGCCAAAAGCAGCGGGGGTTTTCCATCGTCGAAATCTTGGTGGCGTTGGTGCTAAGCCTGATTCTGACGCTAGTGGTCAGCCAAATATACTTGGGCAGCAAACAATCCTACCGCTTGCAAGAAGCTCAAAGCCGCTTGCAAGAAAATGGTCGGTTTGCCCTGGAACTGTTAGCCAAGGATATCCGCAGGGCAGGCAACCTGGGATGCCCTCCGGCCAAAAAGACAGCCGTGGTGTTAGCCAAGCCTTCCCCTGACATCCTACCCTCCACGGCCATTTTGGGTTACAACGCCAATACCATAATCACTTCTTATCCTTTCGACGGATCGGATTTTAGCAGTGCCAACTGGACACCCAACCTACCCTATGAAAGCCTTAATGTGATGGATGGTAGGGACGTTTTTAGCATCCAGTTCGCCGAGCCTTGCGGGGGGCGGTTGCAAGCTAAATTGACACAATTTACGCCTACCCCCAGTATTATTATCCCCAGCACCAACACTTGCTCCATTCAACCCGCAAGCGACGTTTTGGTGATTTCGGATTGCGGACAAGCCGAAGTGTTTCGTGCCGATGCCGTGTCGTCGGATAAAACAACCATCTCCATCTCAGGCACGACAAACAACGCCCAGTCGAATTTTTTCTATGGCCATGATCTGGATGCCGAAGTCATGGTGTTTCATTCCCACACTTATTTCATTCGTATATTCAATTCCGAACCTACACTTTATCGGCAGGACAACACCGAAAAAACACCCACTCCACAGCCGATCATGGAAGGGGTTGAGGATATGCAAGTGCTGTATGGAATAGACGCAACCCCCATTGACGGATCAGTTGATCGCTATCTTTCAGCCGACAATGTCAACGGACTCTGGACCAATGTCATCGCCGTTCGAATTGACTTAGTTCTGCGTTCGACAGGCACTGAGGGGGATAATTTAACCATCGCCCCCCTACCCACCACAGCATGTAATGGCATCGAGGTTAAGGATCACCGTCTGAGAAGGTGCTATAGTTTTACTATCAACTTACGTAATCCAAGAACCTAGAGGCAATGAACATGAACAAGGTTCTTCTGTCGCTGACCACGCCAAATCTGACACGAGAAACGGGTGCCGCTTTATTTGTGAGCCTGGTGTTTTTATTCATTCTGACCGTCATTGGCTTGGCCGGGATGCAAAACACCTCGTTGCAAGAAAAGATGGCAAGTCATCAACGTGAGCATAACCTTGCCTTTCAAGCAGCAGAATCCGCCTTGCGGGCGGCAGAGGCATACCTTGCCACCACCATCCCAGTATTTGACTGCACAGTGGCAAATGATGGTTATTATAAAAACTCAGCGCCTGGGTCAACATCAGATTGCCCCGCTTCCAAGGGTTGGCCCTCAAGCACACAAATTCATCCCTATCCGCCGGAAGATGATAGGTTCTGGAATGACGGCGGGGTGGCAAATACCGATGTGGTGACCTTGACTATCACCAACCAGCAATTCGACAAGTTAGCTGATAAACCGAAATATATCATTGAGTCATTGTCATCCGGGGCAGTGGGTGCGGCAGTTAGTTTGGAAGCGGGCATACCCATTCCAACGGGACCCAAATATTATCGGATTACCGCTCGCGGAGTCGGCATGGATGCCAACTCAATCGTCATCACCCAGTCGGTTGTCAGGCAGTAAATCACGATCCAATGCGGAGAATGACAGATGAACAGCAACACCATTCGGGCTATTTTAATGTTGACATTCATAATATGCCCAGGCATCTTAAATGCCTCAAATTACGCCCTTCAAATAGCGCAAATCCCTCTGTCGGCCTGCTTGGATCAGAGCGATTACCGTTCCTTCACTTCATTGGCGGTCGATCCCGTCGTGGGGATTATCTATCAGGCTGGTTTCAGAACAACTGCATTAAATAATCACTTTGCCACCTCTCCCGACTGGAGTGGACGTTTGTCAGCCTATGAAGTGACCAATGGCGTTCTCAACCCAAATGCGATTTGGGAAGCCGGAAGTAAGTTGGCTGGCAATTCAAATCGTAAGTTTTACATGCTGCACGACATACAATCTATGTGGTGTTTCAATTGTGAAACGGCCACTGAATTCAGTTGGTCAAACCTTAATCAGCATCAAAAGAATAATTTATCGACAACTGAAGATGGAAAAACCGACTTTGTCATAGGTCAGATCATCATGGACTATTTAAAAGGTTCAACAACAAATGAAGATCCTAACGGTAACCGCTTTTTTAGAGCCA
>CAIYXP010000041.1 GCA_903930145.1 uncultured Methylococcaceae bacterium
CCGGGGTTGACAAGCCGGTTAAAATCGAAGGTATTTCGCTAACCGATGGAAACAATGGAGGTTTGGCTGAGAATTACTACGTTTCCCCAATCTCCGTTGTCACTTCAAAAGGTGAAATATTACAAGCGATACTGAATATAACGGCTGTAGGCGATGCCAAATACTATGATGGTAATGCCATTTCCAATAGAACACCTTTAGTGAGTGGTTTAGTCTCTGGCGATTCCGTGACTAATTTAAGTCAACGCTTCGATACCCCCCAACCCGGCACTCGGCAACTGTACGTAAATTCAGGATATGTCGTGAACGATGGAAACGGAGGTAATAACTACACTTATAATATTGCTAACGCAGTAGGAGAAATCCTAATTCAGCCTGTCAATGCAGCGTTTATTGATGTAGAAATCGAGCCAAAATACGGGTATCGCTATAAATATAATTCTTCTGGTGAAAACCCCTTGAAATACAACTTGGCAGAATTGCAGCAAGTGTCTAGTACATTGACAATTGACGGCAATGGCGATATATATATTTCTGGAGAAGGTAATGCTAGTTTCACCAAAAACTCTGCCTTATCTCGTCAATGCTTCACGCCCTCTGAGATGGGCATAGCCAACAACGAGTTAAAGTGCGATTTCACTCAGTTTAGAAGAGGTTCAACACAAGCCGAACCAAGTTCAGTCACAATCAACGCGCCTACTCGTCCAACGGCCTATTAAATTTGCAGAAGCCTACCATTATTGACGCGATATAAAGCTTACTGACTTGAAGAAAAGGGCGGCAATCATACCATTGCCGCCCTTTATGTTTTAGTGGATTGCGATAAAGAACTCGCTGTAACGCATAAGATCGATCAATGGAATTTCTTCATTTTCCTAATCTCCACAGGGGAAGCCCTTCCAATTGAAGATACCTTATCATAAATCGAATCAAACGCTTGTGTGCAATATGGCAGGGTTTGCCTTAACTGGTTATAACCGCCAAGGTCAAACATTTTAGCAAAATCCTCCTTGCTTAATGCCGTTTTGGCATAGAGGGCTTGAAAACCATTATTCTCGACTACAAACTTTTCCAGCAAAGGCTGAGCCAAACGGTTGTCAAATTGAGTTTTGCGTGGGGTTCCATACGCACCAATATCCACGTAAAGTCCGTCAATGCTCCCATCTTGTTTGATATGTGGATGAATTAACCCAATATTACCCGCATTGCCATACACCGCCATTGGCGAAAGCCAAAGTGGGTAGATGTTATAAAAATTGTCGAAGTATTCCAAGGATTTTTTTAGATGAACCATAGGCATTAACATATCTTGCAATATATGGTATTTTTCCCGTAGGTTTTTAGTCGTCTCAGTTTCCGTGTATTTGAGCAACTCAACCCTAGGAGGCAAAGCCCAGCCGAAAAACCAACGGAATATTGGCTTATTGCCAAAGGTGATGATTTCCTCCATCTCCCAAAACAAGCTGCGTGTATGACGATGGTAATAATCCCTCAGCGGCAGGTATTCAACCCCTCCCGCTTCGACATTTAGAAAGGTTTGTACATGTTTGTAAAACCATGGTTTATACCATAGGCCAATCGAATTTTGCTTGCCATCTGAGCCAAGGTGGTCGCTGAATTTACCACGCATAATAACGGCTTGGTCCTTGCTGAAAACAATGGCTTCTACAAAGTCATTCTCTTGGGTATTTCTACTATCCTTTTCAAATTGACCGACCAAATCTTCAAGACTGTAGACAGGTTGATATTCAAGCCTGACATATCGGGTTGCCGGGATAATTTTCAATTCGGCTGCGACTAAAAAGCCAAGAGTGCCGTGACTCCAAGGGATCAAGTGGAAGAGATCGGTATTCTCTGTCAGACTGCATCTAAGCAACTTGCCTTCCGCAGTCACAATTTCAAAGGACTCGCAGATAAACTGAAACAACCCATATTTATGGCTACTGGTTTCCACGCCAAATCCCATGATCAAACCTCCCACTGTCAGATCGTCCAATTCCGGCATGACTGGCAAAGTCCAACCGCGTGGCAGTAAACTGCTCGAAATTTGACCCATACTGACCAACGGCTCCACTCTGACGACTCCTCGTGATTCATCCAGATCGAGTATGTCATACATATCAATATGAATCTTACGATGGGAAAGCTTATACTTAGGCACTAACTCGCTCATGGACTTCCATCCTGATCGGGCCGTGCAGAGTTTTTCCTTGCATCCATCGCTTTTCCAAGCTTCGATTTGAGCGATGACTTGTTGAACTTTATAGTCATGCTTGGCGGGAGCGCTTTTCAAATAAAACACCAGCCCATTGCGAATCGTGATATACGCGCCATAAAAAGCAGAAATCGGCAGCAATATCAGCGTGGCAAACAAACCTCGATAATGAGTTAGGAGATACTCAAAAAAAGCCGAACCCCCATCCATCTCGACCGAAGCGGATTTGTCCGATGACATACAACTATCCCTCCACAACTACTGGCTGCTTTTCCAAACTCTGTAGATAAGCTTCCCATTTGTTCGCTGTCAATTGCTGGAATAATGGCACGACCGGATTCAGTTCGATGGGGGGGACATCCCAATACTGATCGTACCCTTCTTGTTCGGCCTCCAAAGCTATCCCATCTTGGGCAAGGATTGGCTTTAACAAGAGTGGAGTGGCTATCCACAATATCGCTTGAGTCAGCCAATTTGGCGTAGCCAGGGAAGTCATCGGGATTTTGAATGCGTCGAAGTAGAATACAAAAAATGCACGGGTTTTGCGCTCATCAATGGGAAGTACAAAACACCAATGTTTAATCTTGCCACCAGTATCTGACCATTGATAGGGATATTCATAACACAGGTCTATGGAACGGGTATTGATGCGATTCCGGTCTACAAACATACCGGAAATCTTCCCGCCGCCCACAAAAGTGTCATAACTTAGAAATACCCGATTCTCATCGGACTCATAGTGTTTTAATTTGGCATCGATGAAGGGTTGGTATTTACGATGCAGAAACGCGTGGGCAAAATCACAAATATTGTCTATTACCATGGAGTGATGGCTTTTCCAAGTAAAATCGGCAGTCACGGATGCCCATGGATTATCCCCCTCCAATTCAGGAATGGTGGGCAGTGCCACTTGTTCGGCTTTCGCCGCGTCTCCGGGGAAAATCCAAATTAAACCATAGCGCACTGCCACCGGATAAGTTTGCAGTTGCTTCTTTAACAAGGCTTTGCCAAAACTATCATGGGAGTAATCCGTCAGCCAACCATCCCGGTTAAAAGCCCAACCATGATAGGCGCAACGAATGTTGCAGCCTTCAACCGCTCCATGCGTCAGCTTTAATTGCCGGTGGGGGCAGCGGTTTTGTGTTGCCGCCAGTTGGCCGTCCTCGCCCCGATAAAGTGCGATGGAAGTGTTCCAAAAGGTCACCTCGACAATCTGGCCTTTCTTCACGGCCTTGTCATATTCCACGGCGTACCAACGATCAGGGTCCAGACCGGCCGACCTTGATTTCTGCCTCGCGTTCTTGGCTTCTTGGAAACTGGGAGGTTGCCGGGTGGATGAATTTTGTGCAGTGTTCATGCAGTTTTGTCTCTCTTAAATAATAGCTGAGCGATAAATTGGATATAAATTATTGCAGGAGTGGCAAAGCCTGCTCTTAACGAAGGTTAGGGCTGAGCTTGGTTGATACAAGGCAAGCTTCGCCACTCCGAAACTCGCTTATCGAAGCGGCTTGATGATTCCGCGTTGAACGAAATGACTGTAAGCATCCTTCACCGCTTGCTTCAATTCGGTCGGTTGATAGCCCAGTTCCCGCTTGGCCTTGCCATGGTCTGCCCTTCTCTGCATTCGCAACAAGCGAACTGCCGCCGGCGTGAAGCGTCGGGGCAAATTCGGGAACAGGCGATACCAGGTTTTATCGGCAATTTCCGCCAAACCAGCCATTAACACGGGTGGAAGCCGATATTTGGGCAGAGGCATCCCGGTCACATCCCGGAACATACCCATTAGTTCATCGACACTGGCATAAGCCGTGCTTATAATGTAATTCTGACCGGATCGCCCTTTTTGCATCGCCAACAGATGGCCTTGCACGATGTCATGGGTGGATACGAATTCGAACCCTCCGGGGATGTAGGCTCGCAGTTTGCCGTGGGCAAAATCGATCAACACCTGACCCATGCGCGAAGGCACATAGTCATTTGGACCGATGATGGCGCAAGAAGTAGCGACCACAACATTGAGACCCGCAGCATGAGCCCTCAGCATTTCGTGTACAGTCAAATGCTTGGTGAAACCATAAGGCAGTTGACGTTCAAATGGGTAGAATGAAATGTCCTCATGGCTAGGCTTGTCGCCATCATAACCTATAGCGCTCAGTGAACCGGACACCACCACCTTTTCCACGCCATGACGCAGCGCTGACTCCAACAAGTATCGAGTGCCTAGCACATTGGTCTCGAAAATTTTACGCCTATGCGCGGGATCACCGTCTATCGTGGAAACGAATGCGGCGCAGTGGTAAACATGGCTACAGCCTTTGACGGCTTCCTCCACCGAGGCTTCGTCACATAAATCCGCCGTGACCCGCTCCACCTCAAGCCCATCCAGCGAGCTATGGTCATGCCCTGCCCTCACCAACACGCGAACTGGCTTACCCTCTTTCAGCAAGCGGCGGACTAAATTGGCACCGAGATGGCCTGTAGCGCCAGTCACCAGAGTTTTTCGACCATTCATCATGACAACCCCAACAGATAGGAGAAACGGGCATCGGTAATGAACAAGGACGGGAACATGACGGAATTGTAAAGTGGATGGGGCATGCAGTCGAATGGGGTAGTGATTTAATCAGTTGATTTTAACATGAAGTGGTTCATTGCTGAAAACAAGTGTTTTACTTGAGGACACTTACTTGGCCGAAGCCACCTTAGAGCGCATCAAACGTGGCGAGGAACAGGATTTGAATGCCGAGGAGTTCTGGCGTGGCATGGACGATTGAGTACGCCGAATCCGCTAAAAAAATGGCATTGGCGCGGAGCGCAGGAACGATCAACAATGTTAAGATAGCTCAAAATAAAATTATTTCCTATTTGGAGGAAAAACCATGCAAACTATTTCGATAAAGCTCCCTGACGAAACCCTACACCGATTGAACACCCTTGCCAAGCAAAATCGCAATACTGTCGAAGGACTGGTTGAAACCTTGCTTGAAGATTACGCCGACTCCGACGAGGCACGTTTGGCGGAATACGAGCGCACGGGTCACGGCATCAGCCATGAAATAGCCATGGCATGGTTGCAAGATTTGGCAGAGGGTCAATATCGTTCATGCCCGACGTAATCTGGTTACCCCAAGCCTTGCGTGATGTGGATCGTTTATATCGGTTCCTGTTCGAAAAGAATCCTCAAGCCGCGCAAAAAGCCGCAGAAACCATCCTAAATGCAGCCAAACCCCTTGAGACATTCCCAGAACTTGGCACATTCGTGCCAGACAAACCAAAATTCCGCGACATTTTTGCCACTTTCGGACATTCAAGCTATGTCATCCGTTATACCCAGAGTCCCAACGGTTCAGTGTTGATCACGCGGGTGTGGCATGGAAAAGAAAAGGGGCGATTCATTTAACGTTGGGCGGATACAGGGATGTGATCCGCCAAAAAGTGGACGGCATATGCTCAGATTGGCAAGATTCGTCCGAGGTTTCCATCCGGCGGAACCCGTCAATGGTTCCGCCTTACGTTCTTATTTCACATAACTGTCTGCAAGTTCCTTCCACTGTTTTTTTGCCGTAGTGAGGTGGAGTTTTTCAAGGAAACCCCCGAGTTGGTCTTTTTTCGCTGCATTAAGTGAATCCTGTACCGATTCAATGGTTGTCCGAGAATTCAAGATGGATCCTAGCAAGATGCCCACGCTTTTTACCGCCACCCGGCTACTCGCTTCCAGCTTCTCAAATACATCATTGATTTTTTGTATCGAATCCGAGTAGTTGTTTTTGAACTTCTCGAACTTTTCTTCGACTCCATCTTGGCAGTGGTATTGCAGGGAAACAGAATGAAGCTCATCTAGGGCTTTTTTAGCGGAGCTATCGGCAAGATTGATTTTTTGTTTGATCAAATCTCGGAATGAGCTTTGCTGCTGGAGAAAATCGGCAAGGGCCTGCGTCCCCATTTGCAATTGCTTCGAACTATTATCTAAATTGACAATAAGTTCTTTGAGAGCCTGTTCCACGTTCAGGCGTTGCTGCTCCGTTACTTCGTTGCCTGCTTTGATAGTTTCCTGGACAGCGAGAATGGCATTTGCTGCGGAATCGAAATCTTTACTAAATTTAGGAAGTCCATCAATCCATGTTTGGGTAGGCGCATAGCTGCGGGAAAAAGTGTTGGCATTTTGCTCCGCCTGATTAAGTACAACTTTCAAGTTTTCTATCCCACCGAAACTGACCATACTTTCCCATTCTTCAGTAGTTTCGGTTTTGCAAAATCCTAAATAATAAATCGGTTTCTCGCTGCACCAAGTGCAGCGGGTTTTGATCGTATAAGGCCCAAATGATTCGCCTGAATCGTCAACAATTTTGCGAATTTGAACTATGTCATTTTGAAATTGCCACAAGTGGTAAATTGCTTCCTTAAGGGATGCCGCATTATTGTCCTGCCCTGATGCCGGTGTCTGCAACAGACATAGGGCAACTAAAAAAAATAGCACACGAATGAAAAAAGTCTGATGTCGGTTGGCGCTAGTCATGGGCTTTCCCCTAGAAGGAGTTTCAGTCGTTTTGAATATCAACCAAGGATTCTGCAATGAATTGCTTAGCGGCCTGCTCTATCGCAGTCCATTGCTTGATGGCTTCGTCGAAACCCAATGCCTTCTTCATCCAAACTTGATCCTCAAGTTGATCATCCGAGGCATCGGCGGCGAGTTGAGCGACACCCGAACCGAAAGTTGTCCAAACCTTCCTCAATTTGTCAAGAAAATCTACCAAGTCGTCCACGCCTGACTGGAGCCAATATCCTTCACCTAGTATTGGTTCAAGCTCGCCCAGCGCAGCGCGGAGTTTCTCGGCACATGCCGTTTTGTCCACGAGTTGCTGTCGTAATGACTGCAACTCCAATTCAAGCTGTTTTTTTTTCCCGGAACTGAAGAACCCGAGGCCGTCAATCTGCTTTTTCAGACTTTCAACTTTGTATTCCATCCCTCCGACAGATTCTTGCATTTGTTGAAGCGATTGCGCGTCGATCTTGCAAGTTTCAGACAAATCATTGTTTGCGCTTAAAATCCCGACTTTGAACGTTTTCAAAGAAGCGATCAAAGGGCCGATTGGATTTCTGCCCTTTTCTGCTTGATGCCCAAGGCATTGAAGACCTTCTTTCACGTCCGCGCCCGACTTTGCCGATTCCATCACGCTCTTCGAGAACGAAACAACGGATGCCGCCGACTCGTGCAAGCGATGAACCCACCAGACGATGCTCGCGTATAACATAAGCGGAGGTTCATCGTCTGCCAAGGCATTCGGGTTTTCAGCAATAAGTTGCCGGAGTCGTTTCGGCGAACCGAATTTTAGGGCCTCTTTGCGTAATTGTTCCAGCGCCGTGCCACTAGCCGCGATACCGCTGTTGATTGCTGTCGGCAAGTTTTCGACCTTGCCCACATAGCGGTTGAGGTGTACCCAAGAACTTGTCTCAAGTGCCAGTTTGCTGGCATCTTCATATTTCAGGAGGGCCGCGCTCGGTACTGCCAAGTTATAGGTAAAAGATCCTGTCATAACCATTGCCTGCTTCTGTCTCACGCCTCTACGGCAGATTAATAACCAACTCTCCCGCTGTGCCGCACATCACCTAGGCGTGGTACGGCACAGTGGAGCGAACTCAAGGTGAATGAATTAAGCGGCCATTTTCTCCGGCATTTTGTCGCCAAAAGCAATACTCGTATAATCGACCAGCGATTCTACCGTGAACTGCTTGGCGCTGTCATCGATGGCCTTCCAAGAGTCAATGGCCAATTTAGCCTTAGATTTAACCAAGAAGGGCAGTGTTCCAACGTTGCCTTCGTTGATGCTCCCGTTGATCGCCAACATATCGGTGTTCATCTGTACCCAGACACCTTCAATGGTTTGCAGATCCTTCAAAAATTTAGCCATCGCTGGTCCCACGCGTTGCATTTGGGTATCAAAATCTCCCAAGTCGCTTCGCAACCTGATCTTTTTTGCCTTTTCCGCTGTCTCTTGGGTAATCATATCGCAGAATCCGTTGTACTTAGCCCGGTTCTCCCCGGCCTTGATGCCTAAGCCCACTCCGAGCGCAATCACCGCAGCACCCCCTACCAGCGCCGACACGCCAAAGGTAAAAGGTGCCAACACGGCACCGATCAAAGCACACCCAACCGTAGTGGTGACCGCAGCGATGGTAAAGCTTTTCCATGCTTGATAGGCTTCATCTCGGGATTTCTCAAGATCTATGATTTTCTGTGTGAGACCGCCAATTGTGGTATCCAAGTCTTTGATCATCGATGAAGATTTTTTCGTATACACCTGAAGTTTGGCGTTGTATTCGTTCATCTTCAATTCAAATTTTCCGATCTTTTTGATGAGTACTCCCACCTCGTCGGACATCTGTTTGGACAATGGAATCGGGCCCAAGGTCTGGTCGAATAAATAGGCTTTGAGATTCTCCACTTGATCTCTGGCTGGCAATCCAGACAGTCCTTCAAGGACGCTCTCATACCCGCTTACGATTGTTCCGGCTGTTTGATGCACCCGCTGGCCCAGCCAAACCGTGTGCGTATATATCTCAGCCGGTGGTTCTTTGGTGGCCAAAAGATTTGGGTCGTTGATCAGTGCCGCCCTCAAGCTTTTTGGGTCTCCAAATTCTTTGGAAGTTTCCTGCACACCACGCATGGCTGTTATGCAGTCCTTAATAGTAGTCGATGCACCGTAGGCACCGTATTTTTGTTCAAAGTCGCCTTCGGCGATAGGCAACTGGATGGCACTGCCGATGTAACCCTGAAGTTCAAGCCAACTGTCGCTGAAAAGGGCAAATTGGCTCTTTTGCCCAGAGTTTGGATCGGCGGGAATGGTGAGGCCGGGGGCAGGTTCAATGGAAGGTTCTACACTTCTCAATGGTACATTCATGATATTTATCCTCGTGTTAAACGTAAAATAAGTGATTTTCGAAAGTATCCCGATTAAGCCGCGAGTTTCGAAGCAAGTTTATTCTGCCAGTCTGGATCGTCTTTCGGCAGCGGCTTTCCGAAATCGACCAATTGGTAATCGACGAAGGAGCCGAGTATAAAGGCTTTGATGGCATCATCAACCTTGATCCAGTTGGCTGCCGCCGCTGCCATTTCTTGCTCCTTAAGCCACGGGCCGCTCTTCAGACTGTCAACACTGAGATCGGCAACTTTGAATCTGATTTCTTGCATTGATCTGATCCATGATTCTCTCACCAAACGGACCTGGCTAATAAGCCCACTTGAAGACGGGAGCGAAAATTTCATCAATTCGTCGAGAGCGCCTAGGTCATGACGATAGGCAACTCTTTTCTGGAGCGTTTCTCCCTTAGTGCTTAGTTCCGAAACGAGGTTATCGTAATCGGTGCGGGCAATACCCGCCGCTATTCCCAAAGCGCTGCCAAGTACCGCGACGACCCCTGTAGTTACTACAGCACCTACAATAAGACTAACTCCTGCTGTCTCTGCAGCAAGAATGACCGATGCGGCTAGACCTACAAGGGCAATGATAGCAGAGACCCCGCAAGCGGCAATTGTCAGCTCCAACCATTTCGCATAAGCTGCATTTCGATCTATTTCTAACTGGGCAATCTTGTCCTTCAATCCCCCAATTTCCTGGTCCAGATTCGTCATTGTCTGGGATGAGCGCGCGGTAAATGTCTCCATGGCGAGCTGGGCATCCGCCAACTCATCTTCAATCGCTTGCAATTCGTTTACGAGCGCATCAAGTTGATTCACAGTCTGCTGCATCTGATCGACCATTTGATCGGTGTCCAGAAATAGGCTCTTGATTCCCGTGACGACATCGGAAGGCGATTCTCCCCTTGCGTTGATGGGGATGCCTTTCAGGATAGAGGCCAACCCAAAAGCATTTTGATGAGCGCGCTCAAGCGTCCAGACAATTGCTGAATATGAGTCATTCTTAGGCCTATCAACACCCGCCAAGAAATTTGGATTTTTCAGAATGTTGGCCCTTAAACTCATCGGATTGCCATATTTTGTCGCTACCCGCCGCAACTTAAGCATGGCATCGAAGCAGTCTTTCATCTGCGAACCCGAAGAAGCATCGCCATAGCGGGTCTGGTATTCACCGAAGTTGCTGGGTAGCGCCAATATGGCTTGCACACGGTTTTGGAGATCAAACCATTCAGAAGAGGCTAATGCTAGCTTCTGACCATTTTGGTTATCGCCTACCGCTATTAATAATCGGGAAGAAGGAATAAACAGTGTCATTTTTTATCTCCATTTTTAGGTTTTAATTAGTTTTCTGACTAGAATTGGTCAAAGGCTCTGGATTCATACAACTCAGTTTGCCAAGCCGCTATATCGGGATTTTGAAAAAACTTTTATTATCCCTCCTAGATCCCCTACTCGTGAGGGTCACGCTACATACTCCAAGGGTCAAGCTTCACCCGCGAGGGGTA
>CAIYXP010000042.1 GCA_903930145.1 uncultured Methylococcaceae bacterium
ATCAAGGCAGATAAATTCCGCACATTCGCAGGACAATCCCCATGCCGTTGTAGTTTTAACTATATAATTTGGTAAATCAACATGCTATTGGACGTTCTGTCTTGCCTAAAAAATATTCCAACATTTTCGGAAGTGCCAGAAACCGCTCTGTCGGCACTGGCCGAGTGCGCAACAAAGAAAAGCTTTGGAAAAAATTGTTTGATTATCAGTGAGGGTGATCCGGCTGGACCCTTGTTCATCATTTTGACCGGCAAAGTACGGGTTTTTCTAGACAGCGAATCGGGCAAGAGTGTTACCTTGTCAATTCAGAAAGGGGGTTCCTATTTCGGCGAACTGTCCCTGCTTGACGACCAGCCACGCTCGGCCTCGATCATCACACTTGAACCCACGCTCTGTGCCATGATACCCAAAAAAGCCTTCGCAACATGGTTAGCAGAGCAGTCAGAAGAGGCATCCTTAGGAGTGATGCGTGGATTGACGAGGCTTATCCGTACTCTTACCAACAATGTGCGGGGGCTTGCTTTGTGTGACGTCTATACTCGGTTATCAAGGACACTGCACGAATCCGCCGTGGTTCAAAACGACGAATTAGTCATACTCGAAAAAATCAGCCATCAAGAACTGGCAAATCAGATCGGTTCCTCCCGCGAGATGGTGAGCAAAATCATGAAGGATTTGACCACCGGGGGTTATCTGTCAATTCAAGGGAAGACTGTTCGAATACTAAAAACACTCCCCTCAGCTTGGTGACAAAAAGTCAAATTGGAACAAACCAGTTGATTCATCCTCGTTTCCCCTCTTTTAAGGGCATTATATTGGATATGGACGGCTTGGCTATCAACTCCGAACCGGGTTTCATAGTTGCTTGGAAGAAGGCCGCGCAGACATTCGGAATAACGCTGGATGATGAAAAGGTGCGGACCCTATTAGGACACCGATCCGAACAAATCGAATCAGCCTTAAAGAATGCCATCGGTACAAACTTCGACGGCGGGCAATTTCGACTGTTGGCGTCCCAGTTTTGGCAAGATCACGTGGAAAAGCATGGAATTTTACCGATGCCCGGATTAAGCAACTTAATTGAATTGCTTGAAACAAAGGGAATACCTTTTGCGCTGGCGACAAACAGCAACATAACCAACACAGAGGTTTGCCTGGTTAGAAGCGGCTTGGACAAGCGCTTTCCGATTGTCGTGACCCGTGACCATGTCAAATCACCAAAACCGGACCCCGACTTGTTTCTGCAAGCGGCTTGCCGGATGGGCATTACCGCCAAAGATTGCCTTGTACTTGAAGACTCGGACATCGGCTTGCAGGCAGCCATCAGGGCCGAGGCGACCTCAGTGTTGGTCAATACCAAACCTACCAAAGACTCGAAACAATTGGCTGCGTTTGCATTTCATTCCCTGCATGAAGTTGCCGACACCATCAAACACTCATTCACCTAACCATTTTAAGGGGGTCAATTATGATTGGAGCTATTTCAGCCCTTGCCATTTTACTGATTGCTTACTGGTATTACAAAACCGCAGAGGAATTGAATTTGCCGGTTCTTGCCTGGGTGGCGGGCGGAGTAATCGTCTACTATGCAGGCTTCCTGATTTGGATGCATGTCGTCTTACGTTCATTGCTGGGAGGGCAATTCAAAGATCATGGATTTCTGTTGGGGGTCATCATGGATTTGACGGCAGTATTGGTGGGCATGGCATTAGCTGCCCTGTTTCGATCAAAAATCATGCTGAAAAAGGCTTAAACTCAATTAATTTGCTTGGCAATCAACACAACAACACTACGTTCGGAAACCCGGTAAGCATGTTGGTTGTCAAGCTTCAAGAGTTGATCTGGTTCTAAGATCGCCGAGTCACCATCCAGTGAAGTATCCACAAAGCGCAGCCAGCGACGCTGCTCCAACCATGGCAGGTCAAAATCATGAGCCTCCGTATGGCTATTGGCAATCAGGTAGACATCATCCATAGGCCCATTCGCCGTTGAACCCGCCAGATGCATGGCGATGGAATGGGAATGTTCACTCCAGTCGGGTTGGCCAATTCTGAATCCATGCCAAGTGATTCTAGGGCCGTGACCGTTTTGCAGCAAAAAACTGTCGTAACGCAATAAATCATGATGCTTTCGAAAGAGAATCAGCAAACGGAAGAAACGGTGCAACCCCTGCTTATGATCCAAATTACCCCAATCCAACCAACTGATTGAATTATCCTGACAATAGGCATTATTGTTGCCTCTCTGGCTACGGCTGAATTCGTCACCGGCTAGAATCATCGGCACACCCCGCGACAATATCAGCAAAGTGGCAAAATTTCGCATTTGTCGCTCACGAAGCCTTAAAACATTTAAATCAGTCGTGTCACCTTCCGCTCCACAATTCCAAGAATGGTTGCTGTTGTCGCCATCGGCATTGTTTTCCCCATTGGCCTGATTGTGCTTTTCGCTGTAGCTCACCAGATCGTTCAAGGTAAAGCCATCATGGCTAGTCATAAAATTGATGCCATGGCTGGGTTCTCGCCCCTGTTGATACAGGTCTGAGCTACCCGCCAGCCTTGTGGCAAGATGACCCACCATTCCAGGGTCGCCTCGGACAAAACATCGGATATCGTCGCGGAACCGGCCATTCCATTCCGCCCATCGCCCCCAGTTTGGGAAACTGCCCACTTGATACAAGCCGGCCGCATCCCATGCCTCGGCAATGAGTTTGGTATTGGCCAGGATTGGATCGCCAGCAATCTGTTCCAGTAAAGGGGGGCTGGCCAAAACATGGCCACTTTGATCCCTTCCTAAAATTGAGGCAAGATCAAAACGGAAGCCATCAACATGCATTTCCATGACAAAGTAGCGAAGGCTATCTAGGATGAAACTCCGTACAAATGGATGGTTACAATTGACCGTATTTCCACAACCGGAAAAATTCATGTAACTACCATCCGCGCTGAGCATGTAATAGGCTTTGTTGTCTATCCCTTTCAAAGAGTAAGCCCGGCCTCGATGGTCTCCCTCCCCGGTATGGTTATAGACGACATCCAGAATGACTTCAATTCCCGCACTATGAAGTGCCTTGACCATGTCTTTAAACTCTTTCACTTCGCTGCCGGAAGTTTTCTCGGAAGCGTAGGCCGCTTTTAGGGCGAAAAAAGACAATGGGTGATAACCCCAAAAATTAAAGAGCGGCTCTCCATTCTCAGGATTGACACGGTCACTTTCCAATTCATCGAATTCAGTCACCGGTAACAGTTCAACCGCTGTAATCCCTAATTCTTTAAGATAAGGGATTTTTTCAATGATGCCATGAAAAGTGCCAGGATTGCTCACCTTCGAAGAAGAATGCATAGTAAAGCCCCGAACATGCAATTCATAGATTATCGAGTCGGCAAGGGGGCGGTTTATGGGTTGGTCAAATTCCCAATCATAATCATGATTCACCAGCAAAGCCCGGCGAAAGCAATCGGAACACTGTTTCGTTTTGTTTGCCCAAAACCTTCGCCCATTCAGTGCAATGGCGCAAGGATCTGCCAGAACCAAAGTAGGATTGAAGCTATGCGGAGGGGTTTGAGGCCCGTCCATTCGGTAGGCATAGGCAACCCCAGGGTCAAGCCCTGCAATGAAGGCATGCCATATATCGCCCGTCCGATTGTATTTATTATCGAATGGGAATGCGGCGATTTCACTCTCAACACCAGGCTCGAACAACAAGAGAGTGACTGCCGTGGCATGTCGGGAAAAAATGGCGAAATTAATACCACCACGCTGTACATTTGCACCCAAAGGCAGTGGGTGACCTCGCTCAAAGCTAAATTCTTCCGTTATAAATGAGAGTAGGCCGTATCGATGAGTTTCTTCCGTAGACATTTGATTTTTTCTATACCGTTAAGGTAGATTAAAAGGATTTACACCCTCCCGCATGGATGCACGATAATTTTACTCCTGCCATCCATTTCAATCTCTTCATTTCGGATAATAAAATTATCCAGCTTCATTGTCAGATACTTGTCGAAATACTCATTCAAATCCTTTTCCACGGGTCCACGGTCGAATTCAGGTTTGACGGTATGGACATTGCCCCAGACAATTTTCACCACTTCGCCATGCTTGACCACCAATTCCCCGTCTTTGAAGACATAATCCGGTTTGGCGAACATGGCTTCCTTGTCTTCCTGCTCAGTGTAAACGGTGATGTCCGCACCCGCCCCTACACCCAAATGCCCACGGTCTTTTAAACCCAATAATCGTGCAGCACCGGCGCGAGTCATGATGGCGATTTCATACAGCGAATATTCCCGGTCTAGCGTTCCTAGCGTGCTGAGCGCCGCTGCTTCAGGGTTGATGGTCGCCAGCATGTCATTGCGGAAGCTCTTGTTGGTCAGCAGCTTGATCAGATGCGGATACATCGTAAACGGTGCGCCGTTCGGGTGGTCGGTAGTCAGGAAAATCCGCCAAGGGTCTTCAGCCAGCAGGAAAATTTCCAAACCTATCGCCCATTGCAAGGCATTGACAAAATTCTTGTCTTTGTATTTGAACGGCACGACCCCGCAACCGGCATCGCATTCGATGTCCATCACCACCCATTTGCCATTGTGGGCATGACCGGCATTGGCAAACTGGCGTTGCGAGTCGCCGGAGGCGGTAACCGTCGCGCCAAATAATATCTGCCCGACATCCATCGTGATATTTTTGTTGCGGTTGAAGGCTTCGGCAATCTGTGCCGCGCCGGAAGAGAATTTACGGTCACCCTCCTTACCATAACTATGGAATTGGATATGCGTCAGATGCATCGGCAACCCTTCAATGCCGGTGATGGTGTTCAGAGTCGTCTCCATGTTGCCGGGGACACCGAGGTTGCAACCATGCACATGCAAAGGGTGAGGAACACCGAGTTCATGCACAGCACGGGCTAGGGTTTGCAGCACCTTACGCGGGGTCACGCCGTAATACACATGTTGCTCGTCCAAATCCAAGCTACGCTGGTTGAACTTAAAAGCGCTGATGCCACCCGGATTCACGACCTTCACCCCAATGCACTGGCTGGAATGAATCGTCCAAGCGACATAATTGTTGATTTCTTCTTGGGATTTACCGGCTTGCAGCATCCGCAAGAAATAATCATCGCTACCCAGCATCACATAACCGCCCACATCCATTAACGGCACATCAGCCATTTCGTGGTGGGCTTGGCGGGCATTGATCGGCAACACCGCCGGCTCAAAGCCCGCCGTGTAACCCATTTCCGCATAGCGATAACCCGTGGTCAATGTGGACGGCGCGGCATGACCGCAACCCGCCCGCATCAAGCCATGGCGTTCCACCGGATCGCCCCTGTGGTCTTCCGGGAGCATACTGCGGGCGATGTTGACTTTGCCTCCGCCGATGTGGGTGTGCATATCAATGGCACCAGCCATGACGACTTTGCCGTTAAGGTCATATTCTTGGCTGGCTTGTTCATTGCCCGGTGCTGCCACGATGCGCCCGTCTCGAATCCAAATGTCGCGCACTTCGCCGTTGATGCCATGAGCGGGGTCGTAAACTTTACCGCCTTTGAGTTTGGTTAACATAATGCAAGTTCTCCTCAAGTATTCAGTTATAAATCCAGCGCACTTTCTGAAACGAGGCGCTATTCTTCAAAAAAGGTTCTGAAGTGAATTCTTCAGTGGTTTTGATTTTCGCATACCACCATCATTATATTTAAATAAAATATTAGACCCAGCTTTACCATTCATATCAGAATTGAAGGGTTTGCAGGGGGTTCCAGTCAGCTTTTTCTTTACCCCATTATATTCCCTGTTATCTTTGGCGGTTACGGATATCTCCTGCCAATGCAAAGGTTTCACCATCTAGGTATTCGTGTTTGGCCTGACTGATCAGCTCGCCTTACCTGTAATTAATCCAAAGTGATACAGGCTTGACATTCATCCTGGATAGCGTAATGGACTTGTTGATGTTAAGAGTAGACACAAGCCTCTCTAAAATCACTAATTACTTTTTCAATCCAGTTAGATATTTCAGCAGCATCTTCGATCCTTTCAATCACTAGGTTTTTTCGGCTCCTTCCAAGTTCAAGTCCTTTTCTGGCTAGAACGGGAATGAGTAGTCTATGATATATATGACCTAAGCGTCTAGTTAATACACCTAGTCTATCGCTAATATTCTCGTTTTTTACAGGTTCAATTATAAAAGGTATAAACATAGCTGAAATTGGTGTGCTTGCAGGTATAGGAGATAGCCAATTACCATGAAAACCTTCGATAGCCCCCTTTATGCTCTTATCAATCCAATTTTTTCCCGATGCCACTTGCCCTAAAATGTAATAAGTTCCGGGCGCCAAATCTGCCCTTGGATGCCATGAAATAATATCAATTTCTTCGTCTTTCGGACTTTTTGAAACACCAGGCAATGGTTCGTCCATGACCTTTCCATCACCAAATCGTTGATAGATAATAGCAAGTTTCTCAAGAAAGCCAGTTTGATCAGGTCGTGGAAAACCAAAAGAGTAGGAATGCCCATCAACCAAACCGGCAGCAGCCCAAGTGGCACAGGCTTGAAAAAGATCTCTGACTCGGTTGTTAATGACATAAAATGAAGGCTTGTCAAAAATGACTTTGTTGTTAGTATGCGATATAAATAAGCAAAAAACATAGATTTTTGACCCGTCATTCAAATCGTCATTTAAGAATATCAATTCTTGATTGTTTTCACTAAATCGAAAAGGATAACATTCGCCTAACAGTTCAATTCTGTTTCGGATTTCTTGATAGATTTCTTCTAGAAAATCCTGAGCATCTGTTGCATTCTCTTCAGAATCAGCACTTTCTGTGTTATTGCGTTTATCCCAAACACGAGCTAGTTCGTGAAATCCAGCAGCATAATATTCTGAGGATAGAGTGTATAGCTCGAACCAGTCGCAAATTTCTTGGCTTTTAGAATCCAATGGAAGCATAGCTAGAGGGGTTTCAATCATTGATTCTTTCTGACCAGCCTATTATTTTTTCAGAGACTTGTCATGCTTGCGCTGCATGGTAAATAACAGCATTTCTGACTTTTCATATAGTTCCTTAGCAATCGACAAAAGGGTATTAGCTCCATCATATTTTGCTAATAAGCCAACGGCAGCATCAATTTTCAAACTCGCTTGAACTACAGCATCGCCAAAAACTTCACTAGGCTCACGTGTTTCATTGTGTGCAGTTGCGAGATCGGCTCCTCCTCTTAGCTTTTCCAGTACGACAGGATTAACCAAAACTTCACCAATATATTTAAGATCGGGATTTTGGCTCTTTATTAGAGAAGGCTTACCATCTTGTTTTGATCCATAAAAGTATATTAAAACTTCTTTTAGATTTTGGCTCTTTTTCTTATTTATTGGGTATTCGCTAGGATTGATATTCCAACCTTTCGGAAGATCGAGAAACTCTTGATATTCTTTCCTGCCTAAAGCTGTATACAGATGAGAAAACACGAATGGGCCGCGTTTTGAAC
>CAIYXP010000043.1 GCA_903930145.1 uncultured Methylococcaceae bacterium
CCAGTATGAGGCACATTATTATGCAATGGGGATGGTACAAGTCTCATAGTTGCCCCATCTTCCACATGATGCCAAGTCCAATTACGAGGTTCTTCAAATTGATTGAGTCCAAGCTTTTTAGCCATAGTTTCTCTTGCAAATGAAAAATCCTTCTCCCTATCTCCTATTCTACTCATTTGAATTTCCACCTCTGCACTAACTGCCTTCCCGTCTATTCCTTTAGCCTGATAAGTATATTCCGAAAAATCAGGATAGCCATCCTTAAAATCAATGGGCTTTCCTTGGGTAACTGATTCTATCTTTTTTACTTTATCACTATCCATACCCGATTTAGCCGGATTCCACGGACCATTCCCGCGGTCACCACCCTCCCAGCCTTTTTTTGGGGTGTGGGTTCCAAAGCGATTGACTTCCGTTGGGCAGCGCTGAAGCAATTCCTCGCTTATCGTCTCCCCTTTTTTTGCCGCCCGTTTGGCACGGATGGCGGCGGCATCGCTTTTCAGCGTGTCAATCACGATTTGCCGGGCCTTGACCACATTATCGGCGATGCGTTTTTTCAGTGCCAAAATCTTACCGGTAATTTTAGTGCCTTTCAGCGGTTTGGCAATGGCATCGCCAGCATAAGGCAACATGGAAATTAATGAAAGCCCTGCGCCTATCCAGTCTCCGCTGGTGGCACTCCTTGCAAAACCGATGGCATCGCTGATGGGGGTGGGATCAACGATGCCCGCCAAATCGATGGCTGAATCCAACAGTGCGCCTTCTAATTCCGCACCGGCATGGGCGGTGTCGCCTTCCAGTTTCTTCAGTTGGTCTTGTACTTTGGGGTCTTTAATACCTGCTCCCATGGCTTACTCCGCCTTTTCCCTTAATTCGGGAAACCAAGTTTGCCGGTCTAATACCTCGATAGATTGTTGCCAAGCTGAGGGCGGCGTTTGCTCCATCATAATGGACATTTTACTGTCAGCCGGAATTGTCGTGCTGGTCAGTATGGGCTGGATTTTCGGATGCCGATAAAACTCTGGACCCACCTCAAACATAATATACACAAACCCGGCTATGTCAAAAGGATGGGTTAAACCAAAGCTTCTCGCTTTGCCGATTCCGTGGTTAATCATGCCGGCGAGCATATCATCGGGCAGTCCTTTGATTATTTCGTGATAATCCCTAACCACTCTTTGTTTGATGGCCTGAAACAATAAGTTATTATCAGTCGCCAGCATTGCCACTTTTTGTTCGCGAGTTAGTATCATGCTAATAACCCTTGTTTCGTTTAATTCGTTATCTGATGTTTCGCAGCAGCTTAGGCTTGGAGCGTCAAAGCTTGCTTTGACATAAGTTTGAATAAACGAAGCTTGCTTCGCCAGTCAAAGCAAGCTTTGACGCTCCGTCTGCACACATCCGTTATGTACGGTCAAACCGAATATGTGCATCCGCATCTTCCGCCTCGGCGAAATAGGCTTTAACCGGGCCGAAAAAATCAACGACGACTTCTCTGGAACAGGTCGGTAGAAAATTGCGCAATACTCTTGGGTCGTAGTAGCGGAACAGGACTGGCTGGTTGCTATCCCCGTCATAAATTATGTTGAGTTTGCGGAAATGATGTAATAGTTTCGGCAATTCCTCTTGACTGAGGGCGAATATACCCCAATGATTCCCCAAGCAATTTCCGACCAGCCACTGGGTAAAAGCTGAGCCTTGCTGCAAACGGACAAGGTAAGGGGCGCACTCGGCGATATCCGGTTCCAATTCACCCCGGTAAAGGCAAGCGAATTCAGGCCGCTCGACATCATAGAGATGATCCAGCAAGGCCGGGTTTGATGCACCATCAAGGACGGCATAAGCATGGAGATGGGAATCCGTAAATAACTGCTTGATCAAGTCTTGATGGGGGATTAATTGTGGCTGAACAAGAGGTGTTGTAGTCATGTGGGTAAACCTGCTGTTGGGTGGTTTTAATTTCCGGCTTACGGGTTATCCAACAACTCCACCCAGTGTTTAACCGGAATATCGGTTCCGGTTTGTAGATGGGTCAAGCAACCTATATTGGCGGTGGCGATTATATCCGGTTGGCCGGCCTGTAGGGATTCCAATTTGCCATTCAATAATCGAATCGATAGGTCGGGTTGGAGCAAGGAATAGGTTCCCGCCGAGCCGCAACACAGATGGGGATTGGCGATGGGGGTAAGCTGAAAGCCTAGACGAGTTAATATGCCTTCCACCACGCCACTCAATTGCTGACCATGTTGCAAGGTGCAGGGGGATTGAAAGGCAATGTGCTGATTCGTGACCAATTGCAAAGCCGTCAAATCTTCCCGTGCCAACACTTCCGCCAAATCCAAAGTCAATGCGGAAATACGGGCGGCTTTGTCGGCATAGTCCGGGTCATGCTTCAGCGCATCGGCATATTGCTTCACCATTAAGCCGCAACCGGAGGCGGTCATGACGATGGCTTCAACGCCTAGCTCCAAATAAGGCAACCATGCATCGATGTTGCGTCGCATGAAGCCCAAGCCTTCTTCCGTGGCTGTGAGATGGTAGCTGACCGCCCCGCAACACCCGGCATTGTCGGCGCGGATTAAGCTAATGCCCAAACGATCCAACACTCTGGCGGTGGCGGCATTGATCGACGGGGCCAAAGCCGGTTGGACGCAGCCTTCCAATACCAACATTTTGCGGGCGTGGTGTGGTTCAGGCCAAGCGGGAGCCAAGCTAGGCACGGGGATTTTGTTTGCCAATATTTTCGGTAAGAGCGGCCTTAACCAAACCACAATCTGCAACAACGGAGCGAAACGGGATGGATAGGGCAGGATCATTCTTAATAGCTTGCGCTGAAACCGGTCTAGCCAAGTTCTGCTGACTTTTTCTTCCAGTGTTTCTCGGCCTATCTCCAATAAGCGCCCGTATTTGACACCCGAAGGGCAAGCGGTTTCACAGGCTCGGCAGGTCAGGCAGCGGTCCAAATGCAATTGGGTTTTGGCGGTTGCCGTTTCGCCTTCCAGCATTTGTTTGATCAGATAAATCCGACCGCGTGGCCCGTCGCGTTCGTCACCTAGCAATTGATAGGTCGGGCAGGTTGCGGTGCATAAGCCGCAATGGACGCAACTGCGCAAAATCGCGTTGGCTTCTTGGCCGTCGGCGGTGTCTTTGATAAACTCTGCTAACTGGGTTTGCATGGCCTACCACTCTTGATATAGACGGCCGGGATTGAAAATGCCCTTGGGGTCAAAGGCGTGTTTTATGCGGATATGCGATGCCTTGAGCGGTTCGGGCAGGGGTTGGAATACTTGGTTCTTGACGTTTGAAGACCGGAACAAGCTGGCATGTCCGCCGAGCCTCTGAGCTTCGGTAAACACGGCTTCAGTCGGAAGCTCGGTCTTGACCCAACGCAAAGCCCCTCCCCAATCCATAAAGCACGGGCCAAACAATGTTGAAAGCGGTGTTGCCGGTGGCAAGGACAAGCGCCACAAATTTTGACCGTCTTGAAAAAACGGATGGGTTTGTTCGCGCAAACTAGCCCAGAATACTTGGGCATCGGGCAAAGCTTCCCCACCTAGTTTTTGTTGGCTGGTGGTAATCGCAGCCTCGGACCCACTTAAACGAATAATCACCCGCTGCCCGTCATAACACGCAGCGGATAAAGGCCAGTGTTGCCCTGCCCATCGGTTCATAGCCGCCAAAGCCTCGTCTGCCGTCATGTCAAAACATAAGCTTGCTTCCGCTTCTGGTTTTGGCAAGACTTTCAAGGATATTTCCAGCAATATTCCCAATGTCCCCATTGCACCGACCATCAAGCGAGATAGATCAAAACCGGCAACATTCTTCATCACCTGTCCACCAAAGGAAACAATCTCCGCTTTTCCATTAATCAGTTTCACGCCTAGCACAGCATCCCTCACCGAACCGGCAAAAGCTCGACGCGGGCCGGAAAGCCCACAAGCCACCATACCGCCCAGTGTGGCATTAGCTCCGAAATGAGGCGGTTCGAAAGCCAGCATCTGGCCTTGTTCGTCAAGTGCGGCTTCAATGGTGGCAAGCGATGTGCCAGCACGGGCGGTGAACACCAGTTCGGTGGGTTCGTAAGCAAGGATGCCTGTGTGTTCGCTTATGCCTAAAAGCTCGCCTGAAGTTTGCCGACCATAAAACGACTTGCTGCCCCCGCCTTGAATGATTAATGCTGAGCCATCAGCAAGGGTTTTAATCACTCGCTCACATAAGTATTCGCTGAAGTTTTCGTTTTGCACGTTGTTAAGGAAATAAAATAAAGATGAAATAACCGACGAATAAGGTCAGATGCACGATGCCTTGCAGGATGTTTGCCCCGCCACTGACAAATGTCATGATCGTAATCAACAAGGTGGCCAGCAATAATGTCGCGTTGGTCGCTTCCAAACCTAAAGTAAGTTCTATGCCAAGAAACGAAGCGACAATCAGAATGGTCGGTACGGTCAGGCCAATAGTCGAAAGCGCCGAACCTAGGCAAATATTGACGGAGCGTTGCATACGATTCGCCATCGCGGCACGAATTGCGCCTATGCCTTCGGAAGTCAAACCCAAGCTGGCGATAATCAAACCGCCTAATGCGGTGGGCGCATCCAATTCGTCTATGCCATAATTGATCGCTTCCCCCAAATATTCCGACAATAAGACCACGGGTATCAGCGAAACGAGCAAGCCCATGATGACTTTGAGGATAGTCTTCAGATTTCTGTCATGCTCGACGGGTGTATGCGGTCTAGTTGGCTCATCTTCCATGGCGGCATCCAAATGATTGAAATAAGAGCGATGACGGCCTGTCTGCAACATCAGAAATAACACATACACTACGATGCAGAGCAGGCCAAGATAGGTTTCTTGGTGCAAGTCTAGCGTGGGTCCGTCGGTCGATGTGGTGTAATTCGGCATGATCAACAACATCAAAGACAAGGGTGTGATCAATTGCACAAATGACAATGCGCCGCGAAGATTAAAGCCTTGCTCCCGGTGTAGCCAGCCACCGCTCGTGATTGCCAGCCCAACCATGCCATTCATGGAGATCATTAAAATGGCAAAGACCGTGTCACGCAACAGGGCGGGATTTTCCTTGCCGTTCATCATGACCTGCAACATCAAACTGACTTCAATGATGGTCGATGACAGCGTCAACACCAAAGTTCCGTAAGGTTCTGGCAGCAAGTCCGCCAAATGGTCGGCATTGCGAACCACGGATAGCACACAGCCCAGCATCAGCATGAAAATGCCCGCTGCCAAACCGAAAATCAGCGTGTTCCCTTCCAGCATATTGAATGACAAACCGTTGCCATGCATCACCACCCAAGCCATCCAGCCTAGACTGACTGAGATTAGCCCTATCACTTGGCTCTTGGAATAGGGTTTGGATGAACGTAACGCTGGCGAGGTATTGGCCCTGTGTCTTATTTTGCGCATTGGCTGGTCAAAGGAAAGTGAATCGATAGGGTTGGGGCAGGACATTATCTGTCTGCCGAATAGGTGTATTGTCTCATGAATTGATTCTGCACAAGCCTTACTAGGAGTATGATTATGCTGTTTTGAAATGCCAGCTTGACCATCCATGCTTATTCTGCTGAAATCTCAAAAAAACCTAAATCAGGAGACTGTCATCGCCAATATTGTCCCTTACGTAGCCCCATCTTTGTTTTTGGTCGGACTGCTAACGTTAAATTTCTTGGTATTGGGCCATTTTATCATCCCGGTGAGTTGGTCCATCATCTTGGTTTATGTGTCTTGGCCGTTACACCGCCAAATCGAAAAGGTCTTTTGCGATAAACCAGGTTGGGCCGCATTGACGACGACGACGCTGCTTACCTCATTGATTGTCATCCCGTTGGTTTGGTCTAGCGTGTTGCTTCAAGTTGAAATGGTCGAAATTTATCATAATCTGCCCGCTTTGTTGGATAAGAAGCCCGAACTGCCTGAATTTATCCAGCACATACCTTATTTGGGAAAGGAACTTGGGAATCTGTTCGGTCAAGCAGACAGTCTGCGTGAATTGTTGCGAATGCGCGCTTTGCCTTGGTTACGGCAATATTCGGGTAATGTGCTGAATGTAATGGGGGATGTGGGCTATAATGCCGCCAAATTGTGCTTTGCCTTGCTCACGGCATTCTTTCTTTATCGTGACGGGCCGGAAGTGACCGGACAGGTGCGCAAAGTCTTGCGCATGATGCTAGGCGAACGCTTGGACGCTTACATAACCACCACCGAGGAAACCCTGAAAGCCGTCGTTTACGGCATCGTGCTGACAGCCATAGGCCAAGGCACATTGGCAGGCTTGGGTTATTGGTTTGTGGGCTTGCCCACGCCGATACTGCTCGGTGCCGTCACTATTTTATTCGCCATGATACCGTTTGGCGCCCCCTTGGTTTGGGGGACGGCCAGCCTATGGTTATTGGCCAACGGTCAAGCTTGGTCCGCCATTTGTCTGGCACTTTGGGGGGCGTTGGTGGTCAGTTGGGTGGATAACATCATTCGTCCATTGGTCATCAGCGGGGCCACCCGAATCCCATTCTTGTTGGTGCTCTTTGGAGTGTTGGGAGGCTTGGCCCGTTTTGGGTTCATCGGCCTGTTTCTTGGGCCAGTCGTTTTAGCCATCAGTTTAGCGGTTTGGCGGGAATGGTTGGTTGAGCATCAAGCGGTAGGATTGCCAATCGCCGATCCATCCACTGGGAAAACTGAAGAGAACGTTTGACCAAGGGGAAAAAGTCAGTTAGAATTCTCAAGATAAACGATTGGCCGTCCCTGAAGCAACAAGGCGATCAAACCGGGGTATAGCGCAGTCTGGTAGCGCGTCTGCTTTGGGAGCAGAATGTCGGGGGTTCGAATCCCTCTACCCCGACCAATTCAGCGCTTGTAGCTCAGCCGGATAGAGCATCGGCCTTCTAAGCCGAGGGTCGCAGGTTCGAGTCCTGCCAAGCGCGCCAAAATGATTTCTTTATGGTGACCGTAGTTCAGTTGGTAGAGCACAGGATTGTGATTCCTGTTGTCGTGGGTTCGAGCCCCATCGGTCACCCCACCATTCGGGCCATTAGCTCAGTTGGTAGAGCAGCGGACTCTTAATCCGTTTGTCGTAGGTTCGACCCCTACATGGCCCACCATAAATATCAAAGGCTTGCGATTGATAAACTGGCAAGCCTTTTTTTATGGTAGACGTATGGTAGACCTTTGGAGGGAATCGGTAGGCTTTTTAGAACACTCGCAAGGGCAATACAGCCCAGCTTTGTTAGAATTATTGGGTTTGATTTTCGGGAGCTAAACCAGAGTTGGTTAAACATTTTCGATCCACTGTCCAAAAAAGTCACTTCTAAACCCGTCTATCTGGCAATAGCCTCAGTCCCAGTTTTGAGACTATCAGTAACCCCACTCCTCATGTGCTAAGGGTGCTTGGTTCAGCATATCCCGAGAATGCCGCCAAAGCGGAATATTTGCATCCATCAGCGCTGTGAATCTATCGTTGTGATGCCGTTCTTGCA
The DNA here is from genome assembly GCA_903930145.1 of uncultured Methylococcaceae bacterium. Taxonomy (GTDB): domain Bacteria; phylum Pseudomonadota; class Gammaproteobacteria; order Methylococcales; family Methylococcaceae; genus Methylumidiphilus. The sequence goes on from CAIYXP010000043.1 coordinate 7,491, forward strand.
GATGCAGCAATTCATGGACGACGATGTACTCTAGGCATTGCGTCGGTTTCTTTGCCAATTCAAGGTTAAACCAGACTCGTCGAGCGGCAATGTTGCAGCTTCCCCATTTGGTTTTCATCTTCTTAATGCCCCAGTGGGTCACATCCACGCCTAGGGTTGAACTCCATTTGTCCAGTAGTGGTGGAATCAAAGCTTTTAATTGCTCACGATACCAGCGCGACAAAATCGCCTCCCGTTGTTCGGCGTTTGTTCCGGGCCTCACAAACAAGTCGAGGAATGCCATACCATGCTTGGAGATTTTAGGCGTCCCTTCTTGCTCATGAACACGTAGCCGATACCTCCGGCCTAGGTAATAGTGGGTTTCTCCATTGACCATCTCGCGCTTTGATTGGCGCGGCTGTTCGGCAAATTTGGTTTGTTGCCGTTTAATCCAAGCCAGTTTGTCGATGACCGCCAGCCGCACGGCTTCATCGCTTAACACTAGGGGCGCAGCCACTCGAACCCGCCCATGGGGAGGGTAAACCCCCAAATGCAAGTTCTTAATGTCCTTGCGCACCACTTCAACCTTGATGCCGACAACCTCCATGTGATGGGTTTCAGTGGGTTTTGCGGTAGCCATGCTGATTTATAGCAATTTCAAGAATTTGTTTAGCCAAATCGTCGTCGTTCAACACCGCCTTGATTGCTTTACTGACCCGCTTTGCTTTCATATCGTGGCTCCACCAACCATCCTGTATGCTATGCAGAATCGCCGCATCCACCGCCAAAGCTAAACCTTCATCTTTGCCTAAGTTGTTGTAAATGGCCCGTTGCGCGCCTGTTTTGATATTGGGCGGATAGCCGTCGGGTTTGCCACCGGGATTCTTCGCCTCTCTGGTTAACTGGGCTATTTTTTCCAAATATTCTTTGTAGCTGATTGCGCCTTTGTGTCGCTGCTCGATCAAAGCATCCAACAATTTGGACATTTTTTCATAATAAGCAGGGTCAATCGGTGCCTCGTTGATAATCAGCTTGCGGACGTTGTTTTCGATGGTTTCGGCCACCGCTTCTTCGCTGTTCTTTATTCCTTTGGGCAATGAATCCACTGCATCCGGGCCGCGTTCGACGATCAACTGAATCAGGCTCATGTCATCAAAGGCTGAAATCTTCTCGCTTTCCTCTGCCCGGATATATTGGTCGATCATGTAGCGCATGGCCGGTTCATGAACTTTCAGGTCGATATAGTCTTCGCTGTTCAATTTAACCGCATCGCGCACTTGGCTATAGTGATCCACCTCGGCCTTGATCTTCTCAATCTCGTAGGGCTTATAACCAGCCTCGGCCAGTTCGTTGGCGATATTGGCGTAAGCCCGGACAAGCGTACTGACGAATTTATAGAGTTTTTGCCTTCTAGGCTCGTTTGCCTTCAGTTGTTCGGCATTGCCAGACTGCTCAGCGCAAAAATAATGAAAGTAATCTTCCAATCGCTGGGGAGCGGGAACTGGTTCGCATAAGGCTTTGACCTGTTCACGGGCAGCCTCCAAATCTTCCTTGGCTTTTTCCAGTCGGTTTTTCAGCAGTCCAGACACATCTTCTTGGTCAAAGGTGTCGAATGCACCATTGGTGTAGTCCTTAACCGCGCCTTCCAAGCTCTTGAACAAGTCTTTGTAGTCGATGACATAGCCGTAATCCTTATCGTCTCCATCTAGCCGGTTGACCCGGCAAATCGCTTGGAACAACCCATGGTCGCGCATTTCCTTGTCGATGTAAAGGTAAGTGGCCGATGGTGCATCGAAGCCGGTGAGCAGCTTGTCCACCACGATCAGGAGCTTCATCTGCCCCGGTTCGTCGATAAACATCTTCTTGGCTTCCTTTTCAAACTGTTCCGCTTTCTTGATGGCTCTTTCTTGCGGTTCGTCGAACCAGTCGGCCAACATCTGACAGTACACGCCATACTTGAATACGTTGTCCGTTTCGCCTTCACCCGTAGCCTCGCCCCTGATGTCTTCGGTTTTGGGCGCATAGCTGGTGATGATGGCGCACTTGTCCTTGAGTTCGGTTTTGGCAAACAGTTCGTAAAACTTGCAGGCTTCGTAAATGCTCCCTGCCACCAACATCGCGTTACCATGCCCGTCCATCAGACGAGGCCGGGTATTCATGTCAAATACGATGTCTTTGACGATCTCCTCCAAGCGTGATTTACTCGAAAGCACACGCTGCATGGTTCCCCATTTTTGCTTGAGTTGCGCTTTGGCATAGTCGTTCAATCCTTGAGTATGGGATTCAAACCAATGGTCTACTTTGTCCTGATTGGTCAGTTTTTGGTCGATGTCCCTCGCCTCGTAACGAATGTCCAACACCACGCCTTCGCGCACGGCTTGATCGAAGCGGTAGGTATGAATGTAACGCCCAAACACCTTGATACTATTGTCCTTGTCCGCCTTCAGCAAAGGTGTGCCGGTGAAACCGATGAAAAGCGCATTGGGCAGGATGGCTTTCATCGCCTTATGCAAATCGCCGGATTGGGTGCGGTGGCATTCGTCCACGAACACATACAGATCACCTTTGGCCTTGAAGTCTTGCGGCAAGTGTTGGATGGATTGGATAAATGCTTTGATTCCCTCGTCGTTTTCCGCCTCTTCTTTATCCTTGCGGCCAAACTTATGCACCAATGAACACAGCAAAGACTCTTCGGTGCGGTTGAGTTTGCCGATCAGGTCGGCTCCGCTTTTCGTGCGATAAATATCCAGATTGACACCCTTAAAAACCTTCTCAATTTGCTCGTCCAATTCGGTGCGGTCGGTGATGATCAGCACTCTGGCTTCGGGTCGGTTTTCGAGTATCCACTTGGCGAGCCAAACCATGGTGAGCGACTTGCCACTGCCTTGGGTGTGCCAGATAATGCCACCCTCGCGGCGGACAATGAAATCTTGTGCGGCCTTCACGCCAAAATACTGGTTTTGGCGGCAGAGTTTCTTGATGCCCGCATCGAACACCACAAAGTCATGAAGCAATTCGATGAACCGCGCTTTATCGAAGACTTGTAACAGTTGGCGATCCAGCCAGTTCGCTTCGCTGGCATAGAAGCCGGTGTCTTCCACCCAGCGCAAGTAATATTTCTCCGGGGTTTCGATGGTTCCGAAACGCAAACCTTCGGCATCGTTACCCGCCAAAACCCATTGTAAGGTGGAAAAAAACGGCTGAATGAATTCCTTCTTCTGGTTGTCTAGGTTTTGGCGTATGCCTTCAGAAACTGAAACCGATGAGCGCTTCAATTCCAACACGGCCAAGGCAATGCCGTTGATGTAAATCACAATGTCCGGGCGTTTGCTGTTGGCTTTGGCATTCGCGCCTTGAATGATCACTTCCTCCGCCAAGGCGAAGTCGTTATTCTCCGAGTGATTCCAGTCGATTAGCCAGACGGTAACATGGTTCTCGCCCACACCGGGACGGACCTTTACGCCATAGCGCAGCAAGTTGTAAACGGCCTTGTTGCGGTCATACAAGCACTTGCTGGTGTCAGTTGCCACCTTGTTCAACTCGTCTAATGCCTTGGTTATCAGATATTCACTGACTCCCTGCTTGTTGAGCCAAGCGGTAAGCCATTCCGGTTCTATGTTGGCATTGTTGGGGCGGTCAATGAAGTTGCCTTTGTAGGCATATTTCAACCGATTGACAAACAATGCAATAATGCGGGCTTGGGTTTTCTTTTCGATTTCGCCAACAATTGTCATTTGTCTACTATTCTCTACTATCCAAATTTACGAGATTTTGTCCCAAACTGATGTTTTAAACCAGTTTGGCATACGGTCTGTTTTCATAGTCAAGTATTTCCCTTCACTGATTTCCGCCAGCCATATTTTAGAGTGACCTGAATTATCAAAAATATAAGTACGGTTTGTATAATGGATTGCATCAAAAAGTAGAGCCAAAGATCGCCCATAACGGGTAATAATTTTATCCTCAGGAACGGGATGCCCACCCAGTCGTACCCGGTTCTGCACACGCGAAATATTGATAACGGGATCTTCCGTTGCAATAAAATATAAATAGGTGCGAAAACCGCGTTGTTGGGCCTTTTGCAGAAAACTTACTTTGTCAGCCGAGGACATGACCGTTTCAAATGTGAAAGAGACTCCACGATCCAAGAGTTTTTGGCGAATAAAATCAGCCGCCACGGAGGCAAAATAAGAATTGACTGGAACTGTGGAAAAATCTAATATGCCATCTTTGCATACCAGACTATTGGCTTTGCTGAGTAAACCGGCATGGCTTAGTAATTCGGATTTGAGGAAAAATTTCATAATTTCTGCTTCAGTAGTTTCCGATGCTATGCCATAGCTTTTCAAATCAAGAAAATCGCCGTTAACAATTTCTTTTTCGATGTCATCAGGGTTTATGTAAACACCCAACAATTCTTGGCGAATAACCGACTTTATAGTGCTTTTGCCAGAGCCATTGGGACCGGCAAACATACGCAAGCGTGGAATTTCATTCACCGCAATATCCGTTTTTCACCAATAGATATGGAAGTGGGCGGTGGGGTAGTCTTGATGATTTTGCGCTTGCCATCGGGAAAAACTTCGAAAATGACACCGTTCTCACTTTCCAAAACGCTATTGCCAGATGCAAGTGTTTGCCAATAGGCTTGGGTTATCGCAGACTCGGCTAGTTCTGGAATATGTTCTTCCAAATACTGCATGGTTTTTTCTGGGGTAGACATGATTTATAGTTGATAGTGGATAGTTGGTAGTGGATAGTTGGTAGTGGATAGTTGGTAATGGATAGTTGGTAATGGATAGTTGGTAGTTGTCAGTGATATAAATAATTTATTAACTTTCAATGTTTCGCTAGTCTACTTTTTGTAGTTTTTATAATTGCAGTCAGTAGCTTTATTAATTCTATTATGTCGGCTTTAATGGATTCATGCCCTTTTTCGTCAATATAATTTGATTGCTGAAGAAGATCAATCCAGTATTCCGTTTCATTCGCTTCTTTTAGGGCTATAGCCATTTTGTGGATAAAGTCGGCTTTGCTTTCGGCTTGTTCCGCTTCCCTTACTAATGCTCCAATTGCCGTGCCAGAGCGTAGCTATTGTTTAATGAGAACATATTAATGTTTGTGTTCAGTCAAAAACTGATATAGTTTTACTATCCTTAAGGCAAAGGCAAAAGATTTATTTTTAACAATCATGTCCCCTGTCATCTACTCACTTTCCACTGTCCACTATCAACTATCAACTATCAACTATCAACTATCAACTGTCCACTATCAACTAACCTCGTTCTGCCCGTCAGCAATTCTTGCATCATGCCTTGCTTAATGAGCTTGGTCTTCTCTCGCCGTGCCTCAAACGCCGCGATTTCGGCATCCATGTCGGAAAGGACTCTGGCGATGGCGGTTTGTTCGGAAAGAGAGGGAAGTGGAATTACGGTATCTCTGACTTGTTTTAGGCTTATTTGTGGATATGCTTGACCAGTTGTAATCAATGAATAGTTTGCACGAATATTATGTTGAGAAAGCCAGTGAAATATAAATTCCGAAAGTACATCCGGTGAATTAACCCGTATACGAGCTATATGCTGATTAATATTAGCAATACCGAAATCAGAACCAAGCCGAATTACTCTGCCTACATTACCTGTAATGGTCATCAAAATGTCGCCTGACTGAACTTCACCTCGATTAAGTACAGTGTGTGCAACTTTTGAAATGAACATGGACTGTGTAAGGTCGAGTCCATTGGATGAAACACATTCACTTCTGAGGAAAACAACACCATCTTTTTCCCAATTAAAACCATAAGTTGTTGGAGTTGCTCCTTTAGTAACAAACGTTGAAAAACTAGAAATTGGTTTTTTCTCCCACTCACCGCTAAACCGCACGGGGTTCCCTTCATTATCCATTTTCAATTCTCCATTCTCCATTCTAATCGGCAATCGTGTTTTCCCAGTCAGGAGTTCCTGCATGGCGGCTTGTTTGATATCGCGCTTCTTGGCAATGATCTGGTCAAGCTTGGCAATCAGGGCATCCAAATCTGACAGCGCGGCGGCAATGGCGCTTTGTTCGGCAAGAGGTGGGTATGGAACAACCAGTTGCCAAATTAAGCCAGTATTTAGATTTGGTTGACCATTTCCAGTGGCAATAACTTCTCTTAGATTCCTCGTTTGTGAGTTAATATAGAAGCACAGATATTTTTTGTCTCCGTCACTCTGATTTATTATTGCGGCAATTCCATCATTAGCACAGCAAGTCATTCCCAGCAACTTAGCCACTCCAAGCGTCGCGCCACTATTTGCAATAATCAGAGTTCCAGTAGATAAAATACGACTATGCTTTGAGCCTTCTTCAGTCAAAAATCCTGCCGTATTGATGACATCAAGTTGATGTTCTGAGATATTCGTCAAAGCGGCAACAGTAAGCCAAGGAATGAAGTTGCCATTGAAATAACGAGGATCACCAGCCGGTCTCGGAGACCCTCCACGAACTACATCGCCCATATCTCCGAGTCGTTTTATATCCCAATCCTCCGGTATCACCCCCACCTCTGTCAGCTTATACCCCGGCGGAATCAATGGAGAATTGACAGTTGATAATTGGGAGTTAGGTTTGTCGTTCATGTTATACTTTCGTTTTCAATTTTCAATTCTCCATTATCACCCCCACCTCGGTCAGCTTATACCTCGGCGGAATCAATGGCGAATTGACTGTTGATAATTGAGAATTAGGCTGGTCATTCATCGTATGCTCTCCATTTTCAATTTGCCCAATCATCGCGCAAGGTTTGTATCCGTTGTTGGATTTCTTCGGCATTTGATTTAGGCAGTTGGCGGAATTCAGTAGAATGCAATAATTGTAAGGTGGCGGCTACTGTACCAGTTTCCGTAAGATTGACACTGGATGAAGGCGAATCCTCCGGCTCATCCAAGAATGTTACCAATACCGGCATCGGTTTTTCACAATGCACGGACGCTGGCAACCGCACACGACCGTTAGGTTCCAAAGTGGCTCGAATGGTTAGCATAGTTTTCTCACTGGTGTTTCGCACAGTTTAACAAAATGCCGTCATTCCGGCACGGACTGCCGGAATCCAGTGCCATGGATGGTAACTCGTCGGTGCATAAGGTGATTTTCAAAAAAGTTATTACCCATCAAGCAGGCCGAATGAGAATGTCCCACTTGGGTAGGGCAGGATTCCGTTCCAGCCTGGACTCGACTTCCCGCATGGCGGCCTTGGACAGGGAAACGCCTTTTTCATAGGTCTTGCGGCAAAGCGTGACGACGGGCTTGATGCCTTTCCACGTCATGCTCTTCGCCCACTCCAGCATGGTTTC
>CAIYXP010000044.1 GCA_903930145.1 uncultured Methylococcaceae bacterium
CACACGTACCATGATTCAGTATGGTGTTAACAAAATGCATCAAACCGAATCTACTACCACATTATGCTTCAAGGCCAATCGCATTAGTTCAACATCGTTTTTCAAACTTAGTTTGTCGTAAATCCGGTGGCGATAGGTGCTAACGGTTTTCGCACTGATCACTAGGCTCTCAGCAATTTCATTCAAATCTTTTCCTTGCAAGGTCATCATAACTACTTGGACTTCCCTACGCGACAATTGCTCGAATGGGGAATTGTTTCTTCCCGATAAATTTGAAAACGCCAGTTTGCTTGCCATTTCGTGGCACAAATAGCGTCCTCCCGCATTCACCACCAAAATGGCATCCACCAGTTCCTTATGGGAGCAAGTTTTGGTCACATACCCATGCACACCATCATTTAACATCTGTTGTGGCACTGGCCCATCGGACAACACAGTTAAGATAATTATCTTAACATTTGGATTTTTTTGGTTTATTTTGTGACTTGCTTCCATGCCTCCTATCCCCGGCATGTTGATGTCCATTAATACAACATCGGGTTTTAGCTCATCAACCAGCTTAATGGCTTCTTCGCCCGTTCCTGCCACACCCACTACGTTGATCGATTGGGTTGATTCCAATAGAAGCTGGATGCCACTACGGACAAGCTCATGATCATCAACCAACAATACATTGACCATGGCTAAATTTTGCTCAACTAGTGGGGAATTATTGGGCTTGGTTTGGTTGGCATTTCATCAATGATCCAACACTTAAAGTTATCAATTCCTTACTGGTTTCGCGTGACTGTCTCCGTAAAGTGGATATTTTAGCATCGTTAAGGTCGTCAGGTATACATCAAGATGGCTGTTTAGCCCGTTTTTTAATAAACTCAAGACGCTATCATTCTTGACCGGCGAACTTATCGACTGCGTTTTTCCGACACTCTTCCCACCAAGCGACCGTCCGTTAAGCGGATTTCCATCATGTCATCCAAGTTTACATCTTCAACACTGCGCAGGATTTTTTCACCCTGACTGGCAATCGCATAACCTCTCTCCAAAGTTGCCAAAGGGCTTACTGCGTGGAGTTTCTCGCCATGGGCCTTGACAGTTTGGCGGCGTCGTTCCAACATCCGCGCGATTGCGGCTGCCAGCCTGCGATGCAGGGCATTTCGACGAGTTTCCAGTAATTGCAAGCGTTGAACTGGGTGATGACTATTAAGCTTGGCGGTGATTGTTTGCAGCTTAGTGCCGCGTTTGGTAATTCCAGATAAAGCGGCTCGGTTAAGCCGTAATTCCAATTCGTCCAAGCGCTGTGCATTGCGCTGCATTTGCTTTTCAGGATGGGATTGTTGCAAGCGTTTCAATAAATGGGTCAAAGATTGAGCCTCGTGGCGCAATTTAAGACTGATATGTTGCTGAAATCGGGATTCCAAGCGAATAAACCGCCCCAACCATTCGCCAGAATCAGGGCTTATGGCTTCGGCAGCGGCTGTCGGCGTGGGTGCGCGTAGGTCTGCTACCATGTCGGCAATGGTCAGGTCTGTTTCATGCCCAACTCCACTGACGATGGGGATTGAGCAAGCCGCCATTGCCCTTGCGACGATTTCCTCGTTGAAAGCCCATAAATCTTCCAGCGAACCACCGCCACGGGCTTAGATCAAGGCATCGCATTGTTGCAAACGGTCGGCCAAGGCAATGGCACGGGCAATTTCGTGCTTGGCTTCATTGCCTTGAACTTTGACTGGAAACACGATGACGGGCAGGGCAGGGAAGCGGCGCTTCAACACGGACAGAATGTCTTGCACTGCCGCGCCCGTCGGGGAAGTGATGACCCCCACGCATCGGGGTGGGACTGGAATGGGTTTCTTACGCTTCGTGTCAAACAAGCCCTCGCCGGCCAGTTTGGCTTTCAATATTTCAAACGCCCGGCGTAACGCCCCGTCACCGGCTTCTTCCAAATAATCGACGATTAACTGATATTCGCCGCGTGGTTCGTACAGCCCCACTTGCGCTCTCGCCAGCACCCTCATTCCGTTGGCAGGTTTGAACAATAAGCTTCGGGCTGAACCCTTAAACAACGCGCAACGCACTTGGGCATCTTGATCTTTCAGGGTGAAATACAAATGACCAGAGGAGGGCAGGGCGAGGTTGGAGATTTCGCCCTCAACCCAGATCGTGCCGAAATGGCTACTCAGTAATAAACGCACCGAGCCATTCAGTTCGGTGACGGTGTAGATGGTGCGGGGTGGGGTGTTCATGCCATGGTAATCGCATGAATATAGAAACTCGTCATTCTGGCAGGGAGTGCCGAAATCCAGTCATACGGACGTGAATGTTTAATATGACTCATCGCTTTCCCTAGGTATTAAGTTTCGCCATTTCTACCAAAATACCAACGATTTTACTGACATTGTCAATATAGTAATCTTTAATATCAATATAAACGGTATTTTGCTCAAGTTTGAGAAACTTCCAAGCATTTCCCGTCGTAACCGCACCAAATACCGCAGGAAGTTGCAAACCTTCCTTTTCATTGAATAGACTTGATGCATACATTTCAGCTACGCATTGCCCTAAACCCCCGACAATATTCTCATTCTTGGCTTCAACGACGGTAATGATAGGGGCGCTCAGATAAAACTGTTCGGGTGATTGGCTGATGATAAAATCACAAAATCCTGCAAGTCCTCTTTCCTTGTCAACATCGAAAATGACTCCCGAAAATAGACTAACTTGGTTATTCAATATCTTCCTGACCTCTAACAAGATATTCGATATGATAAGCTCTGAACGGGCTTTTTCTGTGCCAACAGCCATGGCAAGAGGGATATTGTATTTTAGGGTTGCCGACAACAGATCACTTACCGGCAACTCGATTATTGCCGAAAACAAGTCTTGATTTTCGACAATTTCCAGTTTTAATTTTTCTTTGATTTGTTTGAGAGAGAAGTCGCTGTAGGACATTTCTTTAGCCACTATTATTTTACATTGACGATCCAGTCATTAGTTGTAAGATCAGCGGTATCTATTGCTTGGGAACAAATTTTTTGTATGCTTTGAGCTGATAGGTTAACTTCAATAAAATAGCCATTTTGTAGCTGACGCACAGCCCTAAATTTGTTCTTATCTAAGCCTAGATAATAAGGATAGCTTTGTGCAATAATTAAAAACTTATCAGATTCTAAGTCTGCTATCGTGTTAAATGTAAGTTCCAAGACATCACGCCATGAGCTAACGTCAAATTGTTGCCCTAAAATAATAAGGCTGACTGGGGTTTTGCCGGTAACTTGTTTTGTATCTGAAATTGTGCTGCTTTTTTCTCCGAAATAACTCCAAATTTTTAGGGCTGAATTTGCTAATTCTTCCGATCTCAATTCAATTTCCGAGCTTGACCAAGATAAATGAGTGGTAAAATATTTATTTAATTCTAAATGACTATCTATATATTTCAGTTGTTTTGTAGGATAATCATCATTTGACAACTCTGAATTATACCCCGTTAATGTCAAATTCCCTATTGTATGCAAATATAATTCATGAGTTTCCTCCCAATTCTCTCCTAAGTGTGTTTTCCACCATTCGGACAGGGTCTGAGGCATAACATGCTCTATGGTTAAACAATCAAATGATAATACCTCTTTGTGTGCAAAGCTTTCTTCAAAAGTCTCAAGAATAAGTTTAGTTTTTAACTGCCTATCTCCAGCACCATAAAATTTTGCCTCCTTAAAGCGGTTAAAAAATTCAATGTCTTTTGGATAGCCCCTGCTTTGTAACAATTCTTTCAAGCCTTTGACTATGTTGTTTTGATAGGTTGTGGATAAAAGGACACAGACTGTTGGAAATATTTTGTTTAGTTGGTTTGACGGTACTTTACAGACAAATCTGCGGATCAAGTAATTTTCGAGAGTTTGCAAGATTTCTAAGAAGTCATCTTTGCAAAGTCTCTTCTCGTCATAGATACCATATATACTTAGCAGTAATGGATATGCAGTCGTCACCTCTATTCTATTTAATCTCCATAAGTATTTTTGTAATTCTGGTTGATGTTCGTTTTCAGGATTCAGTAGTTTTTCGTAGTAAACAGAATATTTATTAAGTTCTTTCAAATAATCTATAGCATTATTAGATGATACTTTTTCCTTAAGCGAATAATAGACATCATTTTGCTTGATAATATTTCCATCTCTCATCAGAAAATGTCTAATATATTCAGTAAGGCTTTCTTTCAATGCGGTTTGCATGGGTTGCCAATATCTTGTATAAACCTCATCCTGAGAGTTTATATGAATCCGCATGAAAAAATAATTTCGAATCAAATCAGCTTGTGTAAGTGGTCTACCCTTTGCATTTAAGCTTTCAAAAACTAAATAAGGATTATCATCAGTATCAAGGACGATGCTAACTACTGAAAAATAACTGGTGAGAATTTTTTTTAATCTATCATGCTCTATTGATAATTGCTTTAGTTTCTTTTCAAAAAATGTATACGCCTGAGTAATCTGACTTTCTCCTTCGCATGATTTACCATAAACTAAGTTTGTATAAGCTTCTCTGTCATATTGTGTAGGCATCAGCTTAAAATAATCACCATCCTTCTTGTAAGGGTTGACAAGTAACGTATTATTTATTTCCTCGGCAAGATCCTGCCTTTGTGACTCCCGTGCCTTGTTGCGTATCAGTGTCAGTAAGATAAATATTGTCGTCAATCGCTGCTGACCATCTATTAGCAAAAACTTGGCAACTCCCTCAGGCACTGAAATAGTTGGCATACTAACTATTGAACCAATAAAGTGTGTCCGTGGGTTTTCGGTTTCACATAGTTCCATTAAATCTGCCCATAATATCTCCCATTCTTGCTTTGTCCAACTATAAGTTCGCTGAAAAAGAGGAATTACATACTGTTTGGTTCCTTCAAGTATATCTTGTAGTTTTGTTTCTTTCGCTTGCATTTATTTTTTTCCATTTTATGATTATTACCATATACTCGCAGTCCACTTTACACCTAAGCCAACCGCTTTTGTTTAGGATATTGCCTTCGGCTGCTTCGGTACATAAATAATAGCATGGATATCATTTGGGCTATGGATATAATACTAGTCGAAATAAGCTTTTATCGGTTCAACGCCTTCCTCCTGACACATTTCCAAGAATACCTTGAGTGATATTTCACCTTCGCGGGAAAGACCTTCTAAATTAGCGGCATAAAAGTCAGCGCCTCCGTTTAGCCCTATGAATTCCCCACGATACATTTCAATGCTTGGGTCATAGGCAATCATCGCCTCGTAACCTTGAATGATCATTTTATTTCTCATAGCGTGTATCAACCCTCCCCCATCTCCCTCTTAAACCGATGTATCAACCGCCGGTCTTTCTTGTCAGGTCGTTCGTCGGGTTGCCCACCCATTTCGCGTATGAGCTTGCGGCGTTCCACTTCGGCTTGGCGTTTGGCGTGGCTTTCAGGGGTTTCTTCGTAGAGTAATGCGGCTTCGGAGGCGGGGCGGCGTTGGGCTTTCAGTGCGGTGACGGTGATGTCCCAAGTATATTGGTCTTTGCTGATTTCCAGTCTTGCGCCAATGCCGATTTCCTTGCCCGACTTGGCGCGTTGTCCGTTGAGATGAACTTTGCCACCGTTGATGGCTTCGGTGGCGAGTGCGCGGGTTTTGAAGAAACGTGCGGCCCAAAGCCATTTGTCCAGCCGCATGCTGTCCTTGCCATCGCTTTCCTGTTCGTCGTGGGAATGACGAGACATGCTGTTACGCTGCTGGGGTGACGACTTCCCCATCGGCTTGTTGCCAGCCGTTAAATCCGCCAGCCAAACTGACTGTCTTGCCCCACCCGAGTTTCTGCAACACTTCGACTGCCAGAGCGGAACGCCCGCCAGTCAGGCAATAAACTAGGATGTCTTCATTCTGTTTGCCTTGAAATGTGGGATGGCTGTCGATTTTGAATTCCAAAACCCCGCGTGGGATATTAACAGCACCGGGTAATGAACCAGCGACAAATTCGCCCGGTTCACGCACATCCAGCACTAAGGATTTAGTAACTAAGGTTTTGGCTTGGGCCACATCGACTTCAGTAATCTGTTGTTTTGCTGCGGCAACCAAGTCCATTGCTGTTAATGCCATAATCAAACCTCTGTTTATATTTTGTTAAACTTTTTTAATTAATGCCATTCACGGACATTATTGTTATCGGCTTTGGGTTCAGAGCTTGCTTTGTGGGTCAAAGCAAGCTTTGACGCTCCAAGATATAGGTTTATTTCACCCTTAATTCCTTAGGCAGCGAGAAGACGACTTTTTCTTCAATGCCGGCATTTTCCGTCACCATTTTACCGCCCCAAGATTTTAGCTGTGAAATGACTTTTTTGACCAGTATTTCAGGTGCGGACGCACCGGCAGTGACGCCTACTTTTTTAGCACCCTCTACCCATTCCCGTTTCAATTCGGTCGCGTCATCAATGAGATAGGAGCCTTTGCCCAATTTATCGGCAATTTCACGCAGACGGTTGGAGTTGGAGCTATTGGGCGAACCCACCACCAAAATCACATCGCAATCGGCAGCCAAGGTTTTGACTGCATCTTGCCGGTTTTGCGTGGCATAGCAAATATCGTCCTTTTTCGGGCCGATGATTTTAGGGAAACGCTCACGCAAGGCGACAACAACGGCTTGGGTGTCATCTATGGAGAGCGTCGTTTGGGTCACATAAGCCAGGTTATCAGGGTTTTTGACTTCTAGTTTGCCCACATCGGCAGGGGATTCGACCAGATAAATCCCACCATTGGGATTAGTGTATTGGCCCATGGTGCCTTCC
>CAIYXP010000045.1 GCA_903930145.1 uncultured Methylococcaceae bacterium
CAGTTGACTGGGTGGGTACATATTTGACCCGCATTTGATAATTATCGCCAAATAAAAGATAGCTCTTGTGGCTTGAAACAAAGCCAATGGTCGTTTGCCTAGGCAATGCATCGATAAATTTGACGACATCCCCATGAATGTTAATCCTCTGCTCACCTCTCATGTGTCTGATATGATTGAGCAAAAAAGGGGTAATAATTAGTAAGATAATGCCGAATACGGCAAGCAGTAAGGTGTTATTTCTAAGTTCACCCAGTTTATCTTCCTTTTCTAAGTATCGTTGGAGTGATAACTTACTCCCTAACCTAGTTTTTGTGACCACCAGTAACACTATCAGTATAAAGCATGACAAATAACCATTGATCGGCATAATATTTGAGTGTTGCATCGAAAACAACATACTCGCAATCGTGATCAGCATAAGATTTTCATCGCGTGGTTTTATGTAATTGAATCCATATGCCGAAAGTATGGAAAATAAACCGATAAACGGATAACCGTAGCGTAATCCAAATTTAATCCATGGATCTATTTGCCAATTATGTGATCCATTATCGCCTGAATAAGGCGTCGTAAAATAGAGCCACCCAGTGATAAGCACCAATCCAATGATGCCAAACAATTGCATATTATTTGATTGACGAATAATCTTAGTTAGATTAAAAACTAAAGCCAATACGAAGAAGGTTATAATCACAAATGGCAAATAAAATATTTCAAATATCTGTTCAATAAACATCTTCCAATGCAATATATTGAAAAACTCGAATATATTTGCCAATGTTGTTTTTGCAATGAATTCGGATTCCATCGACCCCGGAAATAGGACGATATGATTAAACTCGACTTTGACAAAGCCTAGAGGATTCCCCAGTGTAATAAAGTTTCTAAAATACCAATAGCCACCTAAAAAAACAATAATGCAGCTACCCAAGGCCACTGCCCACAAGTTTTGTTGATTGATAAACTTTTGACCCAAAATTGACACAGAATAAAGCTTCAATACCCCAAAAACACCAATAAGCAACGCCACATATATCACTCCTGACATTTTTATTCCGAGTAACATTCCAACAATGGCACTGAAAAACACTAGGAATATGAATTGTTGGGTTAGTTGATAACACATTATGCTATACAAACCTAGCAGGAAAAATGCTGCAAATGCAAGGTCAATATGCATAGTATTGATATGGTTCATCACATCGGGCATGGTCATAACCAGTATGGCTGGAATCATGCTATAAGTTTGTTCTAGGTTTAGCATTCTACATAGTCGATAAATTACTAACCCAAATATCAACCATGCTATGAAGTTAGGGATTGAGACCGCCAAATCCTCTTGAAATGGGAACAATAGTAGCGTACTAAAAACTTCCCAGTTATAAGGATACGTGCTTTGTATCTGGTTTTTCCATTGCTCAGTGATATCGAAAGAACCTGATTGATACCAGTGCGCCATTATGGGTAGATGATAAGCTAAAGAATCATAATCTGTGATCGGAATAATCAATAGGTTAATAAACAACGCTATTGCCACACAGAAAAAACCAATCAACGTAATGATGACAGGCAAGCTTAGCTGTTTAAATGAGTTATATAGTTTGAATTTAATTTCTTTTGGCGAATAACTTATGTGTCTTTGTTGCAGCATGGCTAATCCGATGCTGAATATCACCAATTCGCTGGACAACAAATAAGCAAAAGTTAGTTTATGAAAAATCCCAAGAGCCAAGCCAACCGATATTTGCAATATACACCAATAAGCCAATAGTAATAAAGTTTTGTGGGTAATACTATTTTCGAGTTGATGATTATTTTGTGAGGAGGAAATCGCCAGCAAAACCAATGGAACAGGTGCAATGATGATAATTGAGAAATATATCAATTGAAGGAAATTTTGCATTAAAATGCTCAATTAGATTGGGAGGGTTTGAACGCTGGAATGACTCGATATGCCGCCGAATACAGGAATCGACGACTTAGGGTAGTTTTGCTTGTTGATGATCGATAGGATGTACCTCGCTCCCTTTCCATTCAGAACGAAAGCGAGGTAAAGAGGGGGAATCAAGCCTCCGGGTCAAACATTTCATGTTTGATTTTGTGGCGGTTCTGAATCAGTTCGTCAATGGTGGGTTCATCGTTGAGGGCGCGCTTGATGGCAAGCTTGGTCGCTTCGTAGTTGGTACGGTACAAGTCTTTCTCGTCTAAATTGGGGTCTTTGACGGCTTGCGGGTCAAGCCAAATCAGGCTGATGATACAGATATGGTCCACCTGCTTGCGTGGGATGATGCCCTCGATGACGCAATCCAGCACCGCGTCAGCAGTGGCCACTTGCACAACACCCCCCAAAAGGTTGATAGTTGCGCTATTCTTAATAGTGACTTTAGGCACCATCATGGTGGCCGGGCGTACCATTTGATTGCAGGCGCGGATGGCAAACATGGCCGTGTGGCCCGCGCTCTGGGCCATCATATTGGCAAATGCCTGACCAACAGGGCCGTCAACGCTGCCGATGAGGATTTCCGGCATGGCATCGGTGTACTGGCCTTCAGCGGCGAATACGGTGGCTTCGCCGGTTTTAAAGATGATTTCTTTCATGGTGTGTCTTCTCCTAGGTTGGTTGGGTTTATGCGCGCATATTAAGCCATTGTCGCTGAGGAAACAAACGTTCTAAGTCGGTGGTCGGTGATTTAACGCAAAGTCTATGGCCTGCACCATGGTATCGACCTAGGCGCACTATTTTTTAATCTCGCCTCGTTCAGGAGCCGTCCAGCCTGAAATGCGTCGAAGCTCAAGGGAGCTAACATGTTGGAACAGAAAAATCATAATCGGGGAAAAACCAGTCGCCACCCTAATTTTCGCTACGAGCAAGACTCCGTCTGGTCAAGCTTGCCGATGCGCTTGATTATTGGGGTAAGCTTGATTTTTGTCATTGTCCTTGCTTATGACCAATTCCGTGGCAACAGGAATCCCCAAGCGATCACGCCTAACCCGTCAGGGCCATCTTCGGAAGGTCTCGCCGAGCCTGCAACCAAACCGACAAACCTAGACGTTTCAACGACGGCTAGGCAAGCCATGGCCCCCAGCCGAATTGATAACACCAAGACGGTGAACGCAGCGCAACAACTTCGTCAAATGCCTGCCAATCCGCCGCCTATCCCCGCCGAAAAAGGCTTTGAGACTTACCAATATGTCATGGAAAAGGATAGCCTTGGGAATATCATGGGACTTGGCTCTATAAACGGAAAAAATGTCATGTTTTTGGCCGACACCGGGGCGACAACTGTCGTGGTGCCGGAGAAATTAGCCAACAAAATTGGTTTGCGAAAGGGAGTCCCCGTTCCGTTTAAGACAGGGGGTGGCGTCATTGTCCATTACGCGACCACCTTGGACAGCCTGACCTTGGGAAAAATTGAAATACGCAACGTGGCAGCGGCAATCAACCCTGCCATGCAGGATGAATTTGTTTTGTTGGGTATGAGTGCTTTGGGTTTGATGGATGTACAGATAGATCGGGGAAATTTAGTGTTGAAATATCGGGCATCCCTATCTGATGCCGTCGAACCAAAACCCATCGTGAACGACGAACCCTTCAAACGCTCCTACAAGGATTGTGTAAAACAGGGCAACAAATTCGACAAAAACACGTTGGATTGCCTAAATGGGAAATAAGCTTGGGCAGCATAGCTTTTGTCTGTGGTCGCACACAGGGAATGCCGCCATGAACGGCTTAATCGTCAATGATTCGGATTTTTCCGTCCACCCTTCGACAGGCTCAGGGCGAACGGGAAAATTGTTAAGTTAATGGCTTTGACCTAAGGGCTATAAGCCCAAAATCAGTGCAGCCCAAAGCAATGTTGTAAACACGGCCACGGTCAGCAGGACCGATGCCTTGACTTTGGTGGCTTCGCTGAATAAGCCCTTTATCCCAAATATCAATCCGATAGGGGGGAAAAAAACACTAACAAAAATCAGGGCAAACAACAATCCCCATGTCCAGCCCATAATCGGGGTTTTTGTCAAGTTGCTTGGGTCGTCGACGGGGCGGCCGCAACCTGAACAAACAATCGATTTTTCTTTTACTTCCTTTCCGCAAAAACGACAATACATCTGCAGCCTCGCCTGAAGTTTAGTCCGATGATTGATACAATGCTCTCATTGGGCCATGCGCGATATGCGCTTAAATTTAGTGATACAGGATAACCCAATGTTCGCTCTTATGCCATATGACTTAGGACACTGCGCCATTTCAAGCCACTAGATAATGCCTATAGCCCGACACATTTTGCAAGTTTTGCCGTGCGTCGCCTTATTGGCAAGCACTTTGTTTTGGTGGAACCTATCTGCTGCCGATGATGACGATGACAAGCCCTCCGCAAGGCCAAAGCACTCCCAAGCCTTGTCACCGGATACCAAGGCTGGAAATTTAACGGAACCGGCAGGTTTTCGGGTTACATTAAGCCCGGATCGGCAACAGTTGGGTGGTTTGAAGACCAAGACTCTTTCGGCAGTGGCTATGCGAACCGAATCACTGGCTTATGGCAAAGTGCTGGACATCCGTCCGTTGCTGGACCTGCGCTCACGCTACCGAACCGCACAATCCGAACTCGCGATTGCCGAGGCCGCCCTCAGCGTGGCGCAAAAAAACCATGATCGCTTGGAAACCCTGCACCGGGAATCCATCATCGCCACCCGTGACTTGATACAGGCCGAATCCCAGTTAGCGGCAGACCTTGCCCGTCAACAGGCAGCCTTGCGGCATATCCGTGAAGTCCGTGAGGAAGCCTTGCAAAGCTGGGGGGCTGAGTTGTTCAAGCAAGCCGTTGAAGCAGAATCGGGATTGTTTCAAAATCTGCTCAATCATGCCCATGTTTTGGTGCTGATTGCGCTTCCGGCTCAACAATCACTGCACGATCATTTCCATGCCATCAGCATCGCACCCAGCGGTGAGCAGGGCAAATCCCGACCTGCCAGATTGATCGCCCCCGCGCCAAAAACTGAGGAATCCACTCAAGGCGAAACTTGGTTTTTCGAATCATCCGCCCATGGTTTGCGCACCGGGATGAGACTGGATGCTTGGATACCGCAGTCGGAACAGACTGTCAAGGGAGTGGCTATTCCCCTCTCCGCCATCGTCTGGCATGAGGGTAGTCCCTGGGTGTTTGTAAAATCAGGCGATGATGGCTTTGTCCGGCGACAGGTGGGCCATCACCGCGAACAGGGGGGCGAGTGGTGGGTGGCTGACGGGTTTACGGCAGGTGAAGAAGCGGTGGTGGTCGGCGGGCAGATGTTGCTGTCTGAGGAACAACGGCGCAATACGCCGAAAAGCGACGACGACTGATGCTATCTTCGATTGTGCGCCTTTCCGTGCTTCGCCCCGGTGTCGTCATCGCCCTTGCCCTGTTATTGCTAGGCTACGGAGTTTGGAGGCTGGAAACCGCCAGTCTGGACATATTTCCCGAATTTTCCGCCAAGCGGGTGATCGTCCAGACCGAAGCCCCCGGTCTCAGCCCGGTGCAAGTGGAAGCACTCGTCACCTTGCCTGTTGAAAAAAGCCTTTCGGGGCTTATCGGCCTGCAATCGATCCGTTCCGAGTCGCTGCAAGGCTTGTCCGTGGTCACCGTCGTGTTTGAGGAAAATACCGACATTCACTTGGATCGGCAACGGGCGGGGGAGCGCCTTGCCGGTTTGCAAGGCATATTCCCTCCCGGCATTGGGCCAGCATTGATGGTTCCCTTATCATCTTCCTCAGCCACGGTATTGACCATAGGGCTTTCCTCGCCTAGCCGGAGTTTGATGGAATTGCGGACACTGGCAGACTGGACCTTGACTCCCAGAATCCTCGCCGTGCCCGGGGTAGCCGATGTCAATGTGTTCGGCGGCGAAATCCGGCAATTGCAAATTCAATTGCATCCAGACAGTCTGCGCCGCCATGGTTTGAGCCTGTCCGAAGTATTATCCGCAGCCGAGCAGGCAACCGGTATGCGTGGGAGTGGTTTTGTGGAGAACGGCAACCAGCGCATTAGTTTGCAACTGGCTGGCCTTCCTGATGCGGCTGAATCCTTGCGCCAAGTGGTGTTGACTAGGCAAGACGGTGTCAACCTGACGCTAGGGGATGTGGCGACGATCACTGATGCACCCCTCCCACCCATCGGTGCAGCCGCCATCGGCGGCCAGCCAGCCATCGTGATGATGGTCATCGGTCAATATGGTGCCAATACCCTAGGTGTATCCCGGCGGGTGGAAACTGTGTTGGAAGAATTCCGTCAATTGTTCGGTAAACAGGATATCCAGCTCAATCCACGCCTATTTCGTCCCGCCGATTATATCGAGAGATCCATCCGAAGCCTTGGCGGTCATCTTATCGTAGGTGGTTTATTAGTGATCGCCGTGCTTTACCTGTTCCTATTCGATGTCCGCACCGCTTTCATTTCCGCTTTGGCGATTCCACTGTCCTTGCTCGGTGCTGTGGTCGTCTTATTGGCCTGTGGTGTCAACCTAAATATTATGGTGCTGGGCGGCTTGGCGATTGCGTTGGGCGAAGTGGTGGATGATGCCATCATTGATACAGAAAATATTTTCCGCAGACTCAGGGAAAACCGCGTCCAGCCGAAACCTTTGACGGCTGCCCGGGTGGTGTTCAAAGCCTCCATGGAGGTGCGCGGGTCGGTGGTCTATGCAAGTTTCATTGTGGCCTTGGGGTTTATGCCACTGTTGACCCTAGGTGGAGTGGCGGGACGGCTGTTCGCGCCTTTAGGGCAAGCTTACATTCTCGCCATCCTATTGTCATTGTTGACAGCACTGACGGTGACACCAGCCCTTTGTTACCTGTTATTAGGCAAACGCTCGGAAAGTGCTTATCAAACCCAGCAACCGCCTTTGATCCGGTATATCCAGCCCTTTTACGAGGGATTATTGCAACGCGCCGCCAATGCACCATTGACAACTTTGATAATAAGCGCAATTGTCTTGGTAGCAAGCTTATGGTTCGCACCCAAACTAGGCGGCGACTTTTTGCCACAATTGCGTGAAGGCCACTATATCATCCACACCAGTGCAGCCCCTGGCACCTCCTTGCAAGAATCGCTACGCATGGGCGGGGAGTTGACCAAGCGGTTTCTGAAAATTCCCGGTGTGGAATCGGTCTCACAATGGGCCGGTCGGGCTGAGCGTGGGGCTGACACCTACGGCAGCCATTACAGTGAATACGAAGTGAGGCTCAAGCCCTTGGATGGCGCAGGGCAACAAAAAGTGTTGGACCAACTGCGTCAATTATTGGAGGAATTCCCAGGCTTAAGCTTCGAGGCCAACACGTTTCTGACCGAACGGGTGGATGAAACCATTTCCGGTTACACCTCGCCGGTGGTGGTCAATCTCTATGGCGGCGATTTGGCAAGCGCCGATGCCAAGGCACAAGAAATTGCCGAGTTGATCCGAAAAATCAAAGGTTCTAGCGAAGTGCAACTACGCTCGCCGCTGAATGCACCCCTTTTGCAAATCCGCTTGCTGCCGGAACGCTTGGCAAGCTTTGGCATCAGGCCACTGGTGGCAGCGGACGCATTGCAACTGGCCTATGACGGACGGGTTGTCGGTAGATTTTATGAGAATAACCGCTATTTCGATGTCAGCTTGATTCTAGACCCGGATCATCGCAGCCGCTTGGAAAGCGTTGCCGAATTGCCTTTGCGCACTCCCGAAGGCACGATGATTCCGTTGCGCGAAGTAGCCGACATTCAACAGATTTCAGGTCGTTACAATATTTTGCACCGTGGCGGACAAAGGGTGCAGACGGTGACGTGCAATGTGGAGGGCCGAGACTTGGATTCTTTCCTCAAAGAGTTGGAACAACGCAGTGTCGGTGAAATCGACTTTCCATTAGGCATGCATCCTGAATTCACCGGCGCGTCGGTGGAACAGGGCGAAGCCCGTAGTGAGCTTGTCGCTCATGCCTTGTTGGTCGGCTTGGCAATCCTGCTGCTGACCTATATCGCCATCGGCAACCTGCGCAATACCCTTTTGACCTTGGTGAATTTGCCATTTTCCTTGGTGGGCGGGTTGATGGGGGCGTTAGTCAGTGGGGATACCTTATCCGTTGGCTCAATGGTGGGGTTTGTGACGCTGTTTGGCATCACCGTCCGCAACGCGATCATGTTGATTTCCCACTACCGCCATTTGATCGAGGTTGAAGGTAAAGCTTGGAATCTGGCAACGGTGATTCAAGGAGCCAGCGAAAGGCTACCCTCAATCCTGATGACGGCTTTGGTCACCGCTTTGGCGATGCTGCCGATTGCATTGAACAGTGACAATCCGGGCCGCGAGATCATGGGTCCGATGGCGGCGATTATTGTCGGTGGTCTAGCCTCGTCCACCTTACTTAACTTGCTGTTATTGCCAACGATATTGTGGAGGTTTGGGAGGTTTGAAAAGAAAATTTGATCGTTCCAGCGTCCTGGCATCACTGCCATTAACTTAAGGATTTTTCCATTCGCCATGAGCCTGTCGAAGCCTGTTCTGAGCTTGCCGAATGGGGGCGAACGGAAAAATCCCTACTTATTGGCAGTTAAGCTGTTCATGGTTCGACAGGCTCACCGCGAACGGCTTAAGTTAATGGCTTTGATGCCGAGGCGTGGAACCATCGGTCATCAGCAATTCCCATTTTGGCGCGAAGCCTCGTCATTCCGGCTGGGAATGCCGGAATCCAGCACAAGGACGTAAAACCAGCCGAGGAAATTTGCCTGAATCAATGCCTTGTAAACCCTCCATGGCCTGGATTTCGGCATCCATGCCGAAATGACGGTTTAACAATATCCTCTTAGACTCATAATGAGAATTGCTGATTGGTCATATTTCATTGCCGTGGGAATATACTTTAGGTTTATAATCCATCCTGCGGACAGCAAGAGAACTGCGTCCGGGTTATTGAAAATATATATCCTCGAAAGACAAGCCGTTGGTTGAATCCTCGTTGCTGTTGTTGGAATGGGGCGGTTTCAGGACGGACGCGACCGCATGGGCTTGCCGGATTGACAAACCGAGAAAAGGCATGAAAATTTTTCCAACCAACCAACCAACCAACCAACCAACCAACCAACCAACCAACCAACCAACCAACCAACCAACCAACCAACCAACCAACCAAATTTAATCTCGCGCTAACCGCCCTGCTCTTGGCAGGTATGGGCTGCACCTCCACCGCCTCCGCCGCATTGATTTCCCGATTGGGCGGGTTGGCTGTGTACGACACCGACCGCAACATCACTTGGCTGGCGAATGCAAACGCTGCCAATGGAACCTTGAATTGGCAAGCAGCCAAAGACTGGGCGGCCGGCCTGAATGTCGGCGGCTACACCGGCTGGCGGCTGCCGAACGCGCTGAATACCGATGGCAGCGGGCCTTGTTTATCCTTCAACTGCCCTGGCAGCGAACTAGGGCATTTGTATTACACCGAAGGGGGTTTGTCCGCAAGCAATAGCATTAACAGTTCCGCTTATTTGAAACAGTTCTTTACGAATATGTTAGACAGTAATTACTGGTTCAGTAAAGAGTACGCGCCCGATACTACTTTCGCATATGTATTCCAAGCCTACAATGGCGCCCAGACCATTGACGATAAGAACACTGGTATCTCTGCGTCGTGGGCCGTGCGCGATGGCGATGTTAGCGGTGGCGGCAGCGTACCCGAACCCGGCATCATCGGTTTGATGGGCATCGGCGCATTGGCTTGGCGTGGAACCCGCTCCCGCCGTCTAGGGTGATTTGACTTGTTTTGGAGCGTCAAGGCTTGCCTTGATTGCCAAAGCGAGCTTTGGCGCTCCACTATCGAAAGCGTAAGCGGCATAAGCTCGTTTGCGCAAGTTTCCGGCAACGATGTGATTCTAAATTGACGAATTCGCTGGATATTTTTTTGCAGAGTGGACAATATTCAAAACTTTAACCGTATCGCTTTCGATGCTCACAATCGCAATATAGGGAAGTTTGTTGAAAACATACTCTCTGGTTCCAGAGACTCTTCCTGACCGTGTACGTTCGGGGAATGTCACTAAGCCTTCGACTTGCTCTTTGATTCGGGCATAGACTAATTCAGCGACTCGAAAGCTGGCATTTTCAAGGTAATAATCGAGTATGGACTCTAGGTCTTGTTCGGCTTCATCTGTCCAATAGATGCTAACCATATTGATTCAGTAGATTTAAAAAAAACTTAAGCAGTGGACGCTTTGTTTTTTTCCAGCAAGCGTTGCCAAACCCTTGCCATGACGGGATCGTGTTCGTTAAGTTGGGTTTTCCCTGAATTTAGGTTTTCCAAAGTTTTGCCTACTTTGGCTTGCAACCACTCATCATATCCAGGCTCTTTTTCCATAAATAATTCGGCAATGAGGGTTTCTGCCGCATCCTCCATGGAAATAAAAATCCCTACAGGGCGATTGTTTTTAGTCAAGAGTACGGGTTCACGTTGCATGGTGTCCATCAGTTCCCCGAAGTGGCACTTGGCATCACGGGCGGATATGGTTTTCATGAGCATACCTCCAAATTAGTGACCATTGTGTACATTATATACACAATGGTCACCTTTTCAAGCGAAGTTTGTCGTTCCTATGCCAGAGCGTCAATGGCATTAAGTTAAGGATTTTACGCATGTCATAACCGTTTGTAGTCCCGGCTTCAGCCGGTTCTTTCAGGTTAGTTTTCCGCTTTGGCTAGAAACCGGACCCATTGCAATTCCATCTGGCGGCAATCCTTTGCCGCAAAAGTATCAGCAAGGCAAGCCTTGCACTCCAAGAGCCGACACTCAACTAAACACTTACCTAACTATCGTCTCGCCCCTCGCCAATCTGGGCAATTGCCCACCCAAACCCATGGCATATTTCATCGCCAGCTTTTTCGCCGGGGCGATGCGTTCGGCTAAACCTAAACCGATGTTGCGGAGTAGTTTCAACGGCAGTTGGGAATTGCCAAACACGCGGTAGAACATATCCATCGTCGTCATCATCAGCAGATTGTTCTGGCGACGCATTTTCTCGTATTCCTGCAAAACCGGGCCAGCGCCAATGTCTTTGGAATCGGCTTTGGCGGCAACCAACACTTGTGCCAATGCCGCAGCATCCAACAAGCCGATGTTGACACCTTGCCCTGCGAGTGGGTGGATCATGTGGGCGGCATCGCCAATCAGCGCCACACCCTCTTTGACATAGCTTAATGCATGTTGGCGACGCAATGGGAAGCTGCCACGCGACACAATCTTGGCGATATTGCCCAAGACTGGCGGGAAAGTCGCCAACAATTCTTGCATTAAATCCTCGTCAGGCAATGCCTTCAAACGTTTGACCTCTTCCGGCGTGTTGTACCATACCAAGGATGCATTCGGCCCGTCCAAGGGTAGGAAAGCCAGAGGCCCAGTGGGGGTGAATTTTTGCCAAGTGATGTCCTGCTGATCGTAACCAGTCTCCACCGTCAACACCAAGGCATGTTGCTCATAATCCCAAGTATGCACTCCCATGCCCGCCGCTTGCCTGACGCGGGAAAAGCCGCCGTCCGCCGCCACTAGCAAACGCCCAGTAAGTGTGCGCCCGTCCTCAAGCTTTACGCTGGACTGCCCTGCCGAGTAATCGATGGACTGGGTTTTCACCGGGCATAAAAAATCAATGTTGTCGAATGCCTTCAAGCGATCCATCAAAGCCAATTGGATAATGCGGTTTTCAACAATATAACCCAACACCGACTCACTAATGTCTTCGCTACGGAATTCGACATCCCCCCTATCTTCCCAGACCCTCATCCGCCGGAAGGGGCAAAAGCGCCGTGCCGTGATGCCTTGCCATGCGCCTATGGTTTTGAAAATGCTCGCCGATGCGATGCTCACCGCTGAAACGCGCAGGTCGTGCGGCTGACCCGGATCGTAGTCCGGTGGTGGCGCATCTTCCAATACGGCCACGCGAAGAGGGCTGCCCCCCAAGCCACATCCCAAGGTTGCCCCCACCATCCCGCCACCGACGATGATCACATCATAATGTTCGTTCATATCTGCAAAGCCCCTCTGATCTTATAGATTTTAAGATGTGAATGATAAAGCAAAGACGGGGTTGAACCTACGGCAAGAAGCCTAGAAAATGTCATTTTGTGTGTTTGATACTGTGAAGTCTCATGGTTGGGCTTGACATGGCCCGATTATCCATCAATAATTATGATGGATAGCAGAATTAATACTGATTTTACTTATCTGTTGCTTTCATTTAAAGTGGCAGCCAAGCTAGAGGTTCATTGCACACAGTTTTTTTTGCTATCTCCAAACGTTATAGCCAAGGAATGGCTATTTTTTTTGGGTGTTGCATCAACTAGATGTACGACAGTTGCGGCATTGAGTTTGGATATTTTACTGAAAATCCAAACCCAATACTGAAACCGATTTTTTTTTTAAACCACCACCATAGGAGTAGACCCAGCTAAGTCCAGACCCTTTATGTCACGATGAATATTGGGCAAGAGAGAAATTTGTTCTAAACTGAGGTAAAATTATGAAAACATTAGCATTACTTTTGGCATTTTTGTTGCCAACCATCACCTTCGCCGATGAAGAGACTAACTCAAACGGCGAAAATCAGACCAGCCTAATCAGTGACAACCCGTCAAACGAATTCGGCGAAAATCAATCCAGCGAACTGCATCGAATCTCATTCCAGCAGAAAGGCATGGCCAGTTGGTATGGGCCAGGCTTTGCCGGACACAGAACAGCCAGCGGCGAGCGGTTCAACCCCTCCCTACATACACTGGCCCACCGGACATTGAGACTGGGAACGGTCGTTCGCGTTACCAATCTGAGAACCCATCAATCCGTCATAGCACGAGTCACCGACCGTGGCCCGTTCCGTCGCGGTAGGATAGCCGACCTGTCATCAGGGGCTGCCAGTGCGATAGGGCTGAAAAGCTCAGGAACCGCGCCCGTCCTCATCGTTGCTGAAAATTAAGCTGTGCCGATTTAGCGCAAGCTAAATCCTGGCTTTTTCCGACGATGCTTTTCATGTGGCGTGATGCCTGAGGGTGTTGCGCCACAATGAATAATTCCAATTAAATCGATTTTATCCATCCCCGTTCCGATTCAATCCCGTTGAGTAAGCCGAAATAAATCAGCCAGCTTTGATGAGGCTTCCGGTGCTGTTGTCTAGCGTTCTGGCGATACTAATCAAAAGGTTTGTTTTCAATTAATGAGTAGGATTTAAGTTTGTGCTTTTCGACAGGAGTTTCCATCCTCAAGAGCAATCGCATCCATCAGTGCAGGGTCAATAACGCTATGATTCATCACTTTTCGTGTTTGCTCCTGACGGGCTTGACAACGATTCGGGTACAATACCCTATGCCTTATTATCGCATTAAAAAATTTTACACATATAGAAAAAAGCGATGCGGGCTTGAGCTTGTATGGTAATGGTTTATACTTGAGGCATTGACTTTCCTTCCTTCCTTCTTTCCTTTACTCAATAATGCTTTACAACATTTAGTCGAGCCAGTGCGATGTTGAATGAATCAAGATCATCGCCCCTGAAAGCCGAGTCCGAGTTGGGCAAGGCGTTGCGCTCGTGCAAGTCGTCATTTTTCTTTGCAGGTTTCTTCAGCCTGTTCGTCAATGTGCTGTTGCTGGTCCCTTCCATCTACATGCTGGCGGTGTACGACCGGGTTCTGTCCAGTAACAGCGAATCAACGCTGCTGATGCTGACCTTGATCGTGGTGTTCTTGTTCTTGGTCATGGGCGGTCTGGAATGGATACGCTCGCAGATACTCATCACCACCAGCACCCGCTTGGATCAGTTGCTCGGCGAGCGGGTGTTCAATTCGATTTTTACGCTCGCCTTGGCCAGCGGGGGCAAGACCGCCTCGGCACAGCCGTTAAGCGACTTGCTGCAACTGCGCCAGTTTTTGACTGGCAACGGCTTGTTTGCGTTTTTCGACGCGCCTTGGTTGCCGATCTACCTTGCCCTGATGTTCTTGTTTCACTTCTGGTTCGGCGTGACGGCGGTGGTGTCCGCCTTCGTGCTGATTGGCCTTGCGATTTGGAACGAAGTGTCGACACGGGCCAACCTCAACCAAGCCAACAAAGAGACCATCGAAGCCAACCAGTTGACCCAAAGCAATTTGCGCAATGTCGAAGCGATAGAAGTCATGGGCATGCTGCCGCACATGCGCCAGCGCTGGCAGCAAAAGCAACTCAGCGTCATCGCCCTGCAAGCCCAAGCCAGCGCCAAGGGTGGCCTGATTACCGCCTTGTCGAAAACCTTCCGCATGACCGTCCAATCCTTGGTGTTGGGTTTGGGCGCTTATTTGGCGATACACAAACAAATTTCGCCGGGGTTGGTGATTTCCGGTTCTATCCTGCTGGGCCGGGCTTTGGCTCCGCTGGATTTGATGATTGCCAGTTGGCGGGGGTTTCAAGCGGCACGCCAATCCTATGGGCGGTTGAACATCTTGCTGGCGCAAATCACAAACCGGCAAACACCCATGACTTTGCCAGCCCCCAAAGGCGAGATACGGCTGGACAACGTATCGATTGCCCCGGGGGGCATCCAGCACCCCATCCTTAAAGGCATCTCTTTAGTGATCGATCCGGGCATGTTGGTGGGGCTTATCGGTCCCAGTGCTTCGGGAAAATCCACCTTGGCAAGGGCGATACTCGGCATCTATCTGCCTGTGACTGGCAGCGTCCGCTTGGATGGCACCGAGATTCATCACTGGGATCGGGCGCAACTCAGCACCTATGTCGGCTATTTGCCCCAAGATGTGGAACTCCTTGACGGTACGATCAGGGAAAACATCGCCCGCTTTGGCGAGATCGACCCGGAAAAGGTCGTGGCGGCGGCACAGGCGGCGGGTATTCACGAGATGGTGCAACATTTGCCGGACGGCTATCAAACCCGCTTGGCCGGCAACGGGCAATTGCTGTCTGTCGGGCAGCGGCAGCGGGTCGGCATTGCCAGAGCCTTGTATGGCGAGCCAAAACTGATCGTCTTGGACGAACCTAATTCCAATCTTGACCAAGCGGGTGAAGCAGCGCTGATGGTCACCTTGGCGAATCTCAAGAAAAAAGGCGCAAGCGTCATCATCATCACCCATCGGCCCAATATTCTTAGCCTGACTGATAAGATAGCCATGCTGGTCAACGGTCAATTGGCATTTTATGGGGCTAGGGATGAAGCGCTTGCCAAACTGTTTCCGCCGGCATCGCCATCCAAGCCGACGACACCCGTCAAACCACTAAGCCCCTCGCTGGGTTTGACCGTCAACACGTCCACCCGGAATTGATGGGCTAATTTAGGAAAATGCAAACCCAACCCAATCCACCACTAGCCCATGGCGACGACCGCCCTATCCGACGCTTAGGCTTGCTATTCGTCTTGATTGCCTTCGGCGTGTTTGGGGGATGGGCGGCATTGGCTCCCTTGGACAGCGCGGCACTGGCCCCCGGCACCATCATGGTGGAGGGCTATCGCAAAACCGTCCAGCACTTGGAAGGCGGCATTGTCAAAACCATCCAAGTTCGAGACGGCGACTCGGTTGCCAAAGACCAAGTGCTGATTACCCTTGACGACACCCAACCAC
Source organism: uncultured Methylococcaceae bacterium (assembly GCA_903930145.1). Classification (GTDB taxonomy): domain Bacteria; phylum Pseudomonadota; class Gammaproteobacteria; order Methylococcales; family Methylococcaceae; genus Methylumidiphilus. The sequence goes on from CAIYXP010000045.1 coordinate 15,586, forward strand.
GCGCCCAATTGGAGGTGTTGCGCGGCCAGTACATCATCTTATCCTCGCGGGAAGCGCGTTTGCTCGCGCAAAGGGATGGTTTGGACAAGGTTCAATACCCAGCCGATATTTTGTCGCAACAATCCGATGCCAGGGTGCGGGAATCCATGCATTTGCAGAATCAGACCTTCCATGCACGCAGACAGGCACAAGAAGGCGAGATGTCGGTTTATCAGCGCCAAATCGAACAATTGCGGGCCAAAGTCACCGGGCTTAGGGCGCAAAAGCAAAGCCGGGAAAGGCTGGTAAATTCATTTCGGGGCGAGTTGGCAGACTTTCAAAACCTGCTTGATGAAGGGTTCACCGAAAAGCAAAAAGTCCGCGATTTGGAACGGAATTTGGCCCAGAGCGAAGGCCACTTGGGTGAATTGCAATCGACGATTGCCGCAACGGAACTCGAAATCAGCGAAACCGAACTCAAAATACTGCAACTGAAAAAGGAATTGCAACGCGAAGTCGCCAAGGAAATGGGCGAAGTGGAAGCCAATTTGTCCGAAGTGCGGGAAAAAATCCAATCCTTGGAATCCACCGTCAAACGCACGGTCATCACCGCCCCCGATGCCGGGATGGTACTGGGTTTGACGGTGCATACCTTGGGCGCGGTCATCGCACCCGGTGGGCGCATGCTTGACATTGTCCCACAAAACGGGAAATTGATCGTCGAGGCACAGGTGTCGCCCATAGACATCGACCGCGTCAAGGTCGGCCAAACTGCCGAGGTCCGTTTCAGTTCCTTCAAATCGCGGGAAACCCCCAAGATGGAAGGCAGGCTGGTGGGCTTGTCCGCCGATAAATTGGTGGACGAGTCCAGACCCGATAAACCGTCATATTATCTGGCAAGGGTGGAAGTGACCCCGGAAGGTTTGCGCCACTTGGCGGAGCAACACCTTGAACTGGTTCCGGGCATGCCCGCCGAGGTGTTGATTAACACGGGGGCGCGAACCTTATTGCAATATCTGTCGCGCCCGTTGACCGATACCTTTGCCCGGTCTTTCATCGAAGATTGAGTGGCCATGCCCAAGTCGTTCAGAGTCTTACTCGCCTTACTACTTCTAGGTTGCTCGACAGCCGCCCCCGCAGCCGATCTGCTCGAACTTTACGACCAAGCCCTTGCCACCAACCCAAGCTTGTTGGGCAAGGAATACATGGTCGAGCAAGCCAAGGCGCAAAAAGACCAAGCCGTCAGTAAATTATTGCCGCAAGTGTCGGCCATCGGCAACCTGATGTGGAGCGACATGACACAGGTTGTCCCGGCCACCGCCGTCTCCAGGCAGACTGTTGACCAAACGAGCTACCAAGGCTCTCGCGGATTCATCCAAGCCCGCCAGACCCTGTTTGACTTGCCGAGCTACTTGCGTTTGCAGGGGGCCGGGTCGGTGATACAGCAAGCCGAACTGGAATTGTTGGCAACCCACAATGCCGTAGCCGCCGATTTGGTCGAGCGCTATTTCCTCGTGCTGGAAGCGATTGACGAGCTGAACGCCATTCAGGGCGAAAAGGCGTTGACCGAAGGCGACATCAAACGCATCCGGCGTATGCAAGAATTGCAACTGGCTCCGGTGACGGACTTATTGGAAGTCGAGGCTTACTACCAAACCCTGCTGACTCATGAAATCGAAATCGACAACACCCAGCAGATCGGGCTGGAAAAGCTTAGGGAGCTGGCCGGTGTCCCGGTCAATCACATCGCCCCGCTTGCCAACGATGTCCTGCCCGAGGTGCCGGGGAAGGCGGACGACTGGGTGGTCGAATCCACCCAGAAAAACCCGACACTCATCGCGCTGCAATATGCCATTGATGCCGCCGACAAGATCATTGCCAGCGCCAGGGCCGAACATTTGCCGCAGCTTGCGCTACTGCTGTCGGAAACCTATGCCGACAACGGGGGCTTCGACAACCGCCAAATACCGCGCTACACGGTTGGGAATGTCGGCTTGCAACTCAATGTTCCGATTTACTCTGGCGGAGGTATTGAGGCTACCGTTAGGGATGCAGTTGCCCGCTTCCAGATTGCCAGGGAAAAGAAGGCAGAGAAGTCCAGGGAAGTCGAACGCCAAACCCGCACGACGTGGTTGGATGCCAAAGCAGGCAGGGCGCGGATCGAATCCACCCGCCGGGAAGTGGAGGCACGGGAAAAAGCAAGGGATGCGCAGCAGCGCAGTTACGAACTGGGGGTTGCCACCATCGTGGCGGTGCTGGAGTCGAAGAAAAACTTATTAAAAGCACGATTTGAACATGCCCGCGCACGGTATGTGTACATCCGTTCATTAACCGCCTTGCGCCTGTGGGCCGGTAGTCTGTCACGCGAAAGTTTGGAAACGATTAATGCTTGGTTGGCTAAAGGCAATTAGGGTGATGATGAACTCTACCCGACGATAATGGGTTATTGACAAAACAAAAACATGGCGACATTGAACGGCTAAATCCATGCTATTGTTGTTTTTGGCGTATAGACAATTTCCACTAAGCTACTATCAATGAAAATTAATAATTTCACAAAATTTTGAAGGTTAATATATAATTCCATTTTTAAAAACTTCAAGAGGGAGAGGTTATGATCGCATGTCCTGCTAATGAAAAACTTATCAGCGGTGAAAATGTAGACTCGCCGCCTGTTATCGGCGAGTCACCGTCAAATCCGAGCGTCGCTGAGGGTTATGAAGTCGCCGGCATCCTAACCATGACGTTAATTCCCTCTACGGGGGTTGTCTCGGAAGTCCCCGGTGACTATGCGGTTACCAACGGCGCCATAACCTCTAACCAAAACTATGAGAGTTTTGGTGGCACCATGCTGTCATCCAGCTCTTCCGGGTATTTTGTCGGTTCTGCCATCTTTAATGTCGGCAACAACAACAATTTTCCCATCATCATGGTCGACGATGCCAGTCCATTGCCCATCATCAGCCTGTCACCGTTTTATCCGATCATCACCGAGGGCAACACAGGGACCAGCAATCTCACCATGACGGCAACGCTGTCGGCGGCGGCAAGCTCGGCAGTCACCGTCAACTATGCGACCTCTGACAGCTTTGGGTCCTATGACAGCAAGGCAACCGCAGGCTCCGACTATGTTTCTGCCAACGGCATCCTCACCTTCGCACCCGGCGAAACCAGCAAGAGCTTCGACATTGCGGTCAATGGCGACACCCTTTATGAAAACAATGAAATTTTTAGTGTCACGCTGTCCACCGCCTCTGGCGCAGTGTTTACGGGCAATCTCAGCTACATCCCCACCACGGTCACCATCATGGACGATGATGCCAGTCTGCTACCTGTCATCAGTCTGTCACCGCCCAATCCGAGCATCACAGAGGGCAATGCAGGTACGAGCAACCTCACCCTGACGGCAACGCTGTCGGCAGCGGCAAGCTCGGAGGTCACCGTCAACTATGCGACTTATAATTTTAATGCACAAGCTGGTTCCGACTATGTGGCTGCCAACGGTGTCCTTACCTTCGCTCCCGGAGAAACCAGCAAGACCATCGATATTGCTGTGAATGGGGACACCCTTTACGAAGGCAATGAGTTTTTTGGTGTCACCCTGTCCTCCGCATCCGGCGCGGTGTTTGCTGACCATGCCACCAGCATCAGCACCACGGCCACCATTACCAATGACGATGCTTCGCCGCCCATCATCAACCTGTCACCGTCATATCCAAGCATCACCGAAGGCAATGCGGGAACTAGCAACCTCACCCTGACGGCAACGCTGTCGGCGGCGGCAAGCTCGGCAGTCACCGTCAACTATTCGACTTATGACAGCTTTGGGTTCTATGGCAGCAAGGCAACCGCAGGCTCCGACTATGTGGCCGCCAACGGCGTCCTCACCTTCGCGCCCGGCGAAACCAGCAAAACCTTCGACATAGCGGTGAATGGTGACACCGTTAACGAAAACAATGAGACTTTTGGCATCACCCTGTCCTCCGCCTCTGGGGCAATATTTGAAAATTTCGCCACTAGCATCAGCACTACAGCCACCATTACCAATGACGATGCTTTGCCGCCCGTCATCAGCCTGTCACCATCAAATCTGAGTATTGCTGAGGGCAATGCAGGGACCAGCGACCTTACCCTAACGGCAACGCTGTCGGCGGCGGCAAGCTCGGCAGTCACCGTTAATTATGCGACCTATGACAGCAAGAGCGGCACAAGCAGCGCAACCGCTGGCTCCGACTATGTGGCTGCCAACGGCATCCTCACCTTCGCACCCGGCGAAACCAGCAAGAGCTTCGACATTGCGGTCAATGGCGACACCCTTTATGAAAACAATGAAATTTTTAGTGTCACGCTGTCCACCGCC